>JAIXPZ010000013.1 GCA_027486005.1 Legionellales bacterium
GCTGACGTTTTTCATATCACCTCCTGTTTTTCGCAAAACGAAGTATATGAAATTCTTATAAAATCAGCGAGTTCTTCTTATAAATCAAATCCTTATGTCAATTTTGTCCCCTACAAAGAGTTTAAAAAACTAAAACTGCCAAAATAATATTCCCTTAAGTTAAGATCGATATGATTTGCAGTCTGTAAATACTAAGAATAATAAAGGTAGCTTTTATGTTCATAAACTCCAGTGGACGAGATAGTGTTGGATTTTCGAGCGATGGTCGTCCTCAACCATTAGTATTAACACAGCTGTTAGAAAATCTCACGACTTCTAAAGCGAAAGTGACTTATTCCACAAAATTCCTAGTATGGACCACTTTTTTAGCCGTTGCCAGTGCTGCAATTTTCTTTTTTTCTGCGCAAAAAGCCAGTGAAGATTATGTAGCATTGCTACCTGAACACGGTAAAGACGCGAGTTTCATTTTTGAGTGGATTGCACCTGTTTCTGTGGCGCTGACGAATACTATTTTCAATCACGAAGTTTTCCTTAATCTTTGGGGTTCAATAGAAAAACTATGGCCCGCGCTTTTAGCATATTTGCACTATATGTGGCAGCATCCTCTTGTCGAGAGCAATGCGTGGCTGGTGAGTGCGGCTACGATTCTGCCTTTTTGGTATATTAGCATACGTGATCCTATCGAATTTTTTATCCCTGAAACCATCTCTTCATTATTATGTTTATTTATTTTTTATAATGGAGCAGAAACATGTTATCAAGTCGCGGCTTATCCAAGCATGCAGCGCTTTTGGTTAAATATTCAATTATGTTTCTTGTCTTTGGTCGCCATCTTTTTTAGAGATAACGTGAGCTTGGCAATAGAGAATTGTATCCATCTGATTGAAGTCGCTAAAGCCAAGTCTTTGCTTGTCGATGCACTCGAAGATACTTATTACACTTTTTACTATACGAGCCCAGACAACAGAAAGAAGTTTGTTGATCGTTTGAAGAATAATGAAACTGACTTACTTCAAGCTTTGCTAGTACATCAAGAGGATATGCCGCTAATACCAAATTTAGTCTATCAATCCAATGTATTGTTATTCATTAAATTTGTTATTTTTGGTGCCTTTGCGATGGAACAGAATTTTGGTCACGCGGTTGAATCTTATAAAGCAGGGGCAGAACTGCATCCTGTTATGGGGGTTATTTTAGCGGCTTTTAATTTAGTACCCAGCATAGGATTTACAGTTAAAGGTATTTTAGGATATGGTCCGGTTGAAATGGCGTTAGAAATAGGCGGTTGGCGTCAATCTGCAATGCAACAATCTGCGCCTGGATATTATCGTTGGATAGCGCTAATGCGTTTTTCTGATTTTTTCTCTGGCTTTAGTAATAATGCAGTCAATACCATTGGCGCAAAAGATTGTGGCGCGTCAGATCAAGTTGCTTTCTGGGTGGGGCTGATAGCCAATATTGGCACTGTGTTTGGTTTTAATGGTCCACAATGTGAATTGTGGTTCCAGACGAATATTATGGAATATCTGCTGGCTGAACAGTTTCCTGACGAAATTCTTGTGCAACAGAATTTGCGGCAACTCGCACAAAAAATGAAAAGTATTTCTCTGCAAGACTTTAAGAGTTCTGTTAAAGATCCTCGATATTTTATAATTACTAGTAGATTTTTTCCTTCGAATGATTCTGCGCGTGAGCCGTTGTTGATGCCATCCGAGGATAGTCAAGAATACAAGGTATAACTTTAGCTGAATGCCAGTGCGAGCTGGCATGACGGCTTCCGTAGTTTTTCTTGCTCTAATCTTGAGCTCTTAATGCTATCTTAATACCCCATGCCTATTATGTTATTCATACCAAAAAAAATAATTAGGATTTGATATGTTTAGTTCGCTTTATAATTACAACGAAGACGAAGACATAGCAGAAAGCTTGGCTGCGCTGCTAAAGGAGCCAGAAAAGCTTCCCTTATTAGCGACTTTAGAAACACTAACGAAAATTGCAAGCAATTCATCTGTCAGTACAAGTAACCGTCATGCAGCTTCGTTTCTTATGGCGGTAGGCATGTTATCGCTTTTCAGCAGTGTAACCTTTTTCACCTCAGCATTTGATGCTGGCGAGCGTTACAGTACCTACACTAAGAACTACCCTTATATATCATGGATGTTTAATCAATGGTTTTTGGGAGCGGCAGCAGTTTTGACGAATTCATTTTTTAATTGGGCTGCTTTTTGCGGAATGGGTCGGGGACAGGTCTCTTTTATGTCTTGGCTTATGGCTGGGCTGTCGGCGTGGAAAGAAAATCCTCCTAGGCAAATTGTGGCATTATGTGGCGGCGCTGGCAGTATTGTACCTTTCTGGTATCTCAGTTTAACTGATGATGAGCTCTGGAATATTGTTGTGAGTGCTTCAGCCGCGATTAATATACCAGTTTTTTATTCGGGTACTGATCTCTGCTATGAAGTGCTATGTTACCCAGAAGTGGCCTGGGTTTGGTTACAACCTTTGCGCCTTGCCACATGTTATTCTAATGTGGCTCTAGAGAAAAAAAATGAATTAATTAAAATCCAATTACTGTTAGTTAATCATTTTTTAGATCTTGCAGATGATTTTCGTAAAGCTAACACTGATCAAAAAAATAGTTACATCGCATCGTTTTTGAATGCTGAAGGAAGGCTGGAAAATCTATTGCAGATAAAGGACGATCCTGAATATTTCCCTGCTCATACCAATATTATTCGTAAAAATAATTGCCTATTGATAATGAAGTGCCTTTGGAGCTTGTTGGGCGTATGGCAGAACTTTGGGCATGTAGTGGAAGCTTATCGAGCCGGAGCTCAATGGCATTTTTCTTTGGGAATAATTTTTGCGCTATGTAATATCGGACCAGATATTGGCTATACAATTAGTGGGGTATTAGGTTTTGGATTATTAGAATTACTGATTGAGTTATTTTTATGTCAAAAATCGACTAGCCAAGATTCGGCACGTTTTTCTATTTATTTTTTTGTATTGATGATTGTTATGCGATTGTCTTACGCTTTTTCTGGCTTTAGCGGCGATCAGGTTAATTATGATGCTGCAACATTTTGCGGCCTTAATGTAACAGTAGCTTTTGTTATGGGTCTTTTAAGTAACTTCGGAACAGCTTTTGTTTTCAATGGCCCTCAGTGCGAGCTTTTGTTGCAAGATGTTTTTAGGCCTGAACCAGTGACAGTTAACGATGAACAACTCGCTGATTTCCAGGCAGAGTTGGATTCTCTCCCAGGGATTTGCAGAACTTTAAAGCCGGATGATATAGAAGAGTTGAGTAGTGACAGCGAAACAGCAGGGGTGTTATGTCGCTTTTTTCAATCAAAAGGATTGAATACGATCGTTTCTACGGTTGAATCACCGTTGCTTAATTCTGCATAAATAAACTTTCTGCATTTCGTCATCCCGCGGCGTCGAACGCGGGATACATAAAAAAAGTTATTTAAACTTGCTGTAATAAATATTCAATCAACAACGGCACAGGACGCCCCGTTGCTTTTCGATTCATTCCAAGCTTAACCGACGCAGTTCCTGCGACATCAAGATGCGCCCAAGGATATTTTTTAGTAAACCGTGCTAAGAAACACGCAGCAGTAATTGAACCCGCTGCTGGGCCACCAATATTTTTAATATCCGCAAAATTAGAATTGATCATCGCATCATAAGCACTACTGATGGGTAAGCGCCATACACCATCTTGACTTGTGGCAGCCGCCTGTTGCACTTGTTCTGCAAGTTGATCATTATTACTAAATAAACCGGTATTAATATCGCCTAAGCAGGTAATAATTGCGCCAGTGAGAGTCGCAATATCAATCACTGATTTCGGTTTGTAACGTTCAGCGTAAGTTAACGCATCACAAAGAACCAGACGACCTTCGGCATCGGTATTTAATACTTCAATCGTTTGGCCGGAAAGGCTAGTAATAATATCTTCTGGACGATAAGCATCTTGACCCGGCATATTTTCAGCAGCTGCAATCATGCCGACAACATTAATTTTCAACTTTAATTCTGCAATGGCTTTCATCACCCCTAAAACAGAAGCGGCGCCACACATGTCATATTTCATGCCTAACATGCCATCAAAGCTTTTTAAATTATTACCGCCAGTATCAAAGGTAATACCTTTGCCGACAAGCACATGCGGTTGCTCGGTTTTAGCAGCGCCACGATATTCTATAATAATCAATTTAGGTTTATGATTGCTGCCTTGGCCCACAGCAAGAATTGCGCCAGCGCCGATTTTTTTCAACGCTTTTTCGTCTAGTACTTTTGTTGTCACGCTAGAGAATTTTTTCATCAGTTGCTTGGCTTGTGTCGCTAAATATTCAGGCTGACAAATATTCGGTGGGCAGTTAGCCAAGTCCATGGTGAGGTTCATGCCTGACACGGTTGCTTCTGCTTGTTTTGCTGCTGCTTGTAGAATTTTTTCTTGTGCTTTATTGCCGAGAATAATCACTTGTTCTAACGCGCTGGTTTTTGGTTTTGATTTATAGATTTCGTATCTATAAGTGGCTTGTTGAAGTGCAATCGCAGTAGTGCGAACGGCTTGTCCAATGTTAGCGTCTTTAAACGTAATATCGTCAAAAGCAAAGCACACGCTTTTGCAGCGGATAGCCTCAAGAGACATTGCCACTTTATCCATGGCTTTCTTGAAGACGTCTATCGTTAATTCTTTCTTGTTACCTAGATTAACTAAAAGTAATTGTGCTGCATTTAACTCTTTCTCACGTAAAGTAAAGAAAACACTATCCCCTGCATTATCTAATTGCGTAGTTTTTTTTAAAAATGCCGTTAACGCACCTTTCAAGCGTTGATCCAAAACTTCAGCGCCAGAAGAAAGCAGCTTGTTCCCCCAAGTGGCAATAACAATGCAATCAGTCGTGATGGCAAGCAAAGAGGTGGTTTTAAGTTGTATTTTCATAGGATCAATGCCTTATAGGGATAGTAAAGTAGCATTGTAGCGTGGTCGTTCGTGAAAGACAAAAAAAGTTCCCGTGCATGGTCGTTTTCTTTGGTGTAAACTTAGCGCATTTTATCGTCATCGGCTTTAGAAGAGCTGAAGAGTTTTCAGGCGCATGATTATTTCTCGTTATTTCGCTAAAGAAGTCTATGGAACGGCATTTGCCGTGACTTTGATTCTTGTTTTGGTATTTTTAGTCAACCAGACCATCCGTTTTTTGAGTCAGGCTGCGACCGGGCATCTCGCTTCTAGCGCGGTATTTAACCTTATTCTATTGGAACTTCCTTATTTGTTAGGGCTTCTACTGCCATTAGGGCTGTATCTTGGAGTTTTAATTACTTATAGTCGTTTTTACGCTGACCAGGAAATGACCGTATTATTCGCAGCAGGGATGAGTCATTGGCAGTTATTGCGTGTCACCCTTTGGATCAGCAGCGTGGTGTTTATACTCGTTTGCGGGTTAATGTTTAGTTTAAATCCTTTTTTAGCCCAAAAAAAGAACTCTATTTTAATGTCAACGGCTGCAAAGAATTTGGTGGCGACGCTTGTTCCTGGTTCCTTTAAAATAAGCGAAGAGGGTCGACGGGTTATTTATGTGGGGTCAGTGTCTAGAGATCATAAAACCGCTGAAAACTTGTTTGTTGCTGATGCTTCTTCTTCTCGGGATCCTGCTGATAAAGCTGAGTTTCAGAAAGGTCAGCCAAAAGGGTGGACGATTACTTCTGCGCATACAGGCACTCAAAAAAGAGAGGGGCCAGATAGCAAAGTCTTTATAGTTGCGAAGGATGGTTACCGCTATCAAGGCACGCCTGGAAAACAAGATTTTGAAGTGACTCAATACAAGCAGTACGGAGTTGAGCTACCACAAGAAGAAGATAATCTTGTTTCTCAAGACAGTGATGCACTTTCTAGTCTGCAGCTTATGAGCAATCCCAAACATCAACTTCGTTATGCCACAGAGTTACAATGGCGAATGGCACTGCCAATTTCAGTCATATTATTAGCAATATTAGCCCAAGTATTAAGTCGAGTGGCACCCCGGCAAGGGCGTTTTCATCAAATTATGCCAGCTATATTAATTTATATTGTTTATGCCAATATGATTTTTATTGGACGAAACTGGATGTATCACGGAAAAATACCTGAATGGATAGGTTTATGGTGGATTCATGGCGCATTGTTATTATTTATTATTTTTTTAGGTTTTAGGCAAAGGCAAGTGCAATGATAAGTGTGGGAATCATACGGCGCTATTTAATGGTGGCTATTATTAAAGCGACTTTGGCAGTTTTACTGATTGCTACGGCTGTAGATATATTCGTTGAATTTGCGAATGAAATTAAAAATATTGGCAGTGGGGATTATGGTCTTGCTCAAGCATTATTGTATGTGCCGATGGTAATTCCTGCCGATCTTTATACTTTATTTCCTATGATTGGTCTTTTGGGAGTTTTAATTGGATTGGGCACATTATCTTCCCATAGTGAACTATTAGTGATGCGTGCCTCTGGGGTGTCGCTTTTAAATATTATGCAAGCTGTATTTATTTCAGCCGTTATTATTGGCGTGATTGCGATTAATGTTGGCGAAGTGATCGCTCCGATATTGTCATCACAAGCAAAAACTTTAAAGCAAGAGGCCATTACAGGTAATCAAGCCATTGAGACCAGCGAGGGAGTTTGGATGCGTGTTGGAGAGGATTTTTTTAATATTGCACATATTGTGGATCGATCCCGTTGGATGGGTGTGACACGCTATCATTTTGACAGTCAAAATAAATTACTCGCAGAAGCTTGGGCAAAAAATGTAGTTTATCGCGATGATCATTGGCTTGCCTTATCTGTCAGGGAAACAATAATATTTAAAGATCGTACTCAATCAGCTCAATTGATATCACAAGTATGGCCAATAGCAATTACGCCAGATGCTTTAGCCTATGGTTTTGATGATGCACAACAAATGTCGTTATCTAAATTGCATACATTTATTCATTATCGTGCTCAGGCAAAACTACCCTTGAATAATTACAGCTTAGATTTTTGGCAACGAATTTTTCAACCATTAGGAATGTTGGTAATGATGATGTTAGCCATTCCCTTTGTTTTTGTTTCTGCGCGCTCAGGGACTATAGGCGTTCGCGTTTTAGTCGGTGTTATCGTCAGTATGGGTTTTTATTTATTAAGTCAGTTACTAGGGCAGTTTAGTATTGTTTATCGCGTACCTGCTTGGGTCGGGGCGTTTTTACCGATTGCTATTTTCTTTGTGATAGGTGTTTGGTTGTTGCGGCGGGTAAAATGAGTATCAAAAAAACAGCGTGGAATTTCGATAATAGCTATGCTTGTTTGCCAGAAAAAATGTTTTCTCATCTCAGTCCTGTGCCGGTGCGCTCTCCTAACGTAATATTGTTCAATCATATATTAGCCGAAAACTTAGGATTAGATTTTTCTAATCTATCAAAAACAGGAGTAGCTGCGTTGTTTTCTGGGAATGTTTTGCCTGTTGGCGCAGCCCCCATCGCACAAGCTTATGCAGGCCATCAATATGGACATTTGACGATGCTAGGTGATGGGCGTGCTATTGTGTTGGGTGAGCATATTACGCCTGATCATCAACGTGTTGATATTCAATTAAAAGGCTCTGGTCGCACGCCGTATTCACGACAAGGCGATGGTCGAGCAGCGCTTAGCCCTATGTTGCGTGAATATGTTATCAGTGAAGCGATGTACGCTTTAGGCATCCCAACAACGCGTAGTTTGGCAGTGGTTGCTACGGGTGAGGATGTTTTTCGAAATACGAGTCAACCTGGTGCGATTTTAACCCGCGTCGCATCAAGTCATATTCGCGTCGGCACTTTTGAGTATATCGCTACCTTAGAAAATGTAGAGATTTTAAAAAAAATGGTTAATTATACGATTGATCGTCATTATCTACATTTAAAAGAGGCAGAAAATCCAGCGTTAGAATTATTGAAGGCGGTAATAGAAAAACAAATTATTCTCATTACCCATTGGATGCGAGTAGGGTTTATTCATGGCGTAATGAATACGGATAATATGACAATTTCTGGAGAAACCATTGATTATGGGCCATGTGCATTTATGGATGCGTATGATCCAAAAACTGTATTCAGTTCTATTGATCGCTATGGAAGATATGCCTTTGGCAATCAACCTGAGATTGCACAATGGAATTTGACACGATTTGCAGAGACGTTACTACCGCTTTTGCATGAGTCACAAGAAACCGCTATTCAAACAGTGGAAGATGTGCTTGGAAATTTCCCCGGGACTTATCAAAAACATTGGTTGGCCATGATGCGGAATAAACTTGGTCTCTTTAAGCAAGAAAATGAAGACGAGATGCTTATCAACGATTTATTGTTTTGGATGCAAGAGAATAAAGCAGATTATACCAATACTTTTCGCGCGTTAATCTCAAAAAATTTCCCGACTGGAAAAGTATTTCAAGATGAAAGATTTAAATTGTGGCATCGGCGTTGGCAGGCGCGACTCTCTCAAAATGCCTGCGCACTTGAATCTTCTTTTGAATTAATGCGAGCAAATAATCCAGCAGTGATGCCACGTAATCACAAAGTGGAAGAAGCGCTGAAAGCTGCGAGTGAACAGGGTGATTTAACGTTGCTAAACCGCTTGTTAGAGTTACTTTCGAAGCCTTATGAAGATTTTCGCTCTGATGACATGAGTTATCAAACTCCATTAGATGCAGGGTGTGTTTATAAAACGTTTTGTGGTACTTGAGCAAGATAGAGTCAAGTAAAATTCAAAACTTCTTATTTACTTTTGTTTTTTTCAATATACAATTTTATTTCTTTGCTTGAAAGAAAATCGACACCCCATCCTTTAAATTCATCAAAATGACATAACAAACAGTTATTCAGCTAAGCATAGATATTAGCTGTTAACCAACCTCTGAAATATGTTCTTGACGACATATTTTTTTAAATACATAATGGCATAAGGTTTATATGACTTGGATGATAAATTTCCAGGAAAATTTTGAATTAGAGTTTGATGGATTAAATGAAGTCGTTTAGAATGAATGTTTTGCCCAATTAAAATTATTAGAAAGATTTGGTCCAGAATTAGGTAGACCACATGTTGATACTTTAAAAGGTTCAAAGCACGTCAACATGAAGGAGTTTCGCTTTAATGCTGATAATGGAGTATGGCGTTTAGCATTTGCATTTGATCCCAAAAGACAGGCAGTTTTACTCGTTTGTGGCGATAAATCTGGCTCAAGCGAAAAACGGTTTTATAGATTTTTAATTAAAAAAGCTGATAAGCGTTTTGATAGGTATTTGTTAAAGATAAAAAAATAGGTGCAACATGGTTAAAACGCTCAATGAGAAATTGAATGCAGTTTCAAAAAAAAGGCGATCTGTGATTCAAAAACGAGCCAATCAACTTATTTCTGACGAAGTGACTTTACGTGATTTGCGTTTGGCGTCACACAAAACCCAACAAGATTTAAGTATTGCTCTTCATATAACTCAAGACGGTGTGTCACGTTTGGAAAAGAGATCAGATGTACTACTTTCGACCTTAAACAAATACATTTCTGCGTTGGGAGGGACCTTAAGGATAACAGCGGAATTTCCTAATAGACCCTCTATTATTATTCGAGGAATTTCTGATATCTCATCTTAAATAACAAGTCGCCTTCATAATTTTCGCAACGCTTCAATATACACCTTCTCATCCGGCATTTGTTGTTTCTGCTGCGCTTCGAAAAGCTGCGCCATCATACATTCCATCAAAATATGTTCCACTTGATGGTTGTCTTGGTGGCGTGACATCAGATTTTCGTAAACCATGCCAATCCCTTCAGGGCGATTCGTGCTGATTTGTTCGCGAATCCCAAGGTGCAAGCTCAGGTGAAGAAAAGGGTTGCTTTCACCTTGCTCAGGTAAATAATCTTTATCCATGAATTTATCCGGTTGACTGAAGATGCTATGATATTCAGGATGTGCCAAAATTAAATCACAAATTTGTAAATCTAGAGCTTCCATCGGAAGTTTTTCTAGATATCTGTTCCAAACATCAAAATATTTTTGACGAAGTTGTTGGCGATTGGCGTCAAGCATAATTACCTCTTAATTTTATCTTTATATTCACAATAATCATAAATAGGGCACTGCAAACATTTCGGGTTTCTAGCAATGCAAGTATAGCGTCCGTGTAATATTAACCAATGATGTGCATCCTTCATAAAAATATCAGGAATAACTTTGATTAGTTGTTTCTCGACTTCTAACGGCGTTTTGCCTTGAGCTAATCCTATACGATTGGCCACACGAAAAATGTGTGTATCGACAGCGATAGTAGCTTGTCCAAATGCAGTGTTGAGGATGACATTAGCGGTTTTTCTGCCAACTCCTGGTAAGGCTTCTAATGCATTCCGTGATTCAGCGACTTGTCCATGGTGCATAGTAATCAGTTGTTGACAAGTCGCGATAATATTTTTGGCTTTAGTATTAAATAGGCCAATGGTTTTGATATAATTTTTTAGCCCTTCTTCGCCGAGTTTCAAAATGCTTTCAGGGGTATTGGCAATAGCATAAAGTTTTGCAGTGGCTTTGTTGACGCTGATATCCGTGGCTTGTGCCGATAAAATCACTGCAATTAATAATTCGAAAACAGAAGTGTAATGCAATTCTGTCGTGGGGTTGGGATTGGCTTTTTGAAAAGCTTCGAAAATTTTTTGGATTTTTTCTTTTTGCATAGTGTTATGATTTTGCTCGCAGCAGTGCGGCTTTAATTGCTTCTTGTTTGTTCTTCACTTGAGAATATTTTTCTTGCTGTTGTTTGGTTTGTTCGGCCAGCCGTTTATTTCTGTCACGATAGCGTTGTCGATAATGATTCGAACGCGCCAATTGATAAGCCTCAGTATCCTCTTCATTCATGTTTGCAAAAGGTTCGTATTCAATCATATCAATACAATCAACCGGGCAGGGGGCGACGCATAGTTCGCAGCCGGTACATTCGCTGGCAATAACAGTATGCATAAATTTTCCGCTGCCAATGATCGCGTCAACTGGGCAGGCTTGAATACACTTCATGCAGCCAATACAGTCTTGTTCACGAATAAACGCCAGCATAGTAGGTTTCTGTTTCAACGCCATTAAATCAACAAATGGCGTTATATCTTGGCCCAATAGAGTGCCAAGCTTTTTTAAACCGCTAGTTCCTCCGGGGGGGCATAAGGTTAGTGCTTCATGATGATTAACAATAGCTTCTGCATATGGCTTGCAACCATCATAGCTGCATAAGCCACATTGAGTTTGCGGCAAAATAGCGTCAACTTCTTCAATAGTTACTGTTTTATTAGAGTTCACGACTCAAATCTCACTTGGTGGTTTTGCAACAAAATTATACTGCGAGTTTATCCTATAGAGTCGTTTATTTAAACGGCTGTCTTGCAGATTATATTGATAGTATTGCGGTATTAGCGTACATTTTCTCACATGACATCATTCATAGAGACTTAAATTTAGTGGCTGCCATGGAAAAAATGAAACTTAATTCAATCAAACAAATTATTGCAGTGGCTTCTGGAAAAGGCGGCGTTGGGAAATCAACGGTTTCTGTGAATTTAGCAGTAGCGTTACATACTTTGGGGTGCAAGGTAGGTCTGCTCGATGCAGATATTTATGGCCCTAGCCAAGCGTTGATGTTAGGAGGGCGAAATGTTCGAGCCGAGAGTTCGGATGGAAAAACCGTTGAGCCAGTGATGAAACATGGCATTGCTTCCATGTCGATCGCTTATTTAATGCCGGAAGACAAGGCTCCAGCCATTTGGCGTGGGCCAATGGTGAGTGGCGCATTACAGCAATTGTTACGCGATACTCAATGGGGTGAATTGGATTATTTAATTATCGATCTTCCCCCAGGCACCGGCGATATTCAGTTAACGATGGCGCAAAAAATCCCAGTGACTGGAGCGATTGTTGTGACAACGCCGCAAGACGTAGCGTTAATAGATGCACGTAAAGCCATTGAAATGTTACGTAAGGTCAGCATTCCTGTATTCGGTGTTATTGAAAACATGAGCGTCCACGCATGTGAGAAATGTGGCCATGAGACCCATATTTTTGGTCACGAAGGTGGTGTGGGTTTGGCAAAAGAGTATGTTGTCGATTTGCTAGGGCAAATTCCTTTGGCCAGAGCGATTCGTGAGCAAGCTGATCAAGGGGTTCCTTCGGTCGTCAGCGACCCCAAAGGACCGTATGCGCTATGTTTTTTGGCGATAGCACAAAAAATTATTGAGCATGCTCACTTGCCAGATCCAAAAAATTCTCGTACCTTTCCTAATATAGACATTGATGCTTAAGCCAAATCGACTTTAAAAGAGGGTGAAATGACAATTCAATCTGACAAATGGATCACAAAAATGGCCCAAGAACATGGCATGATCGAGCCATTTTCGCCATCACAGGTACGTGAAGTGAACGGCCAAAAGATTATATCTTATGGCGTGTCGAGTTATGGTTATGACGTACGTTGTGCGCCAGAATTTAAAGTTTTTACTAATATTAATTCAGCCATTGTTGATCCTAAAAACTTTACAGCAGATAGTTTTGTTGATGTTAATTCCGATGTGTGCATTATCCCTCCAAATTCTTTTGCATTGGCGCGAACGGTTGAATATTTTCGTATTCCTAGAAATGTATTAACCATTTGTTTGGGAAAATCGACCTATGCGCGTTGTGGCATTATTGTCAATGTCACGCCGCTAGAGCCAGAATGGGAAGGGCAGGTGACGTTGGAGTTTTCAAATACGACAACATTGCCAGCAAAAATTTATGCCAATGAAGGGGTGGCGCAAATGCTATTTCTTCTTGGTGATGAATCTTGTGCAGTTTCTTACAAAGATAGAAAAGGGAAGTATCAGGGCCAGATGGGAGTTACGTTGCCAGAGACTTGATGATTAAGTTGACAAGAACGTTCTGCTCAAGTTAGTCTTTTTAAGTGAGATGGATGATTAAAGTGGGCAGGAGTGGAAGCGTGTTTTAGTTGTTCTGCTTGTATGTTTAATTCAAGGGAGATTTTTATGATAAAAAAAAGTATTGGTTTATTCTTAGTGACTGTAGCAGTCCTTGGTAGCGTGCATACTTCGTATGCGAATAATTATAAATATTTAGGTCAATGTACTCGAGGTAGTGATAACATTCTTCATCCTAGAGGGTTTAGTACTTATATAATTGAGTCTAATACTCATATTCATGAGGGAGGTTATGGAACGAAGACCACTTATACTTATGGTTGGCTTAATTGTTACGTTAAGCCCGGAGTGTCGATTGGGCAATCGGTTTCGGGGGATAAAATTAGCTGCGATTCTAGCTGTACAGTTTAAATAGTTACATCTCTCTAGGAGCCCTACGGTTCTTAGAGAGATAAAGCCGCAAGATTATTCTTCTCCAGCTTTATTTAAATCCTCTTTCAAAATCGGCTTCCCTATCATAGCATTAATCCGTTCTCGCATTTCTTTGCCAGCTTTGAAATGTACGGCGTATTTCGGTTGAGTATGTAACTTTTCGCCCGTCTTTGGGTTGTGGGCCAGTCGTGCCGGGCGGTAATGAAGAGAAAAAGCGCCGAATCCACGGATTTCAACTCGTTTTTGATGAATCAGTGTGTGACAAATTTTGTCAATGATATGAGCAACTCCTTGCGAAATATCTCTTTCAGTCAGCTGTGTTAATTTTCTGCTAATTTGGCTAACTAACTCAGATTTAATGATCATAATGACTCGCTCCCTTGCCATTTTTCTATAGAAAACAAAGTGTTGCCTAGGCCCTCTGTTATCAATATATACTTATTTTACTGATAGATGCAAGATTCTTTAATGAATGAAATAAGACTAGGGTTTTTGCAGCCGCAGAATATATAATTATTTCACTGTCATTCTTATATTGATTTGATTTTGATCAGAATTCTACTGGCTTTTTTGATGATATGTTTTTGCTGTCCGACTTTCGCAGGGGGGCAGGATGACATTTACAATGTGACTGTCGCTGTTGAGAATCAATCGGAGTCGCAGCGACAAGCTGCGTTTGCGCAAGCATTGCATGAGGTTATAGATAAACTGAGTGTTACTCGTGCAGTTAAACAAGAGACTGATTTATCAGCGTTATTTGCGCACCCAGAACTGTATGTAGAGAGCTTTTCTTATGGTTCCAGTTCAGAACAAGATGAAGGATTAGCCATTAACGTGCGTTTTGATCGTGACGCTTTGAATCAATTTTTTCCGCAGCAGGAAATTGTAGCGTCGCAGCGATTGGTCATGGAAATTTCAGGAATAATTTCTGAACAAAATCTAAATGAAGCCATGAGCTACTTACGTCAAATTAATTCAATAAAATCGCTGACAATTCAGCAAGTCAATGGGGTAACGGTGATGTTATTAATCGTGTTGCAGGGCAATCAGGCGAATTTTATACAAACGTTGATGACTGATCAGCGTTTTGTTTCGTTGAGCGCAGAAAATCCTGAAGAGTTATCCGTCTTACGTTTTAGATGGATCAGTTAAAAAGGGAAAACGAATGTCTAATGTTAAAATGATGAGTATTCTGGGCGGGGTCGTGTTTGGCCTGCTTGGACTTTATTTTTTATCTCCTATTATCACTCCTTTTTTCCTGGGGACATTACTGGCTTACTTAGGCAATCCTTTAGTTAGCTATTTGAAATCGAAGCATGTGCCCCGTGCGATCGGTGTGATTTTGGTTTTCTTGTTCATAGCTTTTATATTAGCCATGATTATTCTGTTAGTTTTTCCGATGGTGCAAGAACAAATTATATTAGCAATGCAAAAAATCCCTGCGATATTGCTGTGGATACAAGAAAGTCTCTTGCCATGGATGAATAGCCATACACAAGTCAATGACTATTTGAATATTGCAGCGCTGAAGAAACAGTTAGCTCAAAACTCACAAAAAGTAGGAAATGTGGCAGCGGTTATTATAAAAACGGCTAGACATTCAACAGTAGCTATGCTCGATTTTATGATGAATTTAGTGCTTGTGCCTGTAGTGGCGTTTTATTTAATGCGAGATTGGCCCAAAGTCTTACGCAATATTCAACATTTATTACCTCCTGATTCACGCGACACTATAATCAGTATCGCAAAACAGTGTGATGAAGTTGTAGGGTCTTTTTTTAAGGGGCAATTATTAGTAATGCTGGGCTTGGCGATAATTTATTCCACAGGATTATGGTTGATTGGATTGCAGGTAGGTATTGTTGTTGGATTACTCTGTGGTTGTTTGGCTGTGGTGCCGTATCTTGGATTAACTGTTGGGATTATTGTTGCAAGTTTGGCAATGTATTTTGAAACTCATTCGATGGCGCATGTTTTTTATGTATGGGGAGTTTTTTCTGTGGGGCAGATATCAGAGAGCATGGTGCTTACGCCTTTGTTAGTGGGCGATAGAATAGGCTTGCATCCTGTAGCCGTTATTTTTTCTATTTTTGCAGGTGGATTGTTATTTGGATTTTTAGGTGTATTACTTGCCTTGCCAGTTGCAGCAATTACTTTAGTTGTTTTGAAACGAATTATTTCAGATAAGGCGAGTTGTCATGCAACTAGTGCTTGATTTAAAGCTTAAATCTGACGCTACCTTTGATAATTTTATGCCAGGGAAAAATAGTGTAATTATTGATGTTTTAAAAGCGTTCGCACAGTCCAAGGGGGATTCGTACTGTTTCTTGTGGTCGCATCCAGGCAATGGGTTAAGTCATGTGCTGCAAGCAGTGTGTCATCAAGCGACAAAAAATTCTTTAGAAAGTATCTATTTGCCTTTATCTGAGCTGTTGGTATTTGGAGCAGATTTTTTAGAAGGTGTCGATGCTGTGCCCGTAGTTTGTATTGATGATATTCATCTTATTGCCGGCGATGCCGTGTGGGAGGAAGCATTATTTCACGCCTTCAACCGTATTCATGAGCGTGGCCATCGCCTCGTTTTAGGTGCGCATCATGCGGCGGTAGATTGTGGCTTTGAATTGAAAGATTTGCTTTCAAGAATTACTTGGGGTGCTTCTTATTCTTTGTTAGAGTTATGTGACGAAGACAAGGTGAAATTGTTACAGCAAGCTGCTAAGCGACGTGGTTTTGAGCTATCTCTGGATATTGCTCGATACTTATTGGCGCACTATCCCAGAGACATGCGTACTCAGCTATCTATTTTAGAAAAACTTGATGTTGTCTCGTTGCAAGCCAAGCATAAAATCACGCTTCCTTTTGTAAAATCTACATTATCATCCAGCCCATCTTTGGAAAGTTGACAGGGTCAAGCTAGTCTGTGGATACGGCTGTGCAATTTGCTGCAGATACCTGCCCAAAGAGATGATGTCTTTCAGATAAGATTTTTGGTATCTTTACCTTTTATTTTATCTGAGAGGTTCCTGTGTCAATAATAACAAACATTCATGCTCGAGAAATTCTTGATTCACGCGGTAATCCCACGGTTGAAGCGGAAATCACCCTTAATAACGGCACGATAGGTAGAGCTGCAGTGCCTTCTGGTGCTTCTACAGGCTCAAAAGAAGCAATTGAGTTGCGCGATAAGGGCCAGCGTTACTTGGGTAAAGGTGTACAGAAAGCAGTTGCAGCGGTTAATGGTGAAATTGCCGATAAACTTAAAGGCATGAATGCTGAAGACCAAGAGAAGCTTGATCAAGCATTGATTGCCTTGGATGGCACAGAAAATAAAGAACGATTAGGCGCGAATGCTCTTTTAGCGGTTTCGTTAGCCACTGCTCAAGCGGTTGCTAAGGCTAAATCTATGCCATTATATCGCTATTTGGGTGGCGATGCTGCGGTCACTTTGCCGGTTCCAATGATGAATATTATCAATGGCGGCGAGCATGCGGATAATAATATTGATATTCAGGAATTCATGGTGTTACCAGTAGGTTTACCTTCGTTTTCTGAAGCCTTGCGTTGTGGCGTAGAAATATTTCATTCACTTAAAGGCGTGTTAAAAAAACAAGGTTTAAATACTGCCGTAGGAGATGAAGGCGGTTTTGCGCCCAATTTGCCGTCAAATGTTGCTGCATTAGAAGTGATTTTATTAGCGATTGAAAAAGCCGGTTATGTTGCAGGTAAAGACGTTTATTTGGGGTTGGATGTCGCCAGTAGCGAGTTTTATCGTGATGGGAAATATCATCTGACGGCAGAAAATAAACAGCTCAACAGTCAAGATTTTAGTGATTATTTGGGGGATTTAGCGCGGCAATATCCGATTATTTCTATTGAAGATGGTATGGCCGAAAATGACTGGGAAGGCTGGAAAATTCTGACTCAAGCGATTGGCAAAAAAGTGCAGTTAGTAGGCGATGATTTATTTGTGACTAATAGTAAAATTTTTGAACACGGTATTCATGAACATATTGCCAATGCCATTTTGATTAAATTAAATCAGATTGGCACGCTCACTGAAACTTTGAAGACCATACGTTTAGCGCAGGCTTCAGGTTATAATACTATTATTTCGCATCGTTCCGGTGAAACAGAAGACGTTACTATTGCTGATTTGGCAGTGGCAACGAATGCGGGTCAGATTAAGACTGGCTCATTGTGCCGAACGGATCGTGTGGCAAAATATAATCAGTTGTTACGCATTGAAGATATGTTAGGCAAAAGGGCTTTTTATCCTGGCGTATCTTTATTTAAAAATTTCCTGAGTTAATAGTATGCAATGGCTTCGACGATATTTTTTAGTCATCATTTTGGCGCTGATTTTTTTATTGTTGCAATATGAGCTTTGGTTTTCTCATGGAGGCATATTCCAAAATCGACATTTGCAGCAACAATTAGCGACTGAAAAAGCTTTGGTGCAACAGCAGCAAGCCGAAAACAAAAGATTGGTCGCTGAGGTTATGAAGATTAAGAATGATCCTCAGCAGATTGAAGCGCATGCGCGTGATGACTTGGGTATGGTGAAAAAGGGCGAAGAATATATTGAAATTGCAGTGCAATCCAATAGTAATGAGCCGCCCATACAACAGAATGAAGGACATTTCTCAGATGAAAATATTACTCAGTAACGATGATGGTTTTTTAGCGCCAGGGCTGCGTTGTTTGGCCAAAGAATTATCCGCGATTGCAGAAATTACGATTGTAGCACCGGATAGAAATCGTAGTGGCGTTAGTAACTCTCTTACTTTGGATAGACCGTTGCAGATTATGCGACATGGAGAAAGGGAGTATAGTGTCAACGGTACACCTACAGATTGCGTTCACTTGGCAATTACGGGTCTTTTGAAAGATATGCCGGATATGGTAATTTCTGGCATCAATGAAGGCTCCAATATGGGTGATGACGTGTTGTATTCAGGGACTGTGGCTGCGGCGATGGAGGGGCGATTTTTGGGATTTCCGGCAATCGCGGTCTCTTTGGCGGGCGCTGAGATGCGTCATTATTCAACGGCAGCGAGTATTATTCGTAGCATGATTGAGAATATCGCGGTTAACCCCATTCCAAATTCTTCCATATTGAACATTAATGTCCCTGATTTGCCTCTTTCGGAGATTTTAGGTATTAAGATGACGCGTTTAGGAGCGAGACACCTTGCTAGACCCATGTTGGAGTCTGTAAATCCTCGTGGTCAGCCGGTTTACTGGGTAGGATTGCCGGGTGAACAGCAAGATGCAGGGATTGGAACTGATTTTTTTGCGATCAATTCTAGTTGTGTTTCAGTGACGCCACTTCAGCTAGATCTTACTAAACATGAAGAGGTTATCGCATTGCAGCCCTGGGCCGAGCATTTTCAAAGTATTTTATTTTGACTCACGGCATGTTTTTCTCGTATGATGAGGGTAAGCACAGTTTTTGTGTATGTCTTTGTCGGCGGTTAGTTGTAGTTTAAGTGGTAGAGTAGTACGATCGTGTTTGATAGTAAAAAAAGCAGTACCAACAATTTCGCTGTAATGGAATATAGCCCGTCACTGACCCCCTTGTTGACGGTGTACTGATGTTAAGGAGAATACTATGGCTAGCAGCTCTGTAGACGACGTTTCTGTGTCGTTGATCTCTGATGTTCATCGCGAGCCTCTGTTGGCAGCTTCTCATGAAGAAGCATTGCCAAAAAGTAAGGAAATGGCGGTAGATGCTTCTGATGTCGATCCCACTCAGCTTTATCTCAATGAAATTGGTTTCACTTCTTTGTTAACAGCAGAAGAAGAGCTTCATTATGGGCGTTTAGCGCGAGAAGGAGATTTAGCTGCGCGTAACCGCATGATTGAGAGCAATCTTCGCTTGGTGGTCAAGATTACCCGAAAATACCATAATCGAGGTTTGCCTTTATTAGATCTTATTAATGAAGGTAATTTAGGCTTGATGCATGCAGTTGAAAAATATGAACCCGAACGTGGTTTTCGATTTTCAACTTATGCGACGTGGTGGATCAAGCAGTCGATTGAGCGCGCGATCATGAACCAGACGCGAACGATTCGTTTGCCAGTTCATGTGATCAAAGAGCTCAATATTTATCTGACCGCGGCTAAAAGAATGACGCGAGAATTAGGACGTGAGCCTTCCGCAGAAGAGGTTGCAGAGCGCTTAGACCTTCCTTTGGATGACGTTAAAAGAGCATTGCATTTAGCGGACGATGCTATTTCTGCAGATGTTATGGTGGGAAGTCGTGAAGACGGCGGCAAGCCGTTAATAGATATGTTGGCAGATACTTCAATTAGCAATCCAGTGGATACTCTTGTTCAGGAAGATGTGTCAAAAAGCCTGACTTTATGTTTGGATGAGCTTGATAGCAGGCAAAGACAAGTGGTTTGTCGTCGTTTTGGCTTGGAAGGTTTCGAGCGTCAAACGTTAGAAGAAGTTGGCGAGGCAGTGGGGCTAACTCGCGAGCGTGTGCGACAAATTCAATTGCTGGCGTTGAAAGAATTACGCAGAGCGTTAGTGAGGCACGGCGTTACCGATAGTGTAATGATTTAAGTAGGGGGCAGGCTTTGTGCCTGCCCTTGCGTCATCAGCTAAACTATAATAATCGACGTGAGCTATGGCTTGTTCTCTAAAAAGCTGGATGATATATGAGAATCCTCTTCGGTATTGTTGTGATTAGTTTGAGGAGGTAGTAGGGGTTCAGCACTGTCCGAGCGTTCTCGGGGCGGATTGTACATATTACAACCTGGAACGTAGGTATAACGGTCTACTTGTTTTTTTGCATTTTCATCATCAGTTAGCAACTTTGCTTGTTCTGGTTGGCTGTTTTCAAGCCATGTGGCAAGTAAGTACATTGCTCCAGAAAATGTTCCTATGTAATATCCTGTTAGTAATCCTGCAATGCCGAGATCAGCCGGTTTAGCAAGTATGTATTCGGCGACGAAGGCAATCACCCAGAGTGCAACGATGCTTGCTGATGTTGGCGGTTTGTAAATGTTAAGTCCACGTAATTCTCCAGAAATAACATCGCGATAAGAATTGAAAAGTAATCCAGTAAAAATAATGCCAAACATTCCACGCAAGTCTCCGCTAATACCATTATTGGTAATATCGCTGGTATCCATAAAAAGGCTCGCTAATGTTTCTGGTGCTGCCAAACCCGCAATCAACCATAGCAGATTATAAGCTGTGCTCATGGCTAAAATAATATTGCCATAACGTTGAATGTCGTGGTACTTCTGTTCTTCGCGTAGGTTGCCAATAACAATACCGGCTGCCATGCCTAGGGCAATGGGGAGAATCACTGAAAAAAGGTTGTAATTATTCATGACGTTGAGAATGGTGAGATTTTCGGTTTTATTATCCAGCAGCCATACGGTTAAATAAGAAAGAACACTGACAGCGGCGAGCTCGCTGAATAATTGTATGCTAATGGGTAAGCCGTTTTTTAAAATGTCAGTCAAAAGGTGTTTGTTTTCAGTAAAGGCCGCAGGGCTGGGCAATTCAAAAAAATCATTGCGGATAAAATCAGCAGTGTATAATAAGATACGCGCCACGCTACCGACTAAATACCCCAAAGCTATTGTTTGAGTGTCGGACAAGTCTAGGTGCTCGAGCGAATAAATTTGAGTAAATAATGCACTGAAGCCTAGGGTGCAGATTAAATTGAGTGCGCTGCCAACATAAAGCAATTTTTGCTTATGTAATGCCATAGCCACTTGTTCCATTGCGACAGCGATCAACATAAACGGTAGTGAGCACCAAAAAACAGAATAATAGTCGTCAACAATCTCAGTGATGCTGTTAGGCGCTGTGCTGGAATAAAGCATGCCAGTAAATGGCGCCAAGACAGTAGGGATTAAGCTGGCCAAGAAAGCGGCTAAAATTCCTGCGGACACCATTTTTCTTGTGTCTTTAAGCTCGGCATGACGTTGCAGCATAAAACTAATAGGAAATAAAAAGGCCGAAAACACCACAACATAAAGCACTTGCATCGGGAAAATAATCGCTGAAGCAGCACTTGAATCTTCTTTCGGTGCAAAGTTCGATAATAGGAGTGAGCTTCCAAAATTATTGAGCGTACCGGCAATTTGATTCGCCATAATAGGAAATGCTAGGCGAGCAATATTCATCATGACGATGTAGTTGCTTTCTCGGTGCTGGCTGTTGTCTATTGATTGTCCGTAGCCGACGTCACTAAATCTCTGCATGAGTTTTCCCCTTATTTTTATAGATACAGCAAATTGCCCATTCCTTTGGGTGAGGTCTGGCTTTGAGTTTTGCTGCTTAACTCAAGGCTGTTGTCATTGATCGTTGCTGATTTTTTAACAAATTTTACAACAAGAAGCGTGACTTGATGCTTCGTCGCTGAAATTACTGGGTTCTGCAGGACCGCCCTCTGTATCATCGTTGGGGGCTCCGTTTGGTAATAGTAGACCGACTGATGATGCTCTATTTGCAGAATCTTTTGACACAAAACAGCCGCCAAATTGGCCAAAGCGTTCTAATAGGTGTGATAAACACTCTGGAAGACGGCGTTCTTTATTTTGTACTGTTACTTTATATTGATGATTCTGATCATCGACAAGTGCCAGTATTGTTTCGTTGTCTTTTACGCACTCATACAGCCTTGTCCATAACATAATAGTCCCAATTAATATGGCAGTATAATAGGGGGCTAACACTCCAAAAACGCCAATATCTTCAAGCTGACATAATCCTGCAGCTAAAGCGAGGTTCACAAACCAAAGGCAGAAAACGCTAGAAAATGTACCATATTTATTAACGTTCAAAGGGCGCAGTACAAATAACGATAAGTTTCTGAGGTAATCAATCGTAGTGCCTAGTCCAATGAGGCCAATAAAGAAGTATGGATTGCTGGTTGGCCCAGGGATATCAATATCATCTGGATTATAGAATAATTTTGTAATGATTGGGGCAATAGCCGTCATAAGAATAATATTGAGGAGCGTTGAGAAACCAGTCATGCCAGTAAAAGCGCTAAGTGTTATGTGGCGGAGGTTATTATAATACGCATCTTGATCTTGATGTTTAATAATGTGTCGTTTTTGTGTGTCTACAGCGTTGGCGGTAGCTTGTGATCCAGTAATGGCTGGAACAATGGTAAATAAATTGAGATTTCCAGCAGCTACAAGTTGCAATAGAATTGCAGTCAAATATTTTTCAGGAAGAAGAGCTTTGGCGATGAATGGTTGAATATATAGCGTTCCAAGCTCACTCAGAAGTTGCAGAAAAATATCAAATCCTATGGCTCTGAATAACCCGAATACGTCGTTAATTTGTTCGGTGTTTTCTCGGTCGAGATATGTGCTCAGTGTTGGGAAGGCATTGAGGCTCTTAAGATATAACGCGTAAGAGAGTGTTAGAAGGACATTGCCAATAAGAAATATGGCTCCCAACACGCTAAGAGATGGAATGCTTGAAGGATTGCCAAATAGTATTAATGCGAGTATGGGCAAATCAATCAATATGGCGTTCAACGTTGCTGCTTGCAGCATGCGTCCCTTTTTGCCAAGTTTTAATAAAGTTTGCTGAAAACCAAAGTTACAGTTTTGAAATACAAGAGCAGCAGCAGCCAGCATAATATACTGGTAACTATCTTTAACCAGTTGATGAGGTGTTCCCGTTAATTGATAAAGCAAGGGAGTAATCGCAAGAAACGCAGCAGCTGGAATGCCGCTGAAAACGCCTGCTTTTATCATAGCGGCGATTGAATTTGTAAATTGTTTTTTGTCTATGTTTTCAAGTTGGTGCGTGCTTGCATTAAAATGCAGTCCTTGATGAAGGAATGCTGCTGGTATTTGATAGCCTTGAGCAATAATACGTAGGCAAGTATGTGAAACAACAGTGATAAACGCTAATGTGGCGCCGTCGTCACTGTCGGCGTATTCGGGAAGATTGGCAACGCAAAGTGTAGCAAAGAAAAAACCTAAAGAAACAAAAAAATCATTGGGGGTAACGGAGCCTGCTACTGTTGCTAATTCCTGCGCAAGGGAAGGCTTATCAGACTGCTCTTCGTTGCTAGAATTTTGATATTCTTGAAAAAGTGATGATATTGATTCTTCAATCTCTGAATGTTTAGCTGTTATCATAAGCCCCTCTTTTTCTTATTTAGATGCTGTTTGTGGCCAAAATGACTGTTTTTCATGAAAATTGATAATAAATTTTTGCATATAAAATACTTTTTATTATTATTCTCACTTAATAGATCATTGTGAAGAAAGTTCGCTATCAGTATAACTAATATGCATTAGCGCAAGCTTAAGAGAGATTATTTTTAGAAATAAATTTTTTACTTGTGATATATTCACCGCCGGTCAACCAAGACAATCGCTGCTGTGCTTGCACAGGGGAGGAAAGTCCGGGCTCCACAGGGCAAAGTGCCAGTTAATGGCTGGGGGGCGTAAGCCTACGGCAAGTGCCACAGAAAATATACCGCCTCGATCTGTAACAGGATGAGACTCTCGCAAGAGAGGGGGTAAGGGTGAAATGGTGCGGTAAAAGCGCACCGCGCTCCTGGTAACAGGAGTGGCAGGGTAAACCCCACTTGGAGCAAGGCTAAATAGGGGTACATTCGGTGCTGCCCGCACTGTACCCGGGTAAGCTGCTTGAGGTGTTGAGCGATCAACATCCTAGACGAATGATTGTCCACGACAAAACCCGGCTTATCGGTTGACCGACTTTTTATTGCTAAGAAAAAATATCCGCATGAGTGCCAGTGCGCACAAAATGGATGTCGTTGCCATCAATTTTATAAATCAGTAGCTAATCGGGTTCGATGTGGCTATCGCGATTACGTATCCCCTACAAATTTAATGGCAACCAAACGAAGTGTCATTCCTGCGAAGGCAGGAACCTAGTCTTATCAATGAGTTAAAAATGCTGACTAGGCCCCAGCCTGCGCTGGGGTGACA
>JAIXPZ010000047.1 GCA_027486005.1 Legionellales bacterium
AAACTCGATCACGTCATCATAGACAGGATTTTTACTGACTTTATGATGTTCCTCTATTGGCAGAAGGTGTTTTATTCTGTTCATCTCGGTGTCATCATTTGTGTTAACCACGATGCTTCGAAGGTTGTTGCAGCGAAAAAAAGCGCGATCACCGATTGTTGTCAGCCCGTGAGGGAAGGTGAGTTGGGTCAGGCCGATGCACTCATAAAAGGCGCCATCACCGATGGTTATCAGCCCGTGAGGGAAGGTGAGTTGGGTCAGGCGGGTGCAGCCATAAAAAGCCCTATCACCGATGGTTGTCAGCCCGTGAGGGAAGGTGAGTTGGGTCAGGCCGAAGCATTGAAAAAAGGCGCCGCAACCGATTGTTATCAGCCTGTGAGGGAAGGTGAGTTGGATCAGGCCGGCGCAGTCAGCAAAGGCATCTTCACCGATTGTTGTCAGTGTGTCAGGGAGGGTGATTTGGGTCAGGCCGAAGCATTGAGAAAAGGCTTGCTTATCGATTGTTGCCACCCATTCTGGGACGATGAAAGCCCCGTTAATGATATCTTCGTCATTAACTCGTGACAGTGTTCTGTCGTCATATGATAGTTGCATCTCATTTTTCTTCTACTATGGAATTAACCTGTAAAACACGATTAAGATAAAAATATCGCATAAAAAACAAGCTGTCATTTTTTAGCTTTAACAGTATTTTCTAGACCTAGAATAGAATTTTTTTTAAACAATTGCAATTATAATCCAGGTCTGCCTATTTTACTCTCAGCGCTGGCCTGCATGTCCTCTCGCGGAAGCGATATACGGAATTTATTTAAAACATCAGTGACGTACCCGTCACAAATACTGCTTTCTTATTCAGTAAGTAATTTTGCGTATTTTTCTGCCGACATCCTCGCCCCTCTTTGCCATGCTCGGTATATTACTATGAAATTTTATCTCGTTGTGAGACAAATCGCACAAAAAAATCTAATCCCTACTTAATGTTTCCTTAATATTAAAAGATCAATATGAAATTTATAAAATTTTCAGAATAGTTTAAATAAAGAAAGTCCTACAGGACATTTCTGTTTCTTTATCAGTAGACTCTGCGATAGTAACTCGTCCTGCTAGTAATGATAGATTTTTTTTGAAGTGTGCTCATAAAAATTGCGGTAATAGTATTTAAGTATCGCTCGTGAAATCGGAAAAAATACATGATGAATACAATTTCAAAGATTAATTTTCCTGAGAATCAATATGAAACTGATCATAAATTATTAGCGAGACAAGCTATTTACAATTATAGTTTACGACAAGACACTGTTTGGGGGTGGTCAGCAAAAAAATACCCTGTTTTGAATGGTAGTAAGTTGCTTGAGGTGGGTTGTGGCAATGGTGTTTTTTGGAAAGAAGCCCTCAAAATTTTTCCTCAAAATTTAGATATCACCTTAACTGATTATTCAAAAGGAATGTTGGATGAATCAAAAAGAAACTTATCAGAATTATATAATTTTAGATTTTCTGTTGCCGATGTCGAAAATCTTAACTATCCTGATCGATCTTTTGATGGAGTGTTTTCGCATTATATGCTTTACCATACCAATTCACCTACAGCTGCGCTTTTGGAAATCCGTCGAGTATTAAAAAAATCTGGATTCTGTGGTATTTTATTGCCTGATAACCATCATATGGAATCGATTTTTTCTGCCATTGCCGTTGATTATCCTATTCATGCTCAGTCTTTTTCTTCCGAGTCTGCTGCGAAAGTTCTTCCAAGCATATTTGCATCGGTAGAACATGAAGAATATAAGGACATCATTAGAATAAATAATATTGAAGTTATTTTAAATTACATCGCTTCTCTATCTGATTTAGATAAACAGAATCTCGATTTTTTTCAAAAAGCTAGGGAAAAGCTAAACAAGCTAGTGGATTCCTTTGGATTTATTGAGCTATCTTTCAGCCAAAATTTATTTATAGTAAAAAATTAATTCGGAGCTAACATGTTTAATGTTTTTTTAAGTGATCATACTCCCTTCAATATTTCAACCGACAAAATAACGGTGTTCTCTTTAAATATTATGTTTAAAATGCATTATAATGCATCTAAAAAGTTTTATAACAATGGATTTCGTTGTGAAGAAGAAACGGTCGATCAATATCGCTCTCGATTAACACAAATAGCACTTGAAGTTTCTGGAAACATTAATGCAAATAAAACTAGCATTTTTTGTTTCCAAGAATGCCCGCAAAATAGAAGAGATGAACATTTCTTTTTTAGTCAACTCATTGAAAATAACAAAACATTCGCTTTAGAACACTCAAATGGATGTTCAAGAGGTTACTTTCTTACAACATTCTATGATGTTGATCGTTTTCAAGCTGACTATGCATTATCGGATAGAATTCAAAAAATTCCTTTGAGTGGCGGGCTGAATGGAAGAATGCTAGCGTTGTCTCTTGAAGATAGAAAGTCACGAGAAAAATATCTTGTGATTAATGTGCACGCTAATTTTAATATAGAAATTAAAACAGACATTGAAAATATTTATGCTGAATCAAAACGTTTTGGCATTCATTATATTCTTTTTATCGGTGATTTTAATCGAAATTTATTAATCACTACTCAGGATCCGGATAACTGTCAAAGGGTATTTTCAGAAGCCTATCAACGAGGAGATTTTAATGATCTTAAGGCGCTATCGATAGAGCGTTCGTGTGTTTATCATTCAGATGCAGGTTTAGAAATTCAAACACGTGATGGTGCTATAATGAGTAAAAGTCTTGGAAACATCAGCACATTAACCCTTTGGGATAGAAATAAAATGACACTTATTCGAGATCCAGCGGTGACTGGCCATTATTCTCATAAAGCACTCGTAACTTCAGAGATTTTATCGGCTATTGAGTTGGCGCATCAGCTAAATAATACAAATCATGAGGAAAAAGAAGAAGGGGATAGCAAGCGTATTTGTATTCGGGTTCCTCGCATAGGATTTCCTGCTCAATTTTTTTATTCCCCGAATTCTCAAGACAGTACTGCCAGCCTCATCAGCAATGTCAATGTTCCTTCGGCAGCTTCTGTGTTTGAAATCTGACTGATACAAAAACATTACTTCTGTGAGGTGGAAGTAATTCGACTGCTCTACTTTAACCGTAGCTTTGAGTAAAAGATATTTACGAAAAGTGATTGGTTTCTGAGCTTTGATGAAAGCGGCGAGCGCACTTTAGGCAGTTTCTTAATATTATTTTCAGAAATTTTTAGTATGATCAAATTCATTTTTAGATATCATATAGTATATAACCATGAATCAATTTTTCGACGATAACAGTCAATTTCTTAAAAAAATTGAAGGCTGCGCACTTTATGATTTAGTTTCTGAAATAAAGACTTGTGTTGCAAAAAAAAACTCTTCTAGGAAAGTAATGAAAGAAATTGCTGCTACACTACAAAGAACAGGAAAAGTTGGTGTGCATGCTATTTTAAAAGAAATTCTCGCAACTCCGGATGTTTTTTTTGAAATAAGTTCAATCTCCTATCTGCATAAAAATGGCTTCTATAAAATCCCACTATTTTCATCAGGCTTGTTTACAATAAGATTACACATTTGGCTTGCAGGAGTTCAGTCCAAAGAAACCCTTCATGATCATCGTTGGAATCTTGCTTCTGTAGTGCTTGATGGCATGTTGGAAAGTGAGATTTGGGAAGAAAATTATTCGCCTCGCGCAAAAAAATACGATGAATATTTATATATTGATAAGCATACCACGCCGATATTGCAAGGAGCTTCAAGAGTTTCAATGAAAAAAGTTTTAACCTATAAAGCAGGAGAATGCTACACTCTCGATGCAAATGTGTTGCACCGAATTATATCACGTGGCAATTGTTTAACCGCAACACTCATTTGTCACTCAGCTTACTTCAAGGATTCCGCGAGAAACATTATTACTAATGATGCGGTTCCTGATGTAAAGCCAAAATATTTATTACCCGCAGAATTTGAAAAATTAGTCTATGATTATTTGGAGAAAAGTCAAAATGTTAAAGTCTGAATTATATTACGATCTATTAGTGGAAGAAGTATCATCTATATTGCTTTCATCGCCTTTGCTTCTCAAGATAGATATGCTACCCCTCTCTCAACTGCGTTATGTATTCTCCCAGTTGTATTATTTTGTGGATCTATTTCCAGGACTGCTAGCAGCTTTGCTTTGGCAATGCCCTGATGAACGTATTCGTTTTGCTATTGTTGAAAATCTTGTAGATGAATGTGGAGGTATTGAGAAAATCAATGCTAGAGATTTTACTGCTACGCATAGTGGTCTGCTAAAAAAGTTTGTTATGAGATTAGATAGAAATAATCCACTGTTTCCTACAAAAGGTATTGAGGTAGATATTTTAATAAATAGTTTTAAGAAACTATTTATTTACTCAAGTCATATAGAAGCTTTAGGTGCTATGGCGAGTATGGAAGGAATGTCAACTAAATGGTTTGGCCTGATATATGAAAAACTATTAAATCGACATGAATTTTCTTCTAGTGATTTGCTTTTTTTTGAAATACATCTTCAGATAGATGATGGGCACGGAAATGCTTTTAAAGAAGTTCTAATGCCTTTATTGAAAAATAAAAATGATTTTGTCTTGCTTAGGCACGGAATATTGACCTCTGTTAATATTTGGAAAACGTTTTATGAAAATCTTGCTGAGGTGATCTTTGAACGGAATTGATCATCTTTTATCTCTTTTATTCAGTAATGAACTGCGTTCACGTGAAAGTGTTTATTTAACTCCCAGTGAGAATGTGTTGTCTCCATTGGCAAAATTACCATTTTTGCTTGATGCACATCATCGGTATTTTCTTGATGACTTTCGTCGGTTTGGGAAATGGTATTTTCCAGGGGGAAAGCAATTCGAAAATATTGAACATGATATTTTAGCGCCACTGCTTAAAGAGCTTTCTGGTGCAAGTTATGTTAACGTTCGCCCTATTTCAGGTATGAGTTGTATGACCATTGCGCTTGCCGCTCTAGCTGAAAAAGGTAATTGTATAATGTCAATTCCTGTCGAGAACGGCGGTCATGTCAGTACTTCTATTGTTGCTGAGCGCTTGGGGTTACGGTTGCATTATATACCGTTTTCGACAACATATGACATTGATTTAGACCGCATGAAAAGTATGCTATTAGAAGAGCAGCCAGCGTTAATTTATATTGATCAGTCTACGCTATTGTTCCCATTGGATCCATTTTTTATTAGGCAGCTTGTAGATGCTGTTTCATCAAAAACAATTATTTATTATGACTCTAGTCATACTAATGGCTTAATTATAGGGAAAGCCATGTTTAATCCCCTTAAGCGCGGAGCGCATGTGATGGGCGGGTCAACACATAAGACTTTGCCTGGTCCACACAAAGGGTTTCTTGCCACGAATGAAAAAAGTATATCAGAGCGAATCAATCATTATGCTAATCATTTTGTGAGCCATCATCATCCAAGCAATATGCTTTCTTTGCTAATTACATTAATCGAAATGAAATTTTGTGACGGTGAAGTCTATGCAAAAAAAAATATTCTTAATGCTAAAACTTTTGCACGTGAGTTGCGTATGAGTGGCTTTGAGGTTGCAGCTGAAGAAAGAGGGTATACAGACTCTCACCAAGTATGGGCATATCTAGAAGATAAGACGCTCATGCAATCTTTCCTTGATCGCCTATATGCTGTGGGGCTAGTTGTTAATTATTTTGATAGCCTACCGGGAATAGCGCAACCAGCGATGAGGTTATCTCTATCTGAGCTAACACGCTGTGGCGCCGATGATGATGTCGCAAAACGTTTAGCGCAAATAATGTCGAGAATTTTAAAAAGGAAAGTTATTGACAATGAATTAAAAGAGCAAGTTGAAGTTATCAAACAACAATATTCATCACCCCAATATTGTTTTCAATTAAATGATATTGAAATAAAAGGCATTTCAGAAAGTCCCATTAAATTTTTTAATGATCTAATATTAATGCTATTTAAGTATTAATTAAGCAAGGCAATATATGAAATCACGTGTTTATAAAATGGAAGCAAAAATAGCTTCTCGTGTTGGCAAAGCTGTTAGAGGTGATGAGAGTCTGGTGCGTAAGTTTCCCAGTCAAAGCGTAGATCAATTGATTAAGCTCCTTGAAGATTTATTAAGTGAACATCGAACAATGGATATGCCGCGTGATCTTTCTACTGAGTTTAATCATCGGCTAGATGGACGTGTTTCGCCTGAGGGCCTATTAGTCATTATGGAAGAGTACGCTCAAACACCTTATTTTTTGAATAAATTTGTCGCGCATAATTTAATGAAATTATTGGCTTATTTTGATCAATTTGAGTTAACAAAAAAAGTTTACGACTATTTATCCCATTGGAAGGTAACAGATACGTTTACTTATTCAATTATGATTGATGCATCTGGTAAAAATGGTCTTTTGGCATTAGCTGCTAATATATTTGCTCAAGCTGAGCGTGCCCGTGCATGCAATGAACATGTTTATGCGGCTATTATTGATGCTGCAGGAAGGAATGGCGATTTAGTCTTAGCAAAATCAGCGTTTGGAAAAGCGTTACTAAGAAAAAATGCCAATGAGATCGTTTTTGTTAACATGGTTAATGCCGCGGTAGAAAATTATAGCTCAGATGATGCGATACGATTTTTTGATTTAGCAGCTTCTCAAAATAAACTAACCTCCCATGCTGGTACTAGTATGATTAAAGCTGCAGGGCAGGCTGGTGATCTAGCTATGGCTATTAAGGTATTTGAAAAAGCAAAATTAATCGGATTTTGTAATGCATATATCTATACAAGCATGGTTGACGCAGCAGGAAGAAATAATAATTTTTCCCTGGCGCAGGATATTTTTAAACAGGCAGTTGATTCAAGAAATGCTACGGTTGCAACCTACGCAGCCATGATTAAAGCAGCTGGGTGTGCTCGTGAAATAGAGTTAGTAGAATATTTTTTTCAAGAGGCGTTAAGTAAAGTTAGTTGTAATGCCTATATTTTTAATAGTGTGATTGATGCAGCTACTATTGTTATTAGTGAACGTTCAATGGAGATTGCATGGAATGCATTTAACGAAGCCTCTCAACGAGGTCAGTGTAATGAGCATGTTTACGCAAGTATGATAGAGGTAGCTGGGAAAAATGATAACTTGACACTAGCAGCTCAGCTTTTTGATGTGGCATTAGAGGTTAATTTATGCAACGAGTATGCTTGCGTGAATATGATTCATGCGGCAGGAAAAAATGGTGATTTTTCGCTTGCGGAGTATGTTTTTTCTCGAGCACAAGCAGCTAACCTGGCGAATGCAGTTAGCTATGCAACGTTGATTGCAGCTGCCGGGGCTTGTGATAATCCTGAGGCTGTTGAACATGTATTTCAGTTTTCTAAACAATCTGGAAAAATTAATCCTCGTATCTATACAACAGTTGTGACCTCTTTACTGCAGTGTAAAGCTGACAATAGTGCGCGTATTTCTGAAATTTTTGATGAAGCATTTTCGCGAGGACAATGGGATGACGACTCATTTCAATTTTTGCAAGGCGCTCGGGCATCTTTGGGGGAATCTAACTTTTCTTCAGATACGATTGTGACAAAAGCATATCCATCTGCTTCGCTCAGTGATAAACACTTGATAAGTCGTGGTGCTTTTGGGCAGGTTTTTTCTGCTAGGTGGAATAAAAATATTGATCAAACTGAGTCGTCGTTTGTTGCGGTAAAAGAGATTCATGTGCAGGGATCACTGACGATAATTTCTCAATGCGCTGCTTTGCCAACTCTATCTAACAGTAGATCCTGGTTTGAGATATACCATCGTTATGCATCAGAAGAGTTACATGGAAAAATACGTTATCTTTGTCTTTATGATAGAAACCAGCGTAATTGGCACTTATGCTCTATAGATACTGTGTTTTTTGAAGGCGGTCACCGAGAAATTACTTGTAGAACTGTAACACTGTTACGCGTTGAATTTGATAATTTTCTGCGCAAGGAGGCTCTTGGAAATCGAGGCGATAATGATTTGCTATTGTCTGCCTATGGTCTGAGTTTTTCAGGATGTCAGCATTGTCTTGATACAGAATTTTCAACCGTAAATCAAAATAGTCATTCGAAAACTCAGTTGTTAAAACTCTGTGACTTAGTGCTAATGGAGCGCAAACAGCAAGAATGGAGAGCCTTGCGTGAAGAAGTTATGTTGTTAATGCGCTTGGACCATCCTCATGTTGTTAAGTTATATGGTATTACTCTTTCTCAAGAGCCCTATGAAATGATTATGGATCTTTATGCAGGAGGTGATTTAGCAACCCGCCTATACTCAGGATTAACTATTGAAAAACAACAGAAACTACAATGGGCGTTACAGATGACATTAGGCTTGGCTTACTTGCATGAAAAAAATATTATTCATGGTGATTTAAAACCAGCGAATATGCTGCTGACGACAGAGAATCGATTGGTTTTGGCCGATTTTGGTCTATCTTCTTTAGGCGAGAAACGAAGTAAACGAGGAACAGCCAGTTATATGGCGCCTGAGTTGCTTCAAGAGACATCGGAAGTATTTGTAGGTAATACCAAAGCAAGCGATATTTACAGTCTTGGTGTCGTGTTGTGGGAGTTGGAGGCCAATAGTCGTCCGTGGGCAGGTATTGATAAAGGAAAATTTATTTATCACGTTACCCATGGAGAAACACTCTTGCTCAGAGATAGTTGGCTAGAACAATATAAAAATTTATTACTGTTGATGTGGACGATGGATGCGGTAAGCCGTCCTGAGGCTTCGGAATGTGCTGCAGTATTGGAAGATATTTCTTCTAACAGTTTATTGACTGTTGCTTCTTCTGCTATGTTTGTTCAGCAACCATCTGCTTTTTCTGCAGAAGAATCGTCTGAGTTAGATATTTCTTTTGGTGCTCTAGAAGCTAGGTTTAAATAATTTTCATAAATAATAGGAGCTATTCATACAATGCAATCAGAACATGACTATTCTGCAGTTAGAGCCAAACAAGCGTTGGCAAGTCGTTTGCGAAACGAATGTAAATATGAAGAATCCATTGCCTTTTATTTTGAAGCGCAAGAACTTTTAAAAGAAAAACCGAAAGATATTTTTGGTTATGAATTAGGCTTTGAGCTTTCTTGTGATATTGGTTTAGCTTTGTTTGAGCAAGGAAGCTTCGATGAAAGTTCTTTTATTTATGAAAGAGTACGCAAAGAAATTGATCGGGACTATAGCCATAGGACTGATCTGCTTTTCAAAGCTTCACTCATGCTTGGTATTATTTATCTTGGGTCTGATAGAATATGGCTAGCAGAAGAGTGTTCTTTATGGCTTCAGTGTCATCTTTCTCTGATAGTTGAAGAGGAATATCAAGGACAATACGCATCCTTTGTTGGAAATTTGGCTAGTAAAAAAAATGACTGGTGTAGTGCTGAGGCGGCCTATAGTGATGCTTGTCGGAATTTTAGTGCGGCACTAAAAATTAATTCTTCTCATGGGTCGTATCGTCGTTATGCTGCCGCATTATTTAATTTATCTCGTGTAAAAGATAAGCTTGATAAAAATGAAGCAGCCATTTCATTTGGTGAACAAGCTCTTAAAATACATAGAAAATATTTCGGCAAAGATCACCCTATATCCTGTCGCTATCATTTAGAGCTTGCTCGACTGTATGAGAAGTTATCCTTGACAGAAAATAATATTGAGAATTTACAAAAATCAATTGATCATTTAAGAAAAGTTTATGAGGTAAATAGTCAGATACTTATTGCTGAACCAAATATATTTCATCGATTTGATCTAGTGGAGCATCATGCTCTTCTTAAACGATTAGCGTTTTTGCATGTTAAATTAAATAATTTATTAGTAGCAGGTCAGCTTTATGAAAACGAAGCTGCGATTCTTGCGCATCATTTTCCGATTGAGCAGCTAACTTGCCTTGAATTAGCAGCGAAATATTATTCCCTTAGTGATGATCCTGTGCTTGTTCAACGCTATGCTAGCGTATTAACCAAAAAATCTGAGTTATTATTTTCTTTTTCTATTCCTGATCATTTTGGCGCAATTACAGCCTTGCGCGAAGCCTATTATTGCGAGCCAACAGAAGATCGAAAATCGTTATTGCAGGCTTATGAAAACGCTTGCCAAGAATTTTTTCAAGGCTGGTCTACCGTCAGCCCGCCCTTGGTTCAACAATGGTTTTTTTGTGTTGAGCAATTTCGAAATTTTCAACAGCATTGTTTATCTGATGTGATGCATTCAGATGATTTTTTTCACTGGAAGGAGGCTAATTTAGAACTGTCTCCACAACGAAGAGTGCAGTTGATGATGATTTTGTCTCGACTTCATTGTTTGCTTGATCAGTCTTACAATTACTTCGTAAAGCAATATATTAATCGTGACTCAATAAAAGCGCAATATTTTCCTTGGGCAGCATCGGAAGAAGATTTATCTACTGAATGGGTTAATAAAGGAGTAAATTGGGATAGCTTTTCTTCTGTCCGAGATGCTCTAGTCAAGGTACAACCTTTTAGTAGGCGAGATCCGAGGTATCTACGTCGCACAAGCTGGCTCTTTCCTTTGATGACTATTGCAAATTATGCTAAACATGTTCACCTGGGTATTCAGGTTTTATCAAAAACGCCATTGCAATCAAGGAAGGGATTGTTACGGAGACGTTTTCAGGGGATTGAATTAGGCGTAACCAGAATGAGCTCGAACGTGTATCCCTTTAGCTTTACTGAAATATTAGATAGTGCTGATATTTCACAAACAATATTTGATTGTTTTTGTGCATCAGGTCTGTTAGTTGTTGATCCGAAAGCTCATAGCGTTTCTAGCATAGCTGAAGTCGATCCAGTAGCTGCTTATTTAGCAAGTGAAGATGAATCGACAGCCAGAGCAGCTCATGCTGAATATGAAAAAAAAATTAGAGAGTTGACTTTAGCGCGTTTGCCTCAGTTAACACCGAGAGATATATTTTCTGTAGCAAGCTTTTTACTTAATTTAGCCGCTCAGTCTAAGGGGTTGTCGGAGACAACGCAGCGAATTCCCATTTCAGATTTTATAGATGCCACTTTCGAAGGAGTTGCTTTTTTACTACAAACTTTTGGGAGAGCCTCGCCAATTGTATCGCCACCTATTACAATTGATGATTTTACTGATCCATTCTATTTAAATCGTCTTCCTTTGAGTAAGTTAGTGGAATGTTTTACTCAATTCAAAGAATCCCCGAAAGGCTGCTCGCTTTCAGAATATGATCGTATAGCTAGGCAGCTTATAGATAGTTATCTTTTGACTAATTGTAAAAATGGGATTGATGACATTCTAAGACATACGAAGCAATATGGACCTGCTTGGTTGTACAATAAATACAGTGTTATGTCTGTTGAGTATAGCGCACCAATGCAATCCGCTGATGTTGATCATGATTTGCTTGCTCGCTTAGATTTTGTTCGAAAATCAATAAAGGACTTTGCGTATTCGCTTTTCAGAGCAAATGCTTATCATCGTATGCTTTTTAAAAATATGGCTGCTGGCGTTTATTTACAATTACATTTTGTATTAGACCAGATTTTTCAACGTTATTGCAGTCGTTTGTTGTGTGCTATTTATCAAGAAAATTATCCGCAAAATAATGCCGATTTAAATGAGGTAATACAAACGTTTCAGTTTAAAGGAAAATCAATATCAACAGAACTTGTGCGTCTAATAAGAAAATCGTTTTCGTGGTGGACAGATTTTAGAATAACATCGCTTCGTATTAAGCATGCTAATCTTGATAATTTAAATAGCTTTATCACTCAAACTGGTTTATCGAAAGGAGTTTTAACGCAATTAAACTTGATATTTCAAAATAGCCTAGAAGAAGTCACAGAAATTGTTATCGCGTTTTCAAATGAGCTTAATAAGCTTACTGATACACCGCGCATCTACGAGCATTTTAAATATATGCCAGGTTTTTTGTGCGCACCAGCAGAAAAGGACTTTTCTCATGCAATTGCGGTAGGCTCTGCAGCGCAGTCACAATCTGTTCTGCCCATGATAAGTTCTTCGTCCTCTTTTGGTTTTTTTCAGCCAGCGGATGATTCATCTAAACACTTGTCTGCGCAAGAGTGTAAAAAATGATTAAAGAAAATTGCGGTACAATTTATTTACCAGACAATCAATCCGAAAATGCAGACAAGTTATTAGCTAGGCAAGCTATTTATTGCTATAGCCTAAGAAAAGATAATATTTGGAAGTGGACAGCAAAAAAATATCCTATTTTTTTCAACGAAAGACTTATCGAAGTGGTGTGTAGAAATAGATTTTTTGGTATTTTTGTATCTGATTATCATTATATTTTTTTATACTAAAAAAAATAACATAAGGTTTGACAATGAAAACTATTGTTTGTATGGCGGGCCCTCATGGCTCTGGAAAAACTACTATTGCTGAAAAATTAATTCAGCTATATTTACCTGGCGCAGCAGAGATTTTTTTACTTACTCATGAAACTAGCTGTCAATTATTGATTAATAAAATTTCAATATCTAGCGCTAGCTTAATTTTTATTATAAATAAGTTAGATCATGATTTTTCTGAAGAGATCGCATTAGAGCATCTAATTAATGTAAAAGTTTATATTGAGTCACCTTTAGATTTGTGTTTATTAAGATGTTTTCGCGCCGGAAAAACATCTTTTTTTGATAGTTATGAAGCGAATAGAAATGACATTATTTTGTTTCAAGAAAAATTAAAAGAAAAATCAGATATTGTTATTGATAATAGTCAGCATATTGCAGATCTTGATATGGCAGTTATAATTGATAAGATTTTTTCTGTTCATGCCGCAGCTAGTTATTCACCCATCCCAATGAAAATGATAAATCCAAGCTTTGATGCCAGCTTAAAAAGTGCAGAAGTTTTGCAAGGAAAATTGTATGTTATTTCTGGACCATCCGGAGTTGGTAAAAATACGCTTATTACTGAGATGCTGAATAAATTTCATTTTTTACAAAAAGTTGTTCCATATACAACTCGCCATAAAAGAGATCTAGAGATAGATGGAGTAGATTATTTTTTTGTTTCTTCCGATTTATTTAAAAAAATAAAAGATGAAAGGGTTTTTTTGCAGTATTTTATTAACAAAAATACTGGTCATGAATATGGACTTTTGTTAAATGATGTTAAAAAAATATTGAGAGACGGAATCTCCGTGATTGTTGATATTTTTCCAAATGGCTTGGTTCAGGTTCAAGAGCATGGTCTTAATGCCACATCTGTTTTTTTATGTCCGCCAGGATTTAACGATCTATCGAGGCGCCTAGTTGCTAGAGACGGAAAAGTTGATTCAGATAGAATAAGTCATGCGTTAGAAAATTTTGAATCAGCCAGTTTTGAGTCTTATGATTTCTTAATCGTGAATGATAATCTAATGGATGCGGTTGAATCCATGTCAGCTATTATTCTTGAGAATCAATTACGTATGAATAAACAATTATTAAAGCAGTCAATGTTGTTAACAAGCTTAAGATTAGAGCGTGGGCTTGCAGCTATGAAAACTAAGCTTTCACCTCTTCGTTGGGAAAAATTAATGATTTCTACGCTGTCGTCGTTGAATAATATTAGTGTTAAAGTAAGTGTCGAAGGCGAGCACTATTTCTTAAGAGTTCGAGCCAGTGATCCTCATTATGGCATTGTTATTGCTGATGAATACAGAAATATAACACAAGTTTCTCAGCATGGTATTTATCCAGAGGTGTCTTATTATGACGCTGATCATGGGTATTATTTTGTTAGGTTTCTAAATGAATACAAAAACCTTGCTGTTGCGTCAGTCGTTAGCCAAGAGAGCGTATTAAAAACCATAGTAGGTTCATTGAAAAAACTGCACGCTCTTCCGCTTTTTGAGAATAACTATAGACCAATTGCTTATATTGAAGCAACGGCAATAAGAATCAAGAAAAAAAATATTTCACTACCGCATCTTTTAGATACGATAATTTTGTTTGCTCACCGCTTAAGTGAACTTCTAGATCATTTTAGCGACAGATTATATCCCTGCCATAATGATGTTAGCCCTTATAATATGCTGCATAATATAGAACAGGGGTCAGTTGTTTTGACGGATTGGGAAAGCTCCGGTAATAATAATTTCTATTGGGATTTATCTAAACTGTCTGTTGAGTTTTTGTTGACTGAGGTTCAGGAGGAATTATTGCTACAGACCTACTTTATGGGCGTTTCTGGGCATGTTGAATTAGCACAACTTGTTTTATTTAAATTTCTTGTTGAGTTGCATTTAGCGATGTGGGCAAAATGGCAGGTGGTTATAAAAAATCAGGCAGCGCTAAGCTGTCAGTTTGAGCATATTTTTTTATCCAGATTGGAGAACTGCCGGTCTTATTTGAAGTCCAATGATTTTTACAGACATATTCAATGTTTGTTACAACATTTACCCTCACAAGCGAGATCAGTGCCTATATTAATTAAGTCACGAATAGAGCAAATATTTTTACCTAAGCCAGAGAAAAGTATTATATTCGCGAAGTCGAGACTTTCAGTTTTTACTGCTTCGTCATCGACTCTATTTTTTTCAGAGGCTTTAGTTATTATTAAGCCAGATGCTGTTGCGAAGGGTTTTTCAGGCGCGATTATTTCTGCTATAGAAGTTGAGAATTATAGTATCTCTAAAATGAAGGAGTGTATGTTGACTCAAGTTGAGGTTGAGAAGTTATATGATATTGCCAAGCATGTACTTCGTTACGATGTCTTAGATTTGATGACCGCTGGTCCTGTTATTCTGCTGGTGATTCACGCAATGGATCAAAGTTCTAGTGATTTGCTTGAGTTAAAAAAGAGATTGAGATCAAATTTTGCTGAGACCGAAAAATGGAATGCGCTTCATTGTTCGGATGATGCCCAGTCAGCTTGTCGCGAGATCTCATTATTTTTTTAGGGATGGTTGAGATATCGTGTTGACAGTCAAGGACGAAAAATATTCGGCAGTTTTAAGCCACTGCCGAATATCGGATGATAAGAACGAGTAGGGTATTTCGGCGCCAAGAATCAATACATAATAACTGATTCATCTAAGTGCTTAGTCCTCATCCCAATTCAATGTCCCGCCTGTTTGATACTCGGTGACACGAGTTTCAAAGAAATTTTTCTCTTTCTTTAAATCCATAATTTCACTCATCCACGGGAATGGATTCGTTGCGCCAGAATAAAGTTCTTTCAATCCAATTTGAATACAACGACGATTCGCAATGAATTGAATATAATCTTTAAAAATAGCTGCATTCAATCCTAAAATACCACGCGGCATCGTTTCTTCGGCATAACGATGTTCAAGTTGAGTCGCTTCATCAATCATGTGTCGCAATTCTTCTTGCAATGCGGGAGTCCATAGATGAGGATTTTCAATTTTGATTTGGTTGATAAGATCAATGCCGAAATTAAGATGCATCGATTCATCACGCATAATGTATTGAATCTGTTCGGAAGATCCGGTCATCTTATTGAGGCGTCCAAACGTCAGCATTTGCACGAAGCCAACATAAAAGAAAATGCCTTCAAAAATCACATAGAACGCAATCAAGTCACGTAATAAGCGTTGATCAGTTTCAGGCGTGCCTGTTTTGAAACTAGGATCCGCAAGGCCTTGAGTGAAGGGTAGGGACCAAGCGGCTTTATCGTGAATTGAAGGAACTTCACGATACATATTAAACACTTCACCTTCATCAAGGCCTAGTGATTGGATGATATGAGTATAACTGTGTGTATGTAATGCTTCTTCAAATGCTTGTCGTAATAAATATTGACGACATTCAGGATTAGTAATGTGTCGATAAACGGCTAACACAAGATTATTTGCTACGAGAGAATCTGCCGTTGAAAAGAAACCAATCGCGCGCATAAATACTAAACGCTCGTCAGCACTTAATCCGTTTGGATCTTTCCACAGCGCAATGTCCGCAGCCATATTAATTTCTTGTGGCATCCAATGATTAGCGCATGCATTTAAATATTTTTGCCACGCCCAATCATATTTTAGAGGAAATAATTGATTTAAATCCGCGCGACAATTAATAATGCGTTTCTCATCGACATGAATACGGCGCGCACCCATTTCTAATTCTTCAAGGCCGGTTAAACCATTGTGTGGGGTGGTTCCCCGCGTACTGACGGTTTGTTCGGCAAAATTGTTAGCTGACATTTTTTTCTCCGGTTATTCTATTTATTTTTATTGACACGCTTCACATTCAGGGTCCGCAATCGAACATGCCTTCGGTGCCGCTTCAATTTTTACGGCATTTAACGATGCATTTTCTACTGTTGATTTTTCAGTATTTGTCGCTCCCAAGCTTCTTAAATAATACGTGGTTTTTAATCCACGTTTCCAAGCAAACTTATACAGGCTATCTAATTTCGGGCCTGACGGATCTGCCATATAAAGATTGAGTGATTGCCCTTGATCAATCCATTTTTGACGTCGTGAAGCTGCTTCCACTAACCAGCGTGCATCAATTTCAAATGCAGTTGCAAATCGGTCTTTTATTGCTTGTGGAATTCTGGTGATTTTTGTCAGGCTGCCATCATAATATTTCATGTCATTGATCATGACATCATCCCAAAGATCAAGCTTTCTTAACTCTTCAACTAAGTAAGGGTTGATAACGGTGAACTCTCCAGAAAGATTCGATTTCACATAAAGATTTTGATACGTAGGCTCAATCGATTGGGATACGCCACAAATATTAGAGATTGTTGCAGTCGGTGCAATTGCCATGGTATTTGAATTACGCATGCCGGTTTTTACACGAGCGCGCAACGCATCCCAATCCAGTGTTTTATCACGATTTTGTTCTAAATATTCACCGCGTACTTTGGCTAATAATTCAATCGAATCAATCGGCAGAATACCTTGGTTCCATAAAGAACCGTTAAAGCTTTCATAAGAGCCACGTTCTTCGGCTAAATCAGCAGAAGCTTCAATCGCATAGTAACTTACCAATTCCATGGATTGATCGGCGAAAGTAATTGCTTCATCTGAGGTATATGCCAAGCCTTTGATGTAGAGCGCATCTTGGAAACCCATAATCCCCAAACCAATCGGTCTATGTTTAGTATTGGCATTACGTGCTTGTGGCACAGAATAAAAATTCACATCGAGAACGTTATCTAACATGCGCACTGCAGTTCGAACTGTGCTACGTAATTTTTCTTTATTTAAATTGCCTTGAGTATCCATATGCGCAGCAAGATTGATACTGCCTAAGTTACACACTGCAATTTCATCTTTAGAAGTATTTAAAGTGATTTCAGTACAAAGGTTTGAGCTATGTACGACGCCACAATGTTGCTGTGGTGAGCGCAAGTTACAAGGATCTTTAAATGTCATCCAAGGATGGCCTGTTTCAAACAGCATGCTTAACATTTTTCTCCATAAGTTAATCGCGGGCATTTTTTTGAAATTTTTTATTTTTCCTTCTGCAGCCAAACGCTCATATTCTTCATAACGAGTTTCAAATGCTGCGCCATATAAATCATGCAAGTCGGGGGTTTCATCCGGTGAAAACAAAGTCCAATCTTGTTTTTCAATCACACGTTTCATAAAAAGATCCGGAATCCAATTGGCGGTATTCATGTCATGCGTACGACGACGTTCATCGCCAGTGTTTTTACGCAATTCAAGAAATTCTTCAATATCCATATGCCAAGTTTCTAAATAAGCGCAAACAGCACCTTGACGTTTTCCGCCTTGATTGACCGCGATCGCCGTTGCGTTTGCAACATTTAAGAAAGGTACAACGCCTTGCGATTTTCCATTCGTGCCTTTGATGCGTGCACCCATAGCGCGAACCGGAGTCCAGTCATTGCCTAATCCACCTGCGAATTTGGATAATAATGCGTTATCTTTAATCGCACTGTAAATGCCATCAAGATCATCCGCGATTGTTGTTAAGAAACAGCTTGAAAGTTGGGGGCGTCGAGTTCCAGCATTAAATAACGTCGGTGTTGATGTCATATAATCAAAGCTAGAAATCAAATGATAAAACTCTATGGCTTTATCCGTTTTATTTTTTTCATTGAGTGCGAGCCCCATTGCTACGCGCATATAAAATGCTTGTGGCAGCTCGTAGCGAACATCATAACTATGCAAGAAGTACCGATCGTATAAAGTTTGTAAACTTAAGTAAGTAAATTGCAAATCGCGTTTTGAGTCTAATGCGTGGCCCAGTTTTTCTAGATCAAAGTCCTTCGCCAGTCTTTCATCTAACATTTCTAATGAAATGCCTGTATGAATGAAAGCTTTAAAATATTCTGGATAAAGTTTGGTCATTTCTTGGTAAGAAGCTTCTTTTGCGACTTTGACAAAGGCTAATGCTTCGCCGCGTAATGTATCTAACAACAGGCGAGCAGTGACATACGTATAATTCGGCTCTCTTTCAATCATGGTTCGAGAAGACATAATTAATGCTTTGGAAAGATCGCTAGCGGTGATGCCATCAAATATATTGCGAATAGCATCATGTAGAATCGCACTGGCTTCTACATGATCCAGATTTTGACAAGCTGTTGCAATTCTGCTTTCAAGTCGTTTCATATCGATTGCAACCAGCATTCCATCATCCAATTTAATACGTAAAGACGGTTGATTATTCGCTTTACTGCTCACAAGCTCGCGCGCTTTTCTACGTTCTTCACGATATAAGACATACGCGCGTGCAATTTTTTGTTCACCGGCGCGCATTAACGCAAGCTCCACTTGGTCTTGGATGTCTTCAATTGGAATAATATTGTTGCTATGAATGTTCAACATCAATCGTGCTGTAATGTGCTGAGCAATATCGCTAGCAACTTGATGGACCCGGGCAGAACCACTCGCTTCTTGACCTTCAACCGCGATAATGGCTTTAGTGATCGCAATATAAATTTTTTCCTGATTATAGGGGGTTACAGGGCCCTCACCAGAGCGAACGCGGCCTTCGCGACGAATCACATACAGCGTGCCTGGTAGAAGAGTAATGGCGCTGCCTGATGCTCCTGCAGCTTGTTGGTTTTTAGCCCAGGTTTGTGCAGTATTGGAACATTCAGTATTCATTTGTTTCTCCTCGACAGTTTTTCATTCGGTGTAACATCAGATTAAGGCACAAGATATAGTGCTTAATGGATTATTAAATACAATATAATGTGTTTTTGCTACAGCTGCAAGGGGATATCCTGTGGATAAGTTGTGATATAGAAAAATAAATAATAGCTTGCTTGGTGCTGAGAAGATCGTTATCTTTTCCAACTTACCGAGTAAAAATTTAGCCGGAGAACAGGTATGTCAGAAGAAACACAAATAAAAGCAGTACCTAAGCGTGGAGTATATTTATTGCCCAATATTTTCACAACAGCAGGCCTGTTTGCGGGCTTCTATTCAATTGTTGCTGCAATGCAGCAGCATTTTGGTGTCGCATGTGCGGCTATTTTTATAGCAATGATTGCAGATGGGCTAGATGGGCGAGTAGCGCGTTTAACCAATACACAAAGTGCTTTTGGTGCCGAATATGATAGCTTATCCGACATGGTGGCTTTTGGCTTAGCGCCCGCGTTGTTAATGTACACTTGGTCGCTCAGCAGTTTGGGTAAAGTAGGGTGGTTATGCGCCTTTTTCTACGTTGCATGTACCGCCTTGCGCTTAGCGCGTTTTAACACGCAGTTAGAGCAGGCGGATAAACGTTTTTTTGTGGGCTTGGCCTGTCCTGCTGCTGCGGCTGTCTTGGTTGGCACTGCGTGGTTTGTACTTGAAAATACAACCTTCTTAGGGAAGTCAATTGCGATACCTATCGCAGCTTTAACCATCGTTGTAGGTGCTTTAGAAGTGAGTAATATTAAATACTACAGTTTTAAAGTACTAGACTTTAGATATCATGTGCCATTTACAGTTTTGGTCTTTACAGTGTTAGCAGTCATGTTGATCGCGCTTGATCCAACACAAGTATTGTTTTACGCGTTTGCAGCGTATCTTGTTTTAGGTCCTGTCATTGCATGGAATAGTTTGCGTAAAGAGAAACTTAATCAACCAACGAACTAAAATGGAGAATATTCATTTATTAATTGTGGATCCACAGAATGATTTCTGTGATCCACGAGGAAACTTGTATATCCCAGGTGCCGATGATGATATGTCGCGGTTGGCCGATTTTATCCATCGTTGGAAAGATCAGATTAGCCAAATTTATGTGACTTTAGATAGCCATCGACGCATTGATATTGCCCATCCTTTATGGTGGTGTGACCAGGATGGTAAAGCTCCTTCGCCATTCACATTAATTTCTCCCGAAGATATTAAAATAGGCTGCTGGAAGACTACAGTGCCATCTTTTCAAGAACGAACAACGGCATATATTAATGCCTTGCACGCAAAAGGGCGTTATCCTCATACGATTTGGCCGGAACATTGTCTGTTAGGTAGCTGGGGTCATAATATTTTTCCTGAGTTGTTAAAGGCGATCCAAGCTTGGGAAGAGCGATGTACATTCGTTAACTATGTGATAAAAGGTATGAATCCGTGGACAGAGCATTTTTCTGCCGTTAGAGCAGAAGTGCCTGATCCAGAAGACAGTAGTACGGCGACTAATAATGAATTAATTCAATCTTTGTCAAAAGCGGATAGTATTTTGGTCGCAGGAGAGGCGGCAACGCATTGTGTGATGAGTACTGTAGAAGATTTAAGTGATTATGCAGGCAAAATTGTTTGGTTGTGTGATGCCACCAGCCCAGTGCCTAATCCACCGAATACCACATTGTTTTCTGATCGATTAAATAATTCTCTGGATAAATTAAAGATGTTAGGAATGCAAGTAGACAAAGCTGTTAATTTCAATCAAGATAGAATTTTCAATCAGAAAAAACAACCTTGTCAAAGCAACTTAGACCAGACTAGGATTACTTTGATTTAGAAAATATTGGAACATATTTTGTATTCCCTACAAATTTAATGGCAACCAAACGAAGTGTCATTCCTGCTCTGGCGTATCAGTCGCCCTGGTTTATGTAGCGGATACCATATTTTAGATTAATGCGATGCAAAAGGAAAAGTTATTTTTTGACAGAGCCTAACATTCAATATAACTCGCAGCTAATCCACCCAGTGAAGTTTCCTTGTAGATAAGATTCATATCTTCACCGGTTTTCTTCATGGTAAGAATTGCTTGATCGAGGGAGATTTTATGCTCGCCATCACCATCCATTGCTAAGCGCATAGCGTTCACTGCTTTCCACGAACCCATTGCGTTGCGTTCTATACAGGGAATTTGTACCAATCCGCCGACGGGATCGCAAGTCATGCCAAGATGATGTTCAATCGCGATTTCAGCCGCGTTTTCTACTTGTGCGAGTGTGCCACCGAGTACGGCAGTGAGTGCGCCAGCTGCCATAGATGAAGCGACACCGACTTCTCCTTGGCACCCCACTTCTGCGCCTGAGATTGAAGCATTCTTCTTAAATAAAATTGTAATGGCCGCAGCAGTTAATAGAAATTCAATAATTTTATTTTCATTTACATTGGGATAAAACGTTAAATAATAATGCAAAACCGCTGGAATTATTCCTGCCGCACCATTCGTTGGGGCGGTCACTACACGGCCGCCAGCAGCGTTTTCTTCATTAACAGCAATGGCAAACAAGTTTAACCAACTCATGCTATCCATGTGTTCGAAAGATGATGGTTTGCCTTTTTTTATTAATAATTGATGTAAGTTTAGTGCCCGGCGTTTAACGTTTAAGCCTCCGGGTAATATTCCTCCGGTTTGGCAACCTTTTTCAATACAGGCACGCATTGCCGCATAGACTTTTAATAAGCGTTCGCGCACATTTTTTTCGCCGTGCATGAAGCTTTCATTGGTCATCATCAATTCTGCAATACTCAGTTTATGTTTTCGACATTGTGCCATGAGTTCTTCAGTGTTGTTAAATGGGTATGGGCAAGGGTCAGGAGCGTCATCAGAAATAGGGCGGCCGCTGGTAGACTCTATGTTGACTTCGCTTTCCGCAATGATAAATCCGCCGCCAATCGAATAATAAATATCATGTGCTAAAAGATTGCTGGCATGATCAAACGCTTTAAAACTCATTCCGTTGGAATGTTTAGGTAATAAAGTGGTGAGATTTAAAATCAAATGCAGTTGTGGATTAAAAGTAATATTTTTTGATTGATTGAGAAAAATAGTATGAGTTTGAGCAATGGTTTCCATTCTATCGTCAACGATATCGGGGTCAATTGACTCCGGATCTTGTCCCTCCAATCCCATTAAAATAGCTTTGTCAGTGCCGTGACCTTTTCCAGTAAAAGCAAGTGAGCCATGGACTTCTACTGTAATATAAGTAACTTTTTCTAAGAAAGCAGCTTGTGTCATTTTCGTGGCAAATTTTTTAGCGGCGCGCATCGGTCCAACTGTATGTGAACTAGAAGGGCCAATCCCAATTGAAAAAAGATCGAATACACTAATCATAAAGCTATTTTCCATCGTAACGTGTAATTAAAACTAAAGCGCCATAGTTTGGGCTATCGATATATTGGAGTTGATTGCTGGAAGTTTGATAATTTTCGTTGATAGCGCTTATTTTATAAATTTTAGCATTGCCATTATCTGTCTGCGTAAGTAATTGTGTTTGAAAGTCGATGTCAAAATAAAACTTCATGTTAATTTTTATTAAACCGTCCAGTATATTTCCATTGTCATCAAATATTTTATGAAAATGAAATGTACGTGGCGTGTCAGTTTGAAATTGGGTTAACCATGCTCCATTAAAGAGAATGCTATAATGAGCATCGTGAGATAAAGCGCGATAAGATCCCGCAAGCGCAGATTGTTCTGCCGGAAGTAAAACATCATAGGAGCTTCCGTTGGTGCTCAGATAAGGTTGTGTTGGGTCATAAACAGGGCGTGTAATTAATGTGCTGCCATCGAAATTTTTATCTGACCAGCGATTAATCATGCGCGCAAAAGCGTCTTTATCTTCTGGAAGATGTTTAAAAATTAGAATTGATATCTTGTAGGGTCTCCCATCGATGGTTTCAGCTTGTGCAGTTGTTGCAAAGAAAGGTATCGCTAGTAAAATAAAATTAAAAAACAATTTTTTAAAAAATTCTAATAGCTTCAAGTTACTGTTCCGCGTTAGGAATAACAAAATTCATTTCAATGGTCGAGTGATTGTCTTGTCTATGCATTTGAATATTAATTTGATCTTCTTGCAAAGGAATATATTTTGAAATTACAGTAATTAGTTCTTTTCTCAATTGAGGAAGAAAATCGGGCGCTGTACTGTTAGTTCTTTCATGAGAAATAATAATTTGTAACCGCTCTTTAGCGAGACAGGCTGTTTTTTTCTTGGAAAGCAAAAAGTTGAAAATACTCATATTGATGTTTCCTCGCCAATGCCAAACATACGTTTAAATAAGCCGCGCTTTTGTTTCTTTAAAAATGCTTCAGGGGTTTTATCTTCGCCAATAAATTTTGATATGGCGCAACGATAAGCCATGCCAGCTTCACTTTCGTCAAATAAAGTGACTGGAACACCGGCGTTTGAAGCGCTCAATACGTCTTGAGATTCTGGAATAATACCTAAAAGAGGGATTGCAAGGATATCTTGAATATCTTTTACGCTTAACATTTCGCCTTTGCGAACACGTTGTTCAGAATAGCGAGTAATCAATAAATGTTCTTTAATAGGATCTTGCCCCAAAGTAGCGCGATGTGATTTGCTATTTAAGATACCCAGAATTCGGTCTGAGTCTCTAACCGACGATACTTCAGGGTTAGTCACAATAATAGCGCTATCTGCAAAATACATTGCCATCATTGCGCCTTTTTCAATGCCAGCCGGTGAGTCACACACAATATAGTCGAAGCTTTCTTTAAGTTCATTAATGACTTTTTCTACGCCTTCTTTGCTTAAAGCGTCTTTGTCACGCGTTTGAGATGCGGGTAGTATGTAAAGAAGATCGCAGCGTTTATCTTTTATGAGGGCTTGCTTAACCGTTGCCTCTTTGTTGATGACATTAATAAAATCATAAACCACTCGGCGCTCGCAACCCATGATTAAATCAAGATTTCTAAGGCCGACATCGAAATCAATAACGACGGTTCTAAAACCACAGAGGGCAAGTCCTGTTGAAATTGCAGCGCTGGTAGTGGTTTTTCCCACGCCACCTTTGCCGGATGTTACTACGATTACATGCGCCATAAAGTCTCCCCGTCGATAATTTATTGATTAATTTATCATTGTGTGATGCCTGTTGGCAAATTTCATTTGTTTATTAAGAGGACGGCCAACTGGTAGTCCCTCGTCTAAATCGATTTAAAGGTTAGTTTTTCTCCTTCGAGAGAGATCTCTAAAAATTGATTGTTGCTTTTATGCTTATCTGGAATTTGTTCGCTGACTAGATAGTTGCCGGCAATGGCAATTAATTCAGCTTCTAAGGATTTACAAAATATTTTTGCGTTAACATCGCCTTGGACGCCCGCTAGAGCTCGACCATGCAGTGTGCCATAAATATGAATGTTACCGTCGGATAACACTTCAGCTCCGTGGCTTACCGTAGAAGTAATGATTAAATCACAGCCTTTTGCATAGATTTGTTTCCCAGAGCGAATTGGTTGATCAATAATTTTTGCAGTAATAATTGCAGGTTGAGCAGGTTTTGGTTGCTCCATCTCTGGCGTTGCAGCTTGTTCGCTGTGCACGGGTGTTTCTGGTTGTGCAATAATCGCCAAGTGCTGTGATTTTGCGACTTCTTTGTGCAAGTTATTATTGGTTTTAATACCAATTGGGTTTAGACGATATTGCTTCATGATGGTAATCAGTTTTATGATGTCCAAAGGAAGGTTATGATGCTCAACTGTAGTAAGATCCAATAAAACAGGAGTAGCATTGAAGAAATTAGGAGTTTTGGCGGATAAAGCAGCCAATTGTGCTTCTACGATGTCCAGGTTTGGCGTAAAAAGCACCAAAGAGGTAAAAGTCAAAGACGATGCTTTGAGTTGAAAGCCGGTACTATTTTTTATATCCCGGGTTGCGGCATTGCTCATGAGGCGCATGTATTAAAAAATCAGGTGCAAATTATTGGCTAAGTTAAGGGAATAAGCAATGCCTAAATTAAATGAGAGAGACAGACAGATGACAGAGCTAACAGGTTGGTTTAAAGAGTTTCGTTCATTAATTGATTACTACGCTTATTTTAGCGCTCATTTTTATGAAAAAGAAGCGTATTTCCAGTTTCAATCGACATTGTCATACGGTGAAACGTGGGAAAATGCTCAAAAATTCGCCAGCTTTCTTCAGCAAAAAAATATTCGCAAAAATGATCGTGTTGCTTTAATGCTGCCAAATTGTATGCCATATCCAGTTTGTATTATGGGGGTACACTTAGCAGGGGCAGTGGTTGTCAATCTTAACCCAGAATATACTGTATATGAATTAGAAGCGCGTATCAAAGATGCTGCGCCTAGCGCTGTTGTTATTTTAGATTGCTTTGCCTCTAAGTTAGACGCCGTTTTGAAGGCAGTAAAAGTGGATACTGTTGTCGTTGTTTCTGTTGGAGACTTACTGCCGCGCTGGAAGGGTTGGGCGCTGCAATTGGCCTTGCATTGCAGTGGGCGCATACCGGCTTTCAAATTGCGTGATGCAATACGATTTAGGAAAGCGTTGTTGGTTGGAGAAAATTTCCCCAGGACAGGCATTGATTTAGAAAAAAGTGACCTAGCTTTCTTACAATATACTGGGGGCACAACAGGCACGCTCAAGGCTGCTATGTTGAGCCATGGAAATTTGCTGGCGAATCTTGAGCAAGTACGCCTGTTGTTTGGTGATAAGTTGCACGAAGGTAAAGAAATTAATGTCTTTGCGTTGCCGATGTACCACATTTTTTCTTTGACAATTAATTTTTTACTCGCTTCTGGGTTGGGCGTGAAGAATATTTTGATAGTCGATCCACGTGAGTTAACGACTGTTATTAAACAGCTTAGGCGTTTTCCTATTAGTATACTGATTGGCGTCAATACGCTTTTTGACAAAATGATGCTACATCCGCAATTTTCCACCTTGAATTTATCAAAATTAAAACTAGTCGTTGCTGGTGGCATGGCGGTGCATAAAACTGTAGCCGAAAAGTGGCAGAAAATGACAGGAATTCCTATTTTAGAAGGGTATGGTTTAACAGAAACATCGCCAGTGGTTTGTATGAATAGATTGACCAATTTTGAACATGATGGATCAGTAGGATTACCCTTGGCATGTACTGAAATTCAATTTCTTAATGAACGACAACAGGTCGTTCCAGAGGGTGAGCTAGGAGAAGTAGCTGTGTATGGTCCTCAAGTCATGAGTGGGTATTGGCATCAACCTGCAGAAACAGCGCAAGTATTTACATCAAAGGGGTACTTTCTTACAGGGGATATCGGTTTGCGCAATCCTCAGGGGTTGATTTTTTTAAAAGAACGTAAAAAAGATATGATCGATATTTCTGGGCTGAAGGTTTATCCTTCAGAGGTGGAAGCCGTGCTGTTAGAACAGCCGCATGTCCGTGAAGCAGCCGTGATTGGAGAAAACACTCCTTCCGGTGGAGAAAGGGTGGTTGCTTATGTGGTGAGCGATAATCCGTCTCTTTTAGAGAATGAATTAATTCATGCCTGTAGAAAAAAGCTAACATCGTACAAATTGCCGCGGCAGATTTATTTTTGCGATAGTTTGCCCAAAAATAATGTGGGAAAAATTTTAAAGCGTGAGCTTAGAAGTGGATTGTCGAAGATAAAAAAAGAAGGGTAAAAGATGTATTTAAAACGTAGTGTAGGATTTTTTTTATTGTGTTTAAACTCTGCTGTTTTTCCAGATAATGTGTATAAGCCAGGTGAGTATTATGTTGCGCCTGGAGTGGCGTATTATCATTTTTCTGAAAAACGAGATATTCAGAACGCGGCGATGGCCAATGTGAGCGCTGGTTTAGTGGTTTCTGATCAATTCAGTTTAGAGGCCTTTTATGGTCAGGCAGCGACTGAAGAAACTCCTGTTAGTACTGAAAACGGCGCGCGTTTTCATACTTACTGGGCAGATGGAGTTTATCACTTTAATCCAGGCAGTGAAGCTGCCGTTCATCCCTATGTGCTGGCAGGATTGGGGATAACGAATCAAAACGACGATAACGCTTCATCCGGTAATACCACTTTACTTGGGGTTAATGCTGGCGCTGGGATTGAGTATTTTGTAAACTCGAGCATTAGTTTATTTACTGATGTGCGTGATATCTACACTTTAAGTGGCGGAAAAAATGACTGGATGTTGAATGCAGGCATTAAGTTTCTCTTTGGTGAAAACGGCAATGCAAAATCTACGCCCGCACCCGTAACGCCTGTTAAAACTGATGGCGCTGTAGGTTTCTATGAGTTACAAGACAGCTCGCGCGAAGAGGGGGAATAGCTGATAAAGTTTAGTGAAACAACTGTTCAACTGCTTGTTTTGTAAACTCGTAGCTTTTGTTGCAATATTCGCAAGTCACAGTCAGCACTTTATGCGTTAAAAATGCCGCTAAAGCTTCTTTTTGTCCCAATAATCGAAGTGTGTTTTGAGTTTTCTCGTGGCTGCAAGTGCAATTAAACATAACCGGCTCAATATGAAAAAGTCGAATATCTTCTTCGTGAAATAGTTTTTTTAGTAATGTCTGATTATCCCATTTAATCAGTTCTTCTGATTTTAGGGTGCTGGTAAGTATATCAACATGCTGCCAAAAATTAATTTGTTCAGTGCTATGGCTGGGCATCTTCTGTGCCAGAAAGCCGGCAAAATAATTTTTATCGTTACCCAAGATAATTTTAGTAGGAATTTGTTCAGATTGTTTGAAGTAGGTTTCAATAGCTTCTGCAATGCTCTTATTTTCAATCGCTACGATACTTTGATGACGTTGATTGTCGCGTGCTTCTTCTACAGTAATCATTAATTTACCAGAGAAAAAAGCCTGTCTTAATTGTTCTGCGTCGACATCCTTGTCCCATTGCGCTAATCCGCGAATTTCAAACTTATGATTACATTTTGCGACTAACATTTTTATAGCGCTTTCACCTTGAAATTGCAGAGTAAGCTGCCCTTCATATTTTAGCGTAGACGAAAGTAAAACAGAGGCGGCAAGTAATTCTCCAAGAATAGACCTAATCGCTGGAAGATAATCATGCTGATCCATAATAGTGCGAATGCTATTATTCAATCGCACGATTTTACCTCTGACATCAGAATTATCAAAAAGAAAGCCTTGTAAAAAATCCTTGTTTAATTGCGTCATTATTAGTGATTACCGTTTTTCAACTGGAACGTAATCTCGCTGTACCGGCCCGGTATAAAGTTGTCGAGGTCGTCCTAATTTTCGATGATCATCGGCCATCATTTCATTCCAATTTGCAATCCAGCCAATGGTGCGCGCAAGTGCGAAAATAACGGTAAACATATTGCTAGGAATCCCTAGAGCACTTAAAGTGATTCCAGAGTAGAAATCCACATTAGGATAAAGTTTTCTCTCAATGAAATAGCTGTCGCTTAATGCAATACGTTCTAATTCCATTGCCACATCAAGAATTGGATCATCTTTGCGACCAACGGCATTCAGCACTTGATGACATGCTTCTTGCATCACTTTAGCGCGTGGATCATAGTTTTTATAAACACGATGACCAAAGCCCATTAAACGGAATGGATCATTTTTGTCTTTGGCTCTAGCGACGTACGCTGGAATATTTTTCACATCACCAATCTGACGCAACATATTGAGACAAGCTTCATTCGCGCCACCATGCGCAGGTCCCCATAATGCAGCAATCCCCGCCGAGACACAGGCATAAGGATTCGCACCTGTCGATCCCGCTAATCTCACGGTTGACGTGGATGCATTTTGTTCATGATCAGCATGTAAAATAAAAATTTTGTCTAGTGCTTTGGCTAATACTGGATTGGGTTTTTTATTTTCACAGGGTGTGCCAAACATCATGTGCAGAAAATTTTCACTAAAAGAAAGTGTATTATCCGGATAAATAAAAGGTTGACCTTGAGCGTATTTGTATGACATTGCAGCAATAGTGGGCATTTTTGCGATTAATCGAACTGCGGTCATGCGGCGACTATCAGACTTATTAACATTGATGGTGTCGTTATAGAAGGCAGATAATGCACCCACTACACCAACCATAATCGCCATAGGATGAGCGTCGCGACGAAAGCCATTGAAGAATGTGCGAACTTGTTCGTGAAGAAGTGTGTGATGTTTAATCTCTGTTTCAAAAGAAGCGTATTGTTCTTTGTTAGGTAATTCGCCGTTCAGCAGTAAATAACAGACCTCTAAATAAGTCGCATTTTCAGCTAATGCGCCAATAGGGTAGCCGCGATGCAAGAGAATGCCTTTGTCGCCATCAATAAACGTGATATCAGAATTACACGCCGCGGTAGACATAAAGCCGGGATCATAGGTAAAAATATCATTTTGTGCTAAAGAACTTACATCGATAACATTTGGACCTAATGTTCCTGAATAAACGGGAAGCTCAAAGGTTTTTCCGTTAAGGGTTAGTGTTGCTTTTTGACCATCGGTCATTTTTTTCTCCTAAATTCACGCGGGTGCAGGCAATTTGCTTGTGTGATTTGATAATAACTTAGATTAGTAAGGTTTTAAAATGAATTTGAATTAAGTTTTTCAATTGTTCGGTTTTTTTTCTGGTCAAGTGCCGGTATACTGTCAATTAGTTTATTTCAAAGCTTAAGGATAGTTAATGCGCAAGAAAAGACCAGTTAATCTTAACTTGATGACTATCAAGTTTCCTGTTGCAGCGATTAGTTCCATTTTGCATCGTGCTTCTGGCTTATTGCTATTTTTATTAATTCCAGTGGGGTTATGGGGATTTGGGTTATCTTTTACACCCGATGGCTTTGTTTTGTTGCAGCATGCAAGTACGTGCATTGTCATCAGGCTTATTGAATGGTTTATGCTTGCTGGTTTAATTTATCATGTGATTGCAGGAATTCGGCACTTATTAATGGATGCTGGTTGGTTTGAGCACAGAGAGAGCGGTCCGAAAGCTGCTTGGGGAGTCATAATTATTAGCGGCTTGTTGATATTAGCAGTAGGAGGATGGTTACTATGCAAATGAATACCAGAACCGTTTCACGAGTAGGGGTAAGAGATTGGTTATTGCAACGCATCAGTGCGGTGTGTTTGATTGTATATTTACTCGTATTTGGCATTCTGCTTATCAAACATTCGCCGTTAAATTTTACCGAATGGCAGTCTATTTTTTCACCATTATGGTTTAAAATTATTTCATTAATTGCTTTCTTAAGTATTGTTGTTCATTCCTGGGTGGGGGTGTGGACGATTTTTACTGATTATATCCATCCTTGGAAATTACGTTTAATTTTGATGAGTGTGGTCATGTTATTATTGATCGCTTATTTCATTTGGTTTGTTCAGATTATGTGGGGAGTTTAACGCATGACTAGTCTTCCGGTTAAAGAATACGATGCCGTTATTGTTGGCGGTGGTGGGGCAGGTTTACGTGCGAGTTTGCAAATGGCTGCTTCGGGTTTAAATGTAGCCGTGGTTTCAAAAGTTTTCCCCACGCGTTCGCATACGGTAGCTGCACAAGGTGGCATTAATGCTGCTTTAGGTAATATGGGTAGTGTGGATGATTGGCGTTGGCATATGTATGACACGGTAATGGGCTCTGATTGTTTAGGCGATCAAGAAGCTATTGAGTACATGTGTAAACAAGCGCCAGCGACGATTTATGAGCTTGAACACATGGGTTTACCTTTCTCACGTACCGAAGAAGGCAAAATTTATCAGCGTGCGTTTGGCGGTCAGACAACGAATTTCGGTGAAAAGCTGGCTCACCGCACTTGTTGTGCCTCTGATAGAACCGGGCATGCGATGTTACATACACTGTATCAACAAAATATTGCCGCAAAAACTAATTTTCTAAATGAATGGTTTGCTATTGATCTTGTGAAAAACGAGAAAAATCAAGTCGTTGGTATTACTGCGATGGAAATTGAAACAGGCGAAGTTTACTTCTTAAAATCTCGCGCCACAGTGTTAGCAACCGGTGGAGCAGGACGAATTTATAAATCAACGACCAATGCGCATATTAATACCGGCGATGGTATTGGCATGGTACTACGCGCTGGATTTCCAGTACAAGATATGGAGTTTTGGCAATTCCATCCTACAGGTATTGCTGGAGCAGGCGTGTTAATTACGGAAGGTTGCCGTGGTGAAGGCGGCTATTTAGTGAATGGCCTGGGAGAGCGTTTCATGGAACGTTATGCACCACACTTAAAAGATTTAGCATGCCGTGATGTTGTCGCGCGCTCTTCCATTATGGAAATACGTGAAGGGCGTGGCTGTGGTCCTAACAAAGATTATGTGTTGCTTCACGTCGACCATCTTGGTGAAAAAATTATTAGCGAACGATTACCAGGCATTCGTGAAAGCGCTAAAACATTTGCTGGTGTTGATCCCGTGAAAGAACCTATTCCAGTAATTCCAACCTGCCATTATATGATGGGCGGAATTCCGACCAATCATCATGGTCAAGCGATCACCTTAGATGCGAATGGAAATGAGAGCTTAGTCGATGGATTATATGCAGCAGGTGAGTGCGCTTGTGTTTCTGTGCATGGGGCTAATCGCTTAGGCGCAAATTCATTATTAGATATTGTCGTATTTGGTCGTTCAATTGGTTTGTATCTAGAAAAAATGTTGAAAGAAAACAGTGAGCATGCAGATGTTACGGATGCAAATGTTGATGCTGCTATGGCACGCTATCAACGCTGGGAAAATAATCCAGAAGATGGGGGGGATCCAGAAATCATTCGTGCTGAAATGTGTGAAATTATGCAGCAAGATTTTGGTGTATTTAGAACTGCTGAACATATGGCAACGGGCTTAAAAAAATTATCCGATTTACGTGATCGTTTGAAAAAAGCAAGTTTGCACGATAAGAGCAAAACGTTTAATACCGCTCGTTTAGAAGCCTTAGAGCTAGATAATCTGATTGAAGTGGCTTATGCAACGGCCAAGTTAGCGGACTATCGCACTGAAAGTCGCGGAGCGCATTCGCGTTTTGATTTTCCAGAGCGTGATGATAAAAACTGGTTGAAGCATTCTGTTTATATGAGCGAAGGCGAAAAGATCTCTTTTCGCGAAGTGAATATGACGCCAAAACATATTGATCCCATCCCAGTAAAAGAACGAGATCATTAAGATTAAAGACGAGGAATACAATGAGTGAATTAACAACATTTGAAATTTATCGCTACAACCCAGATGTTGATAGTAAACCGTATATGCAGACATATACTTTAGATACTAAAAAGCATAATTGCATTATGGTGCTCGATGCATTGATGGAGCTTAAAAAACAAGACACAAGCCTGACTTTCAGAAAATCATGTCGTGAAGGCGTTTGTGGTTCTGACGGCATGAATATGAATGGCAAAAATGGTCTTGCTTGTATTACGCATTTATCTTCTTTTAAAGGTTCAACGATTACATTGCGTCCGCTGCCGGGAATGCCTGTGGTGCGAGATTTAGTTATTGATATGACGCAATTTTATAAACAATACGATCGCGTTAAACCTTATTTAATTAATGATCAACCGACACCAACCACAGAACGCTTACAATCACCTGAAGAACGTGCAAAATTGGATGGTCTTTACGAATGCATTTTATGTGCATGTTGTTCGACTTCTTGTCCTTCGTTTTGGTGGAATCCAGAAAAGTTTGTTGGTCCACAAGGGCTTTTACATGCGTATCGTTTTATTGCAGATAGTCGTGATACAGCGACTGAAGAACGCTTAGCTGATTTGAGCGATCCGTTCAGTTTGTTTCGCTGTCGCGGGATTATGAACTGCGTTAGCGTTTGTCCTAAAGGATTAAATCCTACTCAAGCAATCGGCAAGATACGTTCTTTATTATTAAAAGAAAGCGTTGGAGCGAGCAAATAAATAATGAAAAATAATAATGACTCAATGCGGTTTCAGCGAGAAAATTCTTATTTAGAGAGTGAAAATGCGCCATATTTAGAAGCGTTGTATTACGATTATTGTAATGGTAAGGAAATTTCAGACCCTACTATTTTGGCGTATTTTGAAGGGATGTCACCACGCGGAACCCAAGAAGTAGATCATCAAGCTATCATTAATGAATTTGTAGGGGCGAGTGGCGCTCGCCCTTTTGAAGCCTGCTACAGACCCAACCAGGGCGCTCGCCCTTTTGAAGCCTGCTACAGACCCAACCAGGGCGAGCGCCACTCGCCCCTACAATCAATACAAGACGTCAACGTATTAATCAATGCATTCCGGACATACGGCCACAGACTTGCCAATCTAGATCCGCTTAATCTAACCAAGCCAGCAGGTCATCCAACATTAAATCTTGAGCGTTTTAATTTACAAAACGATCAAGAAGCAAGAGCAGTTTTTGAGCAATATAAAGCTATTTATTGCCAACATATTGGCTTTGAATTTACTTACATTAGCAACGAAGAAGAAACACAATGGTTGCAAAATGAAATTGAACAGAATGGCGGTGCATTTTCGCTCTCCGTCGAGGAAAAAAAGAATATTTTTAAAGATTTAACGGCTGCAGAAGGTTTAGAGAAATATCTTGGTCGTCGTTATGTTGGTAAAACACGATTTTCATTAGAAGGGTTAGATAGTCTTATTCCATGCATGAATGATATCGTGAATCGTGCTTCAAATCATGGTGTTGAAGAAATTGTTATTGGTATGGCACATCGCGGTCGTTTAAATGTGTTAGTCAATGTCTTAGGGAAAAAGCCTAGCGATTTATTGGACTATATCGATGGAAAATTAATTGATCCTAATTCCTCCGGTGACGTTACGTATCATTTAGGCCATTCTTCTAATATTCTTACTAAAGCTTCCAATACTCTAGAAGATAAACTCGTACATCTTTGTATGGCGTTTAATCCATCACATTTAGAAATCATTATGCCAGTAGTTCTAGGGTCGACTAAAGCAAAACAACAACGGCGTAATGGTAAGATTTGCGATTCAGTATTGCCGGTGATTTTACATGGTGATGCTGCTTTTGCGGGCCAAGGTGTAGTGATGGAGTCTTTTGCAATGTCACAAACACGTGGCTTTTCAGTGGGAGGCTCTCTGCATATTGTCACGAATAATCAAGTAGGCTTTACGACAAGTAATCCTGCCGATGCGCGTTCAAGTTTATATTGTACTGATATTGCTAAAATGATCGAAGCACCTATTTTTCATGTGAATGCAGATGATCCTGAAGCAGTGATTTTTGTTACACGTTTAGCAATGCAATATCGAAGCAAATTCAAAAAAGATGTGGTGATTGATTTAATCGGTTATCGACGTTTTGGCCATAATGAAGCAGACGAGCCTTCTGCCACCCAACCTTTGATGTACAATGTTATTCGCAATCATCCTACTCCTAGAGCGCTTTATGCTGAAGAATTAATAGCCGATAAAGTCATCACGACAGAAGAAGTGAGTAAAGCGTTAGATGCTTATCAAGCAGCATTAGATGCAGGCCAACCTGTCGCCGCTGCGTCGGATGATATGTCGGGTTACGAATTCGCTGCAAAATGGGTGCCTTATCTTGGTCATCATTGGCGGACAGAGTATGACTCGCGGATTTCTCAGCAACAATTTCAAGCATATGCAAAAAATCTTTTATTTATCCCCGAAAATTTTACTCTTCAGTCACAAGTGAAGCGAACCATCCTAGCGCGTGAAAAAATGGCACAAGGAGAGGCTCCGATTGATTGGGGATTTGCAGAAAATTTAGCCTATGCTTCTTTGTTAGCGGAAGGACATGCGATACGTTTATGTGGAGAAGATGTGGCGCGGGGAACTTTTGCACACAGACACTCGGTATTACACGATCAGACTGATGATAAAATTTATGTGCCTTTAGAGCATATTGCTGAAAAACAAGCGTCTATAGCGATTATCGATTCGCTGTTGTCTGAAGAAGCCGTGTTAGGTTTTGAATATGGTTTTTCTGCTGCCGAGCCTGATACGATGACTATTTGGGAAGCTCAGTACGGTGATTTTGTTAATGGCGCGCAAGTGGTTATTGACCAGTTTATTAGCTCAGGCGAACAAAAATGGGGGCGCTTATGTGGCTTGGTCATGTTGCTTCCTCACGGTTATGAAGGCGCTGGTCCTGAGCATTCATCCGCACGATTAGAACGCTTTTTACAGCTATGTGCGCAAGAAAATATGCAGGTTTGCATTCCTTCTACTCCCGCGCAAATTTTTCATTTATTACGACGACAAGTTCTACGAGTATTTCGTAAGCCGCTTATTGTTATGACGCCCAAAAGTATGTTGAGGAATAAATTAGTGGTGTCATCTATTAGTGATTTGACGGATGGAAAATTTGAGTTAGTGATTCCAGAGCAAGAAGCATTAAATATTTCTGATGTTACGCGCGTTGTGTTTTGTTCAGGCAAAGTTTATTACGATTTATTGACGGCACGCATTGAGGCCAAATGCACCAATGTTGCATTGATTCGAATTGAGCAACTGTATCCTTTTCCTAATGAAGAAATAGTAGAAACATTGTCAAAATATACCCATGTGAAAGATTTTGTTTGGTGCCAAGAAGAGCCGCAAAATCAAGGGGCTTGGCTGCTAATCCAGCATGATATAGAAGCTTGTTTAAGCAAGCAGCAAGCGTTGAGTTATGCGGGACGTTCTTCAACAGCAGCGCCGTCAGGTGGGTTTCCATCCGTGCATGCAAAACAACAAGCGGAACTTGTAAAACAAGCATTAAATTTATCTTAAAGAGGAAGAATACTATGGCAATCAGTAATATTAAAGTGCCGGCACTACCGGAATCAATTGCAGATGCAACGGTAGCTGCATGGCATAAAAAACCGGGTGATTTTGTCAAGCGCGATGAAAATATTGTAGATTTAGAAACTGATAAAGTGGTGCTTGAAGTGCCTGCCTTGGAAGATGGTATTTTAAAAGAAATTTTGAAGCCGGTGGGTTCGACTGTTTTAGCCAGTGAAATTTTGGGGACATTTGAGGCGGGTGCTTCTAACAGCCAAGTTGATGAATCAAAAAAAGGCGACCAGCCGGTAGCTCTTGCACCGACACCGATATCAGAACCAACACCATTAGTCACACCAACAGAAACCGAAACGAAGAGCGTGCAGCATCTTTCGCCTTCAGTAAAGAGGGCCGTGCAAGAAGGTCGAGTTAATCTTGAAAATGTTGTGCACGCTAAAGTATCTTCTGTATCCGTTGGGCAACGTATTGAAAAGCGTGTGCCTATGACACGCCTACGTCAACGTATTGCAGAACGTTTATTAGAAGCAAAAAATAATACGGCAATGTTAACCACATTTAATGAAGTGAATTTACAAGCAGTGATGGATTTGCGACAAAAATATAAAGATGTGTTTGAGAAAAAACATGGTGCGCGTTTAGGTTTTATGTCCTTTTTTACACTGGCATGTGTTGAAGCGCTTAAACGTTTTCCTACCATCAATGCCTCAATTGATGGAACAGATGTTGTTTACCATAACTATTTTGATATTGGCATGGCTATTTCTACCGAGAGAGGATTAGTCGTTCCAATTGTACGTGATGCGGACCATCTTTCTATGGCAGAGATAGAATTAAAAATCGTAGATTTTGCAAAACGCGCACGAGATGGAAAACTATCGTTAGAAGAATTAACTGGCGGGACGTTTTCTATTACTAATGGTGGGGTATTTGGTTCGTTACTTTCTACACCAATTATCAACCCGCCACAAAGTGCAATTTTGGGTATGCATACTATTCAGCAACGTCCTGTGGCTGAGAATGGACAAGTCGTAATTCGTCCGATGATGTATCTAGCGCTTTCTTACGATCATAGAATTGTCGATGGAAAAGAGGCAATTTCATTTTTAGTAGCAATCAAAGAGAATTTGGAGTATCCAAGTCGGCAGATGTTGGGTATTTAAAAATAAAAATCAGAACTAGGAAAAAAATATGAATCTTCATGAATATCAGGCCAAGCAGTTATATAGAGAATACAACCTTCCCGTATCAGACGGTGAAGTAGCGAGTACGCTAGAAGAAGCCATTAATATATTTCAACGCTTAAACTCCGAAGATGGAGTGATGGTTAAAGCTCAAGTGCATGCCGGTGGTCGTGGTAAAGCGGGTGGAGTAAAGTTTGTTAAAACTCAAGAAGCGATGGAAAAGGAATTTACACGTCTGATTGGCACCCGTTTAGTCACCTACCAAACAGACGCTAATGGTCAACCGATTAATCAAATTCTTCTCGAAAAAGCATCAAATATTGCAAAAGAGTTATACTTGGGCGCGGTAGTTGATCGCGCAACGCGTCGAATTATTTTTATGGCATCCACAGAAGGCGGTGTGGATATTGAGGAAGTGGCGAATCATCATCCTGAAAAAATTCTAACGGCAATTGTAGATCCATTGGTCGGTGTGATGCCTTACCAATGTCGCGAATTGGCTTTCAAACTTGGACTTAACGAAGATCAAGTAAAACAATTCACGCATATCATGATGGGCTTAGGTAAAATGTTTACCGATAAAGATTTTGCGTTATTAGAAATTAATCCATTAATTATTAAAGACGATGGAAAACTGAGTTGTTTGGATGGAAAAATCAGTATTGACCAAAATGCGTTATATCGCCAAACAAAATTGCGTGATGTTCGTGATGGGTCACAAGAAGATGAACGCGAAAATCGTGCTGCTCAGTGGGAGCTTAATTATGTTGCCTTAGAAGGCAATATTGGTTGTATGGTAAATGGCGCAGGCTTAGCTATGGCAACTATGGATTTGGTAAAATTTCATGGAGGTCAGCCAGCTAACTTTCTAGATGTAGGCGGTGGCGCAACTAAAGAGCGCGTTACGGAAGCATTTAAAATTATTTTATCTGATACTGGTGTTAAAGCAATTTTGGTCAATATATTTGGCGGTATTGTGCGTTGTGATTTAATTGCCGAAGGTATTCTTGCTGCGGTTAAAGAAGTCGGCATTTCTCTTCCAGTTGTCGTTCGTTTAGAAGGGAATAATGCTGAGTTGGGCGCTAAATTATTAAGTGAAAGTGGTATGAATGTAATTGCAGCGAAAAGTTTTGATGACGCTGCACAACAAGTCGTCGCAGCAGCAAAAAAATAAATCAAATGTAGGGGCTACCGGCGGTCGCCCTCTTAAAATTATAAAAAGGAAACTAGAATGAGCATTCTAATTAACAAACACACCAAACTTATTTGCCAAGGTTTTACCGGAAAACAAGGCACTCTGCATTCACAAGGCGCGATTGATTATGGCACTCAATTTGTTGGCGGCGTGACTCCTGGAAAAGGCGGTCAAATGCATTTAGATCGCCCTGTGTTTGATACCGTCAAAGACGCCGTGCGTGTGACAGGCGCAGATGCCAGTATGATTTATGTTCCTGCTCCTTTTTGTAAAGATTCCATTTTAGAAGCGGTGGAAGCAGGTATTAAAATTATTGCCTGTATTACAGAAGGGATTCCTGTTCTTGATATGTTGGAAGTGAAATATTATATCGATAAAAATTATCCGGATGTTGTATTGATTGGGCCGAATTGTCCCGGATTGATTACCCCCGGCGAATGTAAAATGGGAATAATGCCAGGCAATATTCATTTGCCAGGAAAAGTCGGTATTGTTTCTCGTTCAGGTACATTGACTTATGAAGCCGTCAAACAAACTACTGATTTGGGCTTTGGTCAAAGTACGTGTGTCGGTATTGGTGGCGATCCAATTCCAGGCAGTAACTTTATCGATATTTTAGCGCGATTCGAGAAAGATCCACAAACAGAGGCCATTGTGATGGTCGGTGAAATTGGTGGATCAGGGGAAGAAGAAGCCGCTGAGTTTATTAAGCATCACATAAGAAAACCTATGGTAGCATATATCGCTGGAGTGACTGCACCCGCGGGTAAACGTATGGGTCATGCTGGTGCGATTATTTCAGGAGGAAAGGGAACTGCAGCAGAGAAGTTTGCAGCGTTAGAAGCCGCCGGAGTCGCAACAACTAAAAATCCCGCGCAAATGGGGTTACGTTTGAAAGAGATCACTGGTTGGTGATGATTAATTAATAATAACAAGAGAGGTCAATAATGTTTACAGGCAGTCCTTTTGCAGCAGAAGCAGAATCAAAAGCAGCAGCAGCAAGAGAAGCAGAACAAAAATTAAAAACAGCGCAAGTCAAAACAACATTAGCAGTCGATACAACTGTTAATGATGGAATGCAAGCAAAAGCGGCGTCAGGTAATACCCCGGTGTCGCCTACTCCAAACGAAAATACATCTGTTGATGATTCATTTTTGAATGGACCTCATGGCCGTGGCTCACATGCTTCTGGATTTTATGCGCCGCAAAAAACAGATAGTAAGCAGTCAGATAATGGCACGCGGCTTTTGATGCATGTCTAAATCATAATATTGTATAATCGTCATGCCAGCGCAAGCTGGCATGAGAATGGAAGCAAAAGCATGTTATTACCAGTAAGAATGCGTTTTTACATCGTCGTTATTGCTGTTTTCGCAGTCCTTTCTATCGTTTATTTTTATTGGCCACCCGTTCTGTGGTTTTTAATCATTCTACTACCTGTGGCTGTTCTTGGTTTTTACGATATTTTCCAAACTAAAAGCAATGTTCTCAGAAACTACCCAGTATGGGGACATATTCGTTATATTTTTCGGCATGGTTCAACAATAGCGATTATCGGTGACCATTTTTTTGAGTAAGACTAACAGTTATTTCTAATAATCATAGTGTTACAGCTATTTTTCTAGAGATTAAGTGTTCACCGCATTTGAGCCATACCGTAAAATCACTTTAGGTGAATACTTGTAACTGACTGTATTTTAACAAATTATAGGCTTAATGCACCCACAGAAAATACGAAAGACCCAGATTTCGGGTGTTCCGACGTTCAGAACCTAACTGGCACGTCGTTGCTCAGTGAGTGTTGCAATTTTTTCTTCGCAGCCTGGAAAGGTTGGATCTGTTTTACGCGTTCTTTCATACCACAGGAGCGCTTGATCGATGTTGGCTATTGCTGAAGGGATGTCCCCTTTTTCAAACATTCGTGCTAAATGAAACATGGCGGGTGAATGTCCAGATGCAATGCCACGTTCAAAATAATGTTGCGCCGTCTCTTTGTCAATCTCACAGACCCCCTCTCCTTTTATTGCAAACAATCCTAAGCGTGCCCAACTTTTCGGGTAGTCTTTATTTGAAGAACGACAAAAATAATCATAAGCCTGATGCAGATTTTTTGTACCTGCTTTTTTTTCAGCTTTTTCTGCAGCAGTGGCGAGTTCATAGTATTCTTTTCCGGTCGGCGATGAAGCGCTCACTGCACGCTCATTCCGTGTAAATACTGTTGGCTCTGGGTTGTTTGGCACAGACTCTCTTGAGATGCTGCTGTTCAATGTTGAGCGTACTGAAAAAGCAGATGTAACCTGTGTTGGACCAAAAGCATAAGATGCCCCAGCAGAACCGATGGCAGGTGCATGAGAATAAAGTTTTGGAGTAGAAACAGGAACTTCGGGAATAGGAGTGAAGTGCGTATACACTCGTGGCAGTGCGGGTAGTTGTTCTAACTCAGCCAAAAAGCAAGCAACTATTTTTTTTACACCATCTAACGAATCTTGAAACTCCAATTTCAATTTTTTTTCTAACCCCTTCGTTACGTTTACATTCGGTGGAAAAAGATCGCAAGGGTCCTGAAAAGACGCGTGCTTTATACGCAATGATTTCTCTCTAAAAGGAGGCCACCATTTCAGAGGGGCGTGACGTTTTTTTGATATAATTTCAAGCAGATTTTCTTTACATTGCTGGCTAATGCTTTTCAATGTGTTTTCGCTAATTGCCTGATATAACTCGCCATTTTGTTGCGAAATCTCTTCTCCAAGCCGCACAAAATTATTATCCTTGGTAAGATGAGTTCGATACTTGATGCAATTGCCTTCAATTATAAGATATACTTTACTTGGTTCAGGCCCTTTTTCGCCAATTTCGGACATCAAACAAAGGTCAATCCCTGTCAGAGAATCGCTGATGACCTTTTTAATATCACTATGAATGGGCTTTCCTTCTTTTTCAAGTTGCTGTGATAATTCATTTAAAGCATTTTGATTTTCTGGATAATGTTTTAAAAAAACAGTTCCTAGTATTCGACTAAAATAGCGCTGAAAAATTTGATCCAAAATAAAATGTAATTGCAAATACACGCCTGCAGCAATATTACGGGCGATGTTTCTGTCATGCTCATTATTATTAAAAATAAAATAAAGAAGATCATCAATGGATTGTTCTACGAAGCTGAGGCGTGCTAATAAATCATCATCCATACAAGATGATCTTGCACTAACGGGCGCTTGATGGTGAGTGAGAAATAAAAGCGTATTATATTTTTTTCGCAACCACACAGGGATCCTTTTTTCTTTTATCATTGCCATCAACCTTTCTTGTTTTTGTCTTTCGTTAATTAGCGCGTAGGCTTGAATCAGTGAAGTAGCAATAAGATTATAATCATAAAGTGAGGATGTTGGATCAGAAGTAAGTTGCTTAAAACGCTCTTCAAGCGCCGTTAAAGAAAAAGGCTGACGATAAACAGAATTGATAAAATTCTCAACATTAAGAGGTGCCGTCGTAAAAGCACTTGAAAACGTTTGCAGTAAAAATAAAATTCCTTCAAAAATAGAGGCTATAAATTCTGTTGCGGATAAGCGCTGTGTTGTGTCTTCGAGTCCTTGAGATTGCGCCGCTAAATTCAAAAGATATGCAGCGACTGATCGTATCTTTTCGAACGTCAATTGAGGTAAACGTTCGCTTATTTTTAATTGAAGAAGAGTCGCATAAGCATCAACTGCGGCTCTAGCATCCTCTTCATTGTTGCTGATAAAATAGGCGTTTACTAAGGGCTCTGTTAAGGCGACATAGTAAGTATTATCATTTTTCTTTAAGTATAGTAAAGCACTAGATTTTAAACACTCAAAGAGTTGGTGAGACACTTCTTGATCATTCGTTAATTCAATAAAACTAAATGAATAAACGGCCGAGCTCATTCTCGATACACCTAATTCAATTCCTTGAAAACGCCTTTGTAATAATCCTTGTCGAGATGTTATAGGGTCTTTTGATAAAACCTGCACACCGAGATGTACGTGTTTTAAATAATTAGCAATAGAATATAAGGGAAACAACCAATTTGCGCGACGCGGGTATGCGGGATCAAGAGTTGCAAACGGTTGAACTTGTAATAAGGCATCTCGTATGGGGTGAAAAGGCGTTTTCCAAGTAACCCCTTTGTTGTTCCATTCTTGGCTCAAGTTTTCAATGCTCCCATGCATCGGAAAGTAATGCTTTACAGCAGTTCCCGCTTCAGTACTAACTTGTTGATTTGATTCGTCTTTTTCTTCAGCACTTTCGTAAACTTTATTTTCTAACTCATTGTTTTCATTGATTTTTTCTTCATTTTGAGCGGGAGTTGCTGAATGCTTTATTTTTTCAACAGTTCCTGCCTTTTTTTGTTTAATAATAAAGTCACTGTAAGACTGATCCAATAAGCTATGTAAACGAGTTAATAGCATCATGAGTTGAACTTTACGCTTGGGGGGAAATTCCAAAGTCGCTTGCTTCCAATGAAAAAAATCATCTGGGTGTGTGGCTTCTCTTAAACCCTGTTGTTGAAAATCTCGATACTGCTCCAAACACCACAACCATTGAATCAAGTGCATTCCTTCCCATCCTCGAAAAAAATCTTGGCAGGTCGCTTCATAAGAAGCCAGAAGCTGCCTTCTTTCTTCAGAATCCTCGCATTCCCTGGCTTCGCGTAGAGCAGCCAGTGCAGCCATGGGGTCAGAAAGTGGCGCTGCAAATAAGACAGCTGCTTTCTCAGTGAGTACTCTTGCATACCCAGGATGACGCGTTGAATGATCACTCAGCGCATAATAATGCGCGGCGTGTTCAAGGCATGTCAGCTGTTCGATGGGAAATTTTCCTTTAAGAATATTGGCTTCGTTTTCATAGAGCTCTGCAGCCTGTAATAGATCGTCGGACCAAGCATGCCATTGTGCCAAACGCTTGACTAAAGCGTGGTGTTCAAGCAGGTCAAAAGAATGAAAAGTATGGCTTGAGTTTGTAAGGATCTGACTATTAATCTGATAAACTTTTTGTAAATAATCGATCGCTTCTACCAAAGTTTTTCTATTATTGCTGACTAAAAAATGCTGTTCCAGCAAGCGAGCACATTCTAATAAGTATCGACAGGTAATGGGGTGCTCTAGCCCATTATTTTCTCGACTGACGCTCGCAGCTTCTTTGGCGTAACTAATGGCAAATGACCTCTGCCCTAATTGATCGTTATGACGCTCCAAGTGACGTGCTAAATTAAATAAAGCGTCGGCATACCGTCGATGTGCCCCAAGGGAGGGAAAGTCTTTTTTTGCGTGTCTAAAATGGGTAATAGCTTGAAAATAATCTGCTTCAGCGGCAACAGGATCAGAATCATTTATTAAACGAGCATGCAATAATCTATATTGCCCTTGGTGTTCTTGACCAAATGTCTCGAGCGATTCTGTTTTTATCAACGCAAAAAATGTTTTTGCCAATTCCAGTTGATTTTTATCCGCATAAATCACACTCATCATTAAATTCATTTTAAATAATAAAATATCAATAATCGGTTCGTGAGAAGGGTCGGATTCAAGACGACATAATTTTTCTCGTACTTCATTGTACTTTTCGAGGCTTTTATCAACCTCCCCTTGTTCAAATAAAGTCAATCCAGTATCAAACAATAACTCTACCTGTAAAACTGCGTTATCAAATATTTTTTTTGTATTTTCAGGGATATCACCCAAGCGAGCGATAAGTGTTGTGAGAAATTTCTGTGCGTCATGATACTTTTCTAGAGCTTCTTCATAGCGACAGGCATTACGCAAACGACTCGCTTCTTTTTTTGTTTCTGTGATTGTTTGACCGTCATAAATGTCTAGCATGTCACGATGCATTGCTTGAACCGAGGGTCTATCCTTTGGGTCATCCGCCCAAGCACGTTCAATTAATGTAGGAAAACCAGTGGGGACGTCACCAGGTATTATTTCTCGTTTTCCTCTTCTCACCTGTTGTATAATTTCCTGTAAAGAAGTGAATGCCTCATACGGATGTTTTCCAGTAGCGATTTCCCAGAAGATAATCCCTATTGCATAAATATCGATGGCCTTTTTATCGTATCTTCCCCTTGAAAATAACTCAGGCGCTTTCCATGGAATTGTGCTAATTTGATTTTGGGCTACGTCAAACGACGGGCTGAATTTTTTTATTTTAGTTAAACCAAAGTTTGCAATTTTAGCATGAAAATATTCGTCAATTAAAATATTTGAGCTTTTTAGATTTTGATGAAAAATACCCTGATCATGTAAATGTAAAATTCCAGATGCAATATCCAACGCCATTGACAATCGTTGCGACCAAGGTAAACCTATCGTACTTTGCACCCTCTCAAACAAAGAACCCGTAGTGACAAGTTCCATAACGATGAACGCACATGGGGACTCAAGACAAAGTCCCAATAACTGAATCAGATTCGGATGACGTAAACGCGTATACCTGGAAATTTCTTTTTTTAGTGCATCGACTTGGCCTGCGTCTAATGGATCGAGTAATTTTTTCACTGCGATCGGTTCAGGTTTAGACTTACCTAATCTCAATGCTGCATACACCACTCCAAAATTTCCACGTCCAAGCTCTTGTTGAAGTGTTAATTCACTAAAGGGAATAAGCGCCATCTCTGTGCCTTGTGATGGGTTAGATTTTTGACTTTGTTTACGGTGCATCATTTATTTCTCAAAGTGTTTAAAAGGATCGACTAATATTCAAATAATCGGAATTCTCTGCTGAGTTGGAGACGCTATTTAATCCTTCAAGGTTAGTGGATACTTCTGTTGCTGGACTGTAGAGACTCTTTAATACTTCAAGTTCAGTGAGTACTTCTTCAGCGGTCGGTCGCTTACTTCGTTCTGCCCAGCAGCTGCGCATGAGCATGCCAAACCCAGGATATTGTTGTTTGCATTCGTCTGGTACCGTTTCCACTTTTCCTCGCGTCAACATGTTCGTGACGACCATATCATTGACTGCCGTTGAAAAAGGAATACGACGACTCGCCAGCTCAAAAAATACCATCCCGAGCGCCCACAGATCACTCCCGCGTGAATGCGGTTCTTCGTCAAATAATTCAGGTGCCATCCAGCGTGTCGTACCGACTAACTGACCTGTATTTTCAGCACGTTTCGACGTCATTGTTGAATGTATCTTTAATTGCGCAAGCCCAAAGTCACACCACTTCGCGTGATGATCACGGTCTAACACCACATTCAGGCTCTTGATATCGCGGTGTACAACCTTTTCTTGGTGCAAATACGCAAGCCCCCGCGCAAGTTCTTCGGCCATCCGTAACCGTAATCCCCAGGGGATGTCTTCTTCGCTATGTAAATAGTGGTACAGCGATCCCTTCGCCCCGTATTCCATCACCAGCATCGCAGGGTGACTGTCAATCCGGACTAACCCTAAAAAACGCACTAAGCATTCATGTTCAAGGCGCAACATAATACTCACTTCATGGCGAATTTCTCGCGCCACCCGTTCGGGTAGCCGCGATCCTTCATAACACTTCACCGCCACCGTTTGAAAGTTGTACTTTGCCTCATACACCGTCCCATAGCTTCCCTTGCCAAGCTCGCGACCGAGTTTAACTTTGCCCTCAGGAATGCTTCTGTCAAAATAATCATCCTCTTCGCTGGCGTTACTCCTCATCATCATAGGCAGCGCTTGAAGAGGAAGTGGATCCGAAGTGTCTTGCCTGGTCGAAATAACAGGACGGCAACTGACGTCCCAGACTTTGATCGACTTATCCTCTGACCCGCTCGCAAGACGGCCGTCCGATAAACCCGTGAGTGCATTTACATCACTCGTATGACCCGAGAGCGTCGCCTCACACCTGCCCGTCAACAGGTTCCACACCTTGATCGTCTTATCCTGTGAGCCGCTCGCAAGACGGCCTTCTGCTAACACCGTGAGTGCCATTACATAACGCGTATGACCCAAGAGCTTCGCCTCACATGTGCCCGTCAAGGGGTTCCACACCCTGACTGTACGATCCCACGACCCGCTCGCAAGACGGCCGTCCGCTAACACCGTAAGTGTCCTTACATAATCCGTATGGCCCCAAAGCGTCCTCTCACACGACCACGTCAAGGGGTTCCACAGCTTGATCGTGCTATCACCAGACCCGCTCGCAAGACGACCGTCCTGTAACACCGCGAGTGCCATTACATGATTCGTATGATCCGAGAGCGTTGCCTCACACTGCTCGGTCAAGGGGGTGTTCCACACCTTGATCGTATTATCATGAGACCCACTCGCAAGACGGCCGTCCTGTAACACCGTGAGTGCATATACATAACTCGCATGACCCGAGAGCGTCGCCTCACACTCCCCTGTCAATAGGTTCCATATCTTGACCGTATTATCAGCAGACCCACTCGCAAGACGACCGTCCTGTAACACCGTGAGTGCCCTTACATAATCCGTATGACCCGAGAACGTCGCCTCACACTCCCCACTCAAGAGGTTCCATACCTTGATCGTCTTATCATGTGAGCCGCTCACAAGACGGCCGTCCGGTAACACCGTGAGTGTCAATACCCAGGCCGTATGACCCCATAGCGTTGCCAGAGCCTCAGGGTTGATTCGGGTGCTGTCTTGTTCTGACACTTTGAACTCTAAACCTGAAGATTTTAACATGTGTTTTCCTGAGTTTGGGATACTGAATGGCAGAGACAATACCGGAGCTACCTTAAGCAAACATGAAGGACAATAAAGGGGGCAAGACTTTGTAGGGGACAAAATTGACATAAGGATTTGATTTATAAGAAGAACTCGCTGATTTTATAAGAATTTCATATACTTCGTTTTGCGAAAAACAGGAGGTGATATGAAAAACGTCAGC
>JAIXPZ010000049.1 GCA_027486005.1 Legionellales bacterium
AAAAAGAGGAATCGCAAGAGCTATGCTGTCGCTAGGTCTTTCTGTGGATATTATTGCTGAAGCAACAAAGTTAACAGCAGAAGAAATTGAATATTTGAAAACGTAGTGAAAATAAAGGGGTCAAGTATTTCTTTGACACTCTTTATAAAACAAATTTGGTTTTACCTCTGCGTAGATTTGAGCTAGTACAATTCGAGCGGTCGAAAGACTGAGAGAGGTAGGCGATATGGCTGTTACACAAAAGTTTTTACAGACTCCAGCTTGCGCGCATCTTTCTTTGTAATATGACCCGCAATCACTTGATCTAACAGCGCCTTGCGCTAATCTGTCTTCCTTGAATGCTACCACCTGAGGTTAATTTTAACACTAACGTCAGAGTAGCCATTTTTTATTCAATAGCGGACATTATCATTTTGGAATGACAGTCTAATCTGTATCTTTTAAAGTAAACACAATCTTTAATTGTTTAGTGCCATTGCCATCATCAAAAAACTCACAGACAAAAGGAAGATCTTGTAATGTTTCCAGTTTGCTTATTGCGGTAGTAGATATGTTGGCGTGAAGTGATGAGCAGATGAGTTGCGCATTGATAACGTTTAAGGGGTAATTAGGGGTAATAGTAAGAGTGAGGTGCTTATTAGCAAACAATAGTGTTGGCATCAAAAGGAGACCAAAAATAGACCAGCGCATAACCTTTCCTTGCAAACTATCATTGTACCATTCTATATCCTAAGTTAATGGCGTTACAATCTTTCCGATTTGTGAATTATCATGGTCGATGATAATATCGTTGACCTTCGTTTATGGAGAAAAATTAAGTGATTACGATTACTCTTCCTGATGGAAGTCAACGTCAGTTTTCTGCGCCGTTATCTGTTTATGCATTGGCGCAATCTATTGGCGCTGGCCTTGCGAAAGCAACTGTCGCTGGTAAAGTTGATGGGGTAGTGGTTGATGCAAGCTATTGGCTTGATCGTGACTTGAAGGTTTCTATTGTAACGCTTAAAGATCCTGAAGGTATTGAAGTGCTGCGACATTCCTGCGCTCACTTAATGGCCCACGCAGTTAAACGTTTATTTCCTTCTGCGCAAGTGACGATTGGTCCTGTAATTGAAGATGGTTTTTTCTATGATTTCTCATTTAAAGAACGTTCTTTCACTCCCGAAGACTTGCTTATTATCGAAAAAACCATGCAAGATATTGCAAAAGAAAATTTGACTATAGAGCGAACAGTTATAGCGCGTGAAGAAGCGATTCAATATTTTAAATCGATTAATGAACACTATAAAGCTGAAATCATTATTGATTTACCGGCAACAGAAACGCTTACTTTGTATAAGCAAGGTGATTTTACTGATCTTTGCCGTGGCCCACATTTGCCCAATACCAGTTTTTTAAAAGAGTTTAAATTGATGAAGTTAGCCGGTGCGTATTGGCGTGGTGATTCTAAAAATGAAATGTTACAACGTATTTATGGTACTGTTTGGCCAGATGCAAAGCAGTTAAAGGATTATTTGTTTCGATTGGAAGAAGCTGAAAAACGTGATCATCGTAAAATTGCTAAGCAGCTTGATTTGTTTCATATGCAAGAAGAAGCGCCTGGGATGATTTTTTGGCATCCAAATGGTTGGACCCTGTATCAAATATTAGAACAATACATGCGCGCTCAATTTAAGAAGCATGGTTATCAAGAAGTGCGTACACCGCAGATTGTTGATCGAGTTTTATGGGAGCGCTCAGGGCATTGGGATAAATTTGGCGAAGATATGTTTTATCTCAAAACAGACGAGCGTCATTATGCTATTAAGCCTATGAACTGCCCTTGTCATGTACAAATTTTTAACCAAGGGGTGCGTAGTTACCGTGAATTACCTGTTCGTTTAGCAGAATTTGGATGTTGCCATCGTAATGAAGCTTCGGGAGCGTTGCATGGTCTATTGCGAACACGCAGTTTTATTCAAGATGACGCCCATATTTTTTGTACAGAAGAACAAATTGGTTCAGAGGCACAAGCATTTATTAAAATGCTATTTGAAGTCTACGGAGATTTTGGTCTTGGAGAGCAAATATCAGTTAAATTATCCACTCGACCTGAAAAGCGCGTTGGTGCTGATGAGGTTTGGGATAAAGCGGAAAGCGTTTTAACCGAAGTTTTAAACCAATCTGGCCTAAACTGGCAACTTTTGCCAGGTGAGGGTGCTTTTTATGGCCCAAAAATTGAATTTGTTTTAGAAGACTGTATTGGTCGAAAATGGACTACCGGTTCTGTTCAGCTGGATTTTTCTATGCCAACGCGTTTAGGCGCAGAATATACTTCAGAGGAAGGTGAAAAACGGACACCTGTCATGCTTCATCGTGCCATTCTTGGCTCAATTGAGAGATTTTTAGGCATACTTATTGAGCAACATGCTGGTAAATTTCCGACATGGTTATCTCCAATTCAGGTATGTGTTTTAAATATCACCGACAGGCAGGCAGAATATAGTCGCGAAATTGTTAAGACTCTAGTAGAATCGGGCGTTCGCTGTAAAACAGACTTGAGAAATGAGAAGATCGGTTATAAAATCCGAGAGCATACTCTGCAGCGGGTTCCTTATTTGCTTGTAATTGGGGATAAAGAACTTGAAAGTCGCTCAGTTTCTGTAAGAATGCGTGATGGGCAGGATTTAGGCTCTATGACGATAGATGAGTTTTTGAAAAAAATTCATCAAGATGTAGGGGCTACCGGCGGGTCGTCCATAAAATTAGCAGGAGATTAGGTATTAGTATTCCGAAAAAAGAACCGAAACATCGTTTAAACGGTGAGATTAAGGCACCTCAAGTGCGTTTAATTGGGAATGAAGGCGAACAACTTGGTGTTGTAACAATTAAAGAAGCATTAATAGCGGCTCGTGAGCTGAAGGTTGATTTAGTTGAATTGCAGCCCAATGCAGCGCCTCCTGTCTGTAGGTTAATGGATTATGGAAAGTTTTTGTATCAGCAGAAAAAGAAATCTGTTGATGCAAAAAAGAAGCAGAGACAAATGCAGGTCAAGGAAATTAAGTTCCGTCCAGGGACAGAAGAAGCAGATTACCAGGTAAAGCTTCGCAACCTGATTCGCTTCTTGGAACAAGGTGACAAGGTCAAGATTACGATTCGTTTTCGTGGTCGTGAAATGACGCACCAAGAGCTGGGCATGGAAGTACTAGATCGTTTGGCTAAAGATATTGAAGGTAATGCTATTATTGAGCAACGACCTAAAATTGAAGGTAGACAACTCGTGATGGTCGCCGCACCTGGAAAGGGCACAGCAAAATAGGCGTCACTTTTCTAGTTAAAAGTGATAAGTAACACAGAAGTATACTTTAAAAGTGTATAAATGCGGGGTTGAGTGACATTATGTCAAAAATGAAAACAAAAAGAGGCGCTGCAAAGCGTTTTCAACAAACGGCGGGTGGTTTTAAGTTTAGACGTTCAAACCGGAATCATATCCTCACCAAGAAATCTCAAAAGCGCAAAATGCACTTGAGAGCGAATCAGCTTGTAAAGAAATGCGATGAGCTTTCTATACAACGCATGTTTAACTTGAAATAAGGGGATAAGACAATGGCAAGAGTAAAACGTGGCGTCCAAGCGAAAGCGCGTCATAAAAAAGTAATGAAACTCGCGAAGGGTTACTATGGTGCCCGTAGTCGTGTCTATAAAGTTGCCGTACAAGCGGTAACAAAAGCAGCACAATATGCGTATCGCGATCGTAAACAGCGTAAACGTCAATTTCGTGCATTGTGGATTATTCGTATCAATGCGGCTGCTAGAATGCATGAGTTGACTTATAGTCAATTTATTCTTGGTTTAAAGAAAGCCAATATTGAAGTGGATAGAAAAGTCCTAGCAGACATGGCTGTTCATGACATGCCAACATTCACGTTGATTTGTGATCAAGTTAAAGCCGCATTAGCAGCTGTATAATGATCTAATCTAGGGGCAGGTCTTGTACCTGCCTTTTTTTTGCGGAGAAGAATTATGTCTCTTGATATAATACTTAAACGAGCCTTAGTAGAAATTGAAAATTGCACTAATCTTGCAACGCTTGATGAATGCCGAGTTCGCTATTTAGGTAAAAAAGGCGAACTAACAGAACTTGCCAAAACAATTAATCAAGCTCCGGTTGAAGATCGGCCTCGGATTGGGCAACAAATTAATCAAATTAAAGACAGTATTCACAACGAAATAGAGAAGCGCTTACAACAACTGCAGCTTATCGAAATCGAAAAACAATTAGCACGTGATGCTTTGGATATTACACTTCCTGGCCGAGGTCAAGCTCACGGACATTTACATCCAATTGCTATTACTCGGCAGCGTATTGAATCTATTTTTAAAACACTTGGATTTGCAGTTGTCGAAGGTCCTGAAATTGAAGATGACTATCATAATTTCGGAGCTTTAAATATTCCAAAAAATCATCCTGCTCGTGCGATGCAAGATACTTTTTATTGTGAAAATAATAAGTTATTGCGAACGCATATGTCTCCTGTACAAATACGTACGATGGAAATGCAGCGTCCACCATTACGCATTATTGCACCGGGTAGAGTCTACCGCTGCGAATCCGATCTTACACATACGCCGATGTTTCATCAGATTGAAGGTTTATGTGTTGATAAAGAGGTTACTTTCGCCAATATGAAATTTGTTATGCAAGAGTTTCTTAATGCTTTTTTTGAAAAAGAGATTCCCGTGAGATTGCGTTCTTCCCATTTCCCTTTTACAGAGCCTTCTGCTGAGTTAGATATTCAGTGTACGCAATGTTCTGGAAAAGGTTGCCGTATCTGTAGCAACACCGGTTGGTTGGAAGTGATGGGTTGCGGTATGGTCCATCCTAATGTATTAAAAGCAGTGAATATTGATCCTGAAGAACATCAAGGATTTGCATTTGGATTGGGTTACGATCGATTGACGATGTTGTATTACAACGTGAATGATTTACGTGCGTTTTTCGAAAATGACATCAAATTTTTACATCAGTTCTAAGAGCATTATCAATGAAAATCAGTGAAAAATGGTTACGTTCTTTCGTAAAGATTGATCGTCCTATACAAGAAATTGCAGAAATCTTAACAATGCGTGGGTTGGAAGTTGAAGAGATTGCGCCAGTTTCTAGTGCGCTCAATAATATTGTTGTCGCTGAAATTTTATCGGCGGAACAACATCCCAATGCGGATAGATTACGCGTATGCCAAGTCAATGATGGCGCTGAAACTTTCACTATCGTTTGTGGCGCGCCCAATGCGCGCGCAGGGATTAAAGTCGCGCTTGCAAAAATCGGCGCGATCTTACCTGGTGTAACGATTAAAAAATCTAAAATCCGCGATGTAGAGTCCCATGGCATGTTGTGTTCTGTGTCTGAATTAGGTTTGGCAGAAAAGTCAGAAGGCATTATGGAGCTTCCAGAAGATGCGCCCGTCGGAACTGCTCTAATGGAATATTTAGAATTAGATGATAATATTTTGGATATTAGTATCACGCCAAATCGTGGTGACTGTGTCAGTGTATTAGGTATTGCGCGTGAAGTCGCTGCTATTGAAGGCGGGGCTTTATTAAGAGGGCGACCAACCGGTAGCCACTACGCGAATAATGAGGTTTTTGCATTACAAATTAAAAATCATGATCCAGTTGCGTGTCCAATTTATTTGGCGCGAATTATTCGTGACATTAATCCCAAGATTGCAACTCCAATTTGGTTGAAAGAAAAACTGCGCCGTAGCGGTATTCGCAGCATTACTTTGCCAGTGGATGTAACGAACTATGTCATGCTTGAGCTGGGTCAGCCTATGCATGCATTCGATTTGCAACATATTATTGGAGATCTTGAGATTCGTTATGCTCGATTAGATGAGCGTGTCACTTTATTAAATGAAACGTCAGTGGCGCTAGATGATTCGGCCTTGGTGATTGCAGACGAACAGGGCCCTGTTGCATTAGCAGGTATCATGGGGGGGCTGCGCGGTGCTGTTTCAGTCAACACCTGTGATATTATTTTAGAGTGTGCGCATTTTTCTCCAGAATTGATTGGCAATACAGTGCGACAATATAACCTTCATTCTGACTCTTCTTATCGTTTTGAACGTGGAGTTGATCCAGAGCTTCCACTGCGAGCCATGGAATTAGCCACTCAAATGATTGTAGATATTGCTGGTGGTGTTGCTAGTGTTGTCAAAGATTTGGTGACTAATCATTCGGTTCAGAGCACAATTTTATTACGTTTTTCTAAATTAGAAAAAGTCATAGGCGCTGTTATTTCGCCAAGCGCAATAAAAAACTGTTTTTCTGCGCTTGCAATGCATTATGTAGAAGTGCCTGAAGGGCTGATGGTGACTGTGCCAAGTTATCGCTTTGATCTTAAGATTGAAGAAGACCTTATCGAAGAAGTATTACGGATTCATGGTTGCGATGCTGTTGAAGCAATAGCACCTAGCCCTTTACTTTCTTTACAATCATCGCTCACTTCTATGGTCAACATCGATTCTGAGCGTTTAGTATTGAAAACCTTGGGTTATGATGAAATTATCAGTTACAGTTTTGTCGATGAGAAATTGCAAGCACAGCTTGTACCCAATCAAAAAGCGATTAAATTATTAAACCCTATTTCTCAAGACATGTCCGTGATGCGCACCACACTATGGACCGGGCTCTTGACAACTTTGCTGTATAATTTACGTCGACAACAATCGCGTGTGCATTTGTTTGAGCAAGGCTTATGTTTTTTTGAAGATGGCTCACAGCTGAAGAAATTATCCGGTTTAATTTACGGTAGTGTTTATCCAGAAACTTGGGATAGTTCTAAAGAAATCGGCCAATTTTTTAATGTTAAAAATGATGTGATAGCGCTTCTTGCCGAAAACGGAGTTGTTGATAGTTATGAATTTATGCGGTCGAAAAATCCAGCATTACATCCAACACAATCAGCTCAATTGGTACATAAACAAACGCGTTCTGTATTGGGAGATATTGGGGTGTTGCATCCGCAACTAGTTCAATCGCTTGATCTGCCTATGTCGCCAGTTTTGTTTGAATTGGATGTGCAAGTTTTGCGCCAAGCAAGAATTTGTAGAGAGTTTTCACCATTATCAAAATTTCCAGAAGTTAGACGAGATTTATCTTTTTTAATGCCAACGGATGTCCCTTACGCCGATATTCATGGTGAAATATTAAATTCAGACAAAAGTGACAGAATTCGAAGGGTTACTATTTTTGATGTATACCAAGGCAAAGGGGTTCCAGAAGGGCAGAAAAGTATTGCTATCGCTTTAATTATTCAAGATTCCCTCAAGACATTGATGGACGATGAGGTTGCAACGTTGGTCAAAGAAGTGATAGATTTAGTAGAGAGCAAATTTAAAGCCACTTTAAGGGATTAAGATGTCAGCACTCACCAAGGCAGGTTTGTCAGAGAGTTTATTTCTAGAGCTAGGCCTGAGCAAAAAAGATGCAAAATCATTAGTTGAATCTTTTTTTAGCACTATTTCAGACGTTTTAGAAGAAGGGCATCCAGTTAAGCTTTCTAATTTAGGCAATTTTGATCTACGCGATAAAGAAGCACGGCCTGGAAGAAATCCTAAGACCATGGAAGTCAAAGAAGTTAAAGCAAGGCGAGTAGTGACTTTTCATGCAGGGCAAAAATTAAAGGCGTTGGTTGAAGCTAGTGTCGATTAAAAATAATTACATTTTTTGAATTGACCATACAGTGTTCTATAATGAGAATAGTCATTCAAAAAAAGGTTTTTTACTATGTTTCAACGAACAATCACTCAGGCAGCGGGTCGACAAGCTGACAGCACCCACGGAACAGCAGCTCAAGCCTCTGCGGCCAGATTGATTCGACT
>JAIXPZ010000001.1 GCA_027486005.1 Legionellales bacterium
CAGCCATACACTTTGTCAACGCTGCCGTTAATGTCGTCTTACCATGATCTACGTGACCAATCGTACCTACGTTCATGTGCGGTTTATTACGCTCAAACGATTTTTTCTCTGCCATAATTGACTCCTCATGTTGTTCTAAAACGGCGAGCACTACTCGCCACTACAAATATTTTATGATTTACGTTCTTCAATAACTTTTTCTGCAACACTCATTGGCGTCTCCATATATTTGGAGAATTCCATTGAGTAACTAGCACGCCCCTGAGTCAGCGATCGAAGATCAGTTGCGTAACCAAACATTTCAGACAACGGAACTTCTGCTTTAATTTCTTTTCCTGCCGGAGCATCATCCATGCCCTGAATAACCCCGCGTCTTCGGCTTATATCACCCATGACATCGCCCATAAAATCTTCAGGTGTTGACACTTCAACTTTCATAACAGGCTCAAGCAGAACCGGCTTAGCTGAACGAGCACCTTCTTTAAAGCACATCGAACCGGCAATCTTAAACGCCATTTCACTTGAATCCACGTCATGATATGAACCGTCAAAAACAGTAACTTTTACATCGACCACAGGATAGCCGGCGATAATACCATTTTGCATCTGTTCTTGTACACCTTTGTCGATAGGCGTAATAAATTCTTTAGGAATAACACCACCAACAATAGCGTTAACAAACTCGTAACCAGTTCCGGGCTCTTTAGGCTCAATTTTAAGCCAAACATGGCCATATTGCCCACGGCCACCACTTTGCCGAATGAATTTACCTTCTTTTTCTACAGTTGTTCGCACAGTTTCGCGGTAAGCAACTTGCGGATTACCCACATTTGCATCAACACTGAACTCTCGCTTCATACGGTCAACAATAATTTCTAAATGTAGCTCACCCATACCAGAAATAATGGTTTGACCAGTTTCTTCATCAGTGGCAACTCGGAAAGAAGGATCTTCTTGAGCCAATTTGCTCAAAGCAATACCCATTTTTTCCTGATCAGCTTTTGTTTTAGGCTCTACTGCAACTGAAATTACCGGCTCAGGGAATTCCATTCTTTCAAGAGTGATAATATGATCTAAATCACATAGCGTATCACCTGTACTTACGTTTTTTAATCCTACTGCAGCAGCAATATCACCCGCATGGACTTCTTTAATTTCTTCTCGTGTGTTCGCATGCATCTGCAAAATACGGCCGACGCGTTCTTTTTTGAACTTTACCGGGTTATATACAGCAGTACCTGCTGATAACACCCCGGAATAAACACGAAAATACGTCAAGGTTCCGACATAAGGATCAGTCGCAATTTTAAACGCTAACGCAGAAAAAGGCGCATCATCTTTAGGCGGCCTAGTTCCCGCAGAACCATTTTCTTCTTCACCATTGATATCTGCAACATCAATTGGCGCAGGCAAGTATTGAATAACTGCATCAAGCACTGCTTGAACGCCTTTATTTTTGAAAGCTGATCCACAAAATACTGGAACAAGGGCGTTTGCCAATGTTTGGGCACGTATACCCGATACAATTTCTTCAATAGTAAGCTCAACACCTTCAAGGTATTTTTCCATCAATTCTTCAGAAGCTTCGGCAGCCGCTTCAACAATTTTCTCTCTGTATTCTTCGCATTTAGCTTGCATTGCTGCCGGGATATCACGTTCTTCGAACTTGATCCCCATGTCTTCATTGCTCCAGTAGATAGCCTTCATCTTAACAAGATCAACAACCCCCTCAAAATGCTCTTCAGCACCAATCGGCAATTGCATTGCAACAGGATTTGCGCCAAGTCGCGTAGAGATTTGACCAACAACTCGCAAAAAGTCTGCACCAGCTCTATCCATTTTGTTGACAAAACAAACTCGCGGCACTTTATATTTATTCGCTTGGCGCCATACGGTTTCAGATTGAGGCTCAACGCCGCCCACCGCACAAAATACAGCAATCGCACCATCCAACACACGCAATGAACGCTCAACTTCAATTGTGAAGTCAACGTGCCCAGGTGTATCAATAATATTGAAACGATGCTGCGGAAACTGACCGCCCATCCCACTCCAATAACATGTGGTTGCAGCAGAGGTAATGGTAATTCCGCGCTCTTGCTCTTGGACCATCCAGTCCATAGTAGCAGCACCTTCATGCACTTCACCAATTTTATGTAAAACACCGGTGTAGTACAGCACACGCTCAGTTGTTGTCGTTTTTCCTGCGTCAATATGCGCACAAATTCCAAAATTTCTATAGCGTTCTATAGGTGTTGTACGAGCCACGAGTTACCTCTTTGCTTATTATATTTACCAGCGTTTCCGCTGAAGTTACCAGTCAAATTCAGAAATCACCAACGGAAATGGGCAAATGCCTTATTAGCTTCTGCCATTTTGTGCGTGTCAATACGTTTTTTAATAGAAGCACCGCGCCCCTGACAAGCATCTACAATCTCAGCCGTTAACTGATTAATCATAGTTTTTTCTGAACGCGCTCTTGCATAATCAATTAGCCACTTCATCGCTAATGCCATACCACGCTTTTCAGTTACTTCAATTGGCACCTGATAGGTTGAACCACCAACTCGACGCGCCTTCACCTCTACTAACGGACGAACAGCTTTGATCACATACTCTAAAACGTCAACAGCGGAGTTAAATCGCCCGCCACGCGAGCCGCCAGCCTCACCATCATCATCTTTCAAATCAACTTTTTTTAGCTTCTCTAAAGCTCCACCCAAAGAAGTGTAAACTAATTTCTCAGCAACTGATTTTTTACCATCTTTCATAATACAGTTAATAAATTTTGCTACTACTTCACTGCCATGTACTGGATCAGGAAGGATCTCTCTTTTTGGCGCGGCATTTCTTCTAGACATTTAGCAATCCTCAAGTCAAGTCAATTTATTTTACATTCTAGCATTATTTCTTAGGCAGTTTAGTACCGTACTTAGATCGGCCTTGGCGACGATTTTGCACGCCAGCAGTATCCAAGGCACCACGAACTGTATGGTAACGAACACCGGGCAAATCTTTTACTCGACCGCCGCGCACTAACACCACGGAATGCTCTTGCAAATTATGGCCTTCGCCCCCGATGTATGAAGTTATTTCAAAGCCGTTCGTCAACCGAACACGCGCCACTTTTCGTAACGCTGAGTTAGGTTTTTTAGGAGTTGTAGTATAAACGCGCGTACAGACCCCACGTTTTTGAGGGCAACGCTCAAGCGCTCTTGTTGCGTTTCGCTGGGCTTTTGGCTGCCTGGGCTTTCTTGCTAACTGATTAATCGTTGGCATTCTCTTCAACTCCACCTGATTCGTGACATTAAGATAATAAAATACTGTGCTCTTTTTAGAGCGAAGCGAGATTCTAATGATGCGCCCCACTCTTGTCAAGCGCAGCAGGACAAAAAAGAGAGGAAAACCAATGCTTTTTTCATGCAAAAATAGAAATGCATGATGAAATTTATATTTTCTTCTAGGGAGCTTTTTCTGTAACCTCGAGAGGAACCAGTTGAAATCCTAATATTTTTGCTTTTTTAGTTAAATTGTTTAAAACCCTGCCTTGATATTGTGTTTCATAATAATCCATACCTACATCAACATACTCTTGTCCATATCGCAGCATTGCATACAACAGTCGGGCAATTTTATAAGCTGTCGCGGTAATGGCCTTTGGGGAGCCTAATTTACTTTTTTGCCGTCGAAAAAATCCACCTAAAATTGTTTTAAGTAATGTTGCGCATTAAAATGCAGTTCATTATTTCTGCGTTTTTTTGGCTTTTTGTGAACGCGAGTTGTTAAATTGCTGCCTTCTGGATTTAACCCAAATGAAATAAGAAGTTTTTCTATTGCCATCACACGCTTTAATTTTTTCACGGTAAACATCAAAAAGCTCAATCGATTGTTGTAACGCAAAAATATGTTCATCACGATAGTTGCCTTGCAAAGACTTCGCGATCACTTCTTCGCTCTACTTACAACGTCCATCGCGATATTTAGCAAGTTGTTGAGGCGAACGTTCTCCTGCCAAAATAGAGCGAATAATTTTCATTCCTGTAACGCCAGTGATATGTTATTTGATGGAGATGATGGCATTATTACTTTACGTGAAATTAAATATACCAAAGATCCGGTCATGATTGATAAAGCATACGCTGAAAATTTAAAAAATAAAATTATCTCTTACAAAACACAGACGCGCTCTAACGCGCAGCTCCATCTTGCATTTATTTCAGCAAATGGCATTAAAGAAAACATGTATGGCAATGAACTTATCGACCAAGTAATTACACTTAATGATTTAATAAGATAAAAAAAGGGTCTTGTTTTGGTCTACGAAATGCTAGAAAACATCTCCTGCAATTCCAAATTTTTTTCAGGCGTAATCTTTTCAAATAACAATTCAATATTACCCAATTTCTCACCTGGCTTGAGATAGTCGAACACTACAGATTCCGCTAACTTAAATTTTTCTTTAGTAGATTCTTTCGATAATTCAAGGTAATTTAACATCTTCATCGCACTTGCTGGAATAACCGGGTAACTCGCAATAGCATATAGACGAATCAAATGCAGACAAGCAGCCAGCACATTGCCCGCTTCTTTTTTATCGCTCTTGACGAGCTTCCATGGCTCTGCAACGGTAATAAACTCATTACCAAAGCACCACAACTCTCTTAAGTTTCGCATCAGCGATCTAAAGTTGAGGCCGAAATAATCTTCTTCAATATTTTTTGCAAAAGGATGACAATGTTCAAACAACTTCTTCACATGTTCGTTATTCACATCGTAATCAGGCACTTTTCCTTCAAAATATTTGTCAAGCAAAGCGGCAACTCGATTAACGAAGTTACCCAACACTCCGACTAAATCTTTATTAATGGTCGTCACAAAATCATCTAAACGAAAATCCGAATCATGACTCTCAGGAATATTCGCTAATAAATAATAACGCCAATAATCTGCTGGAAATAGCTCTATCGCAACGTCAGAGAATATTCCTCTTTTTAAACTGGTAGAAAATTTACCGCCTTCGTAAGTAAGCCAGTGAAAACCCTTCAGGCAATCCACGGTCTTCCACTTGTTCGCATCAGCTCCAAGCAACATCGCCGGCCACATGACGCCATGAAATGGTAAATTGTCTTTAGCCATAAACTGCGCATACTGTGTATTCGCCAGATCTTCACACCACCATTTTTTCCAAGCATCATTATTTTTTGCAACATCTCTTGCCCAATCTTGGGTAATAGCAATATAAGCCATTGGAGCATCGAACCATACGTAAAAAACTTTGTCTTCATAACCTGGTTTTGGAATTGATATCCCCCAATCGAGGTCTCTAGAAATACATCGTGGCTGCAAGCCTTCATTTAACCATTTTTTTGCAACACTCACTGAATACACTGGCCAGCTTGCTTCTTTTTCTTGTATCCACGCCCTCACCTTTTCTTCCAATTTGTCTAGCGCTAAAAAAAGATGACTGACAGTTTTTACTTCTAAATTGCTACTGCCGCTAATCGCAGACTTAGGATTCACTAAGTCTAGAGGGTCCAGTAATTTTCCACATAAATCGCATTGATCACCCCGCGCTTTATCATATTTACAATGCGGGCAACTGCCAGTGACATATCTATCAGGCAAATAACGTCGATCATCTACAGAGTAAAATTGCTTAAGTTTCTCTTCAAGAATAAATCCATTTTTATCTAAACTATTAAAAATTTCTTTCGTTATTTGATGATTACTCGCCGCTGAACTTCTACCAAAATAATCAAAATCTATCGCAAATTTCTCATAAATATCTTTTTGCTTGAGATACATTTTTTCGCAATATATTGCTACTTCTAGACCTTCATCTTTAGCCGCAATTTCTGCCGGCGTGCCGTGTTCATCCGTGCCGCAGATAAATAACACTTCTAAGTCTTGCTGTTTTAAAAACCGTGAATACACATCAGCCGGCAAAAGAGAGCCAATAATATTGCCTAAATGTTTAACGCCATTAATATAAGGTAATGCACTGGTAATTAGATATTTCATTTGAAAATGCTGCCATAGAAAATAATGGTTGAAAGAGGAAAGAATAATACCCCTCTTTTTTGCAAAAAAGGGGCATTTAAAATGTTACACTTCGTCAGAAGCATCCAGCTTTCGTTGCGCTTGATCATTCTCCGCAAGTGCTTTTGCAAATGCATCTTCAAGATCAACGAGGTCTTGTTCAGCAGACTTCACATCAGTATCAAACGGTTTGCCAGCAGCTCGAGCAGCATGATAAGCATGGCCTGTGCCTGCAGGAATCAATCTTCCCACGAGTACATTTTCTTTTAAGCCACGTAACATGTCACGAGCGCCTCTGACCGCAGCTTCTGTAATAACACGTGTCGTGTCTTGGAACGAAGCAGCAGACAAGAAAGAGTCGGTTGAAAGCGATGCTTTAGTGATTCCTAACAACACGGGTTGATAAAGAATTTCCATTTTTCCTTCTGCTTTCAAATCTTCATTTTCTTGAAGAACCGCCGAACGTTCAATTTGATCACCTTTCAAGTGCTTACCATCTCCAGGTGAAGTCACCAACACTTTACGAAGCATTTGATTCACAATGACTTCGATATGTTTATCATTGATTTTAACCCCTTGCAGGCGATAAACGTCTTGAACTTCATTAACGATATAGCTCGCCAACCTATCGATTCCAAGCAATCGTAAAATATCATGCGGATTAGCAGGACCGTCGGCAATAGTTTCGCCACGCTCAACATGCTCGCCTTCAAATACGTTAATGGTTCTCCACTTTGGAATTAACTCTTCGTGAATTTCACCCGTCGTTGAAGTGATCATTAAACGGCGCTTGCCTTTTGTTTCTTTACCAAAGCTGACCACACCTGAAGTTTCTGCCAATATCGCTGGATCTTTTGGTTTTCTCGCTTCGAATAAATCCGCAACGCGAGGTAAGCCCCCAGTAATATCCCGTGTCTTTGAGGTTTCTTGTGGAATACGCGCCAAAATATCACCTATTTTTGCCGTTTTGCCATCTTCAACCGTGATAATCGCGTCTACAGGCAAGAAATACTGCACCGGCACATTGGTGCCAGGAATACAGAGATCGTCTCCTTTATCATCCACTAGTTTCAACATTGGTTTAAGCTCACGCCCACCTTTACCGCGTTGTTTAGCATCGGTAATAACAATACTTGATAACCCAGTCACTTCATCGGTTTGTTTATGAATCGTTGATCCTTCTAGCATATCAATAAATTTCACATACCCGGCAACTTCAGTAATAATGGGATGAGTATGTGGATCCCAGTTCGCTACAATTTCTCCGCCATTAACAAGCTGACCATCGATGTAGTTAAGCACAGCACCATAAGGCACTTTATAACGTTCACGCTCTCTTAAATGCTTATCCACGACGACCAATTCACTTGAGCGCGATATAGTGACTTGTTTACCGTCTGCTCTGTCCACTAGTTTTGCATTGACTAATTTAATCGTACCCGCGCCTTTAATTTGAATACTGTTCGCCACGACTGCTTTTGAAGCTGCTCCCCCGATATGGAAAGTTCTCATCGTCAACTGTGTTCCTGGTTCACCAATAGATTGTGCAGCAATAACACCAACAGATTCACCAATATTGACTTGGTGTCCACGCGCAAGATCACGTCCGTAGCATGCTGAACAAACGCCATAATGGGCTTCGCATGTAATAGGCGATCGCACTTTAACACGATCAACACTGGCTTTTTCTAATTCATCTACAAGATGCTCATCAAGTATTGTGCCTGCAGAAACTAATACTGTTTCTTCGCTTCCAGGAACATACACATCTTCTGCAACCGTACGACCTAAAACACGGTCACGCAATGGCTCTACAACATCCCCACCTTCAATAAGAGGCGTCATAATTAATCCGCGATCTGTTTTACAATCTACTAAAACAATCACCACGTCTTGTGCAACATCGACCAAGCGCCGTGTTAAATAACCTGAGTTAGCTGTTTTAAGCGCAGTATCTGCAAGACCTTTACGCGCACCGTGAGTAGAAATAAAGTATTGCGCTACATTTAAGCCTTCACGGAAATTCGCCGTAATCGGTGTTTCAATAATCGAGCCATCTGGCCTAGCCATCAATCCTCGCATACCCGCTAACTGACGAATCTGCGCTGCAGAACCCCGCGCGCCTGAGTCAGCCATCATATAAATAGAGTTAAATGATTCTTGCTCAACACTCTTTCCTGCTTTAGTCATAACTGGCTCTTTTGAGAGATTATCCATCATCGCTTTAGCCACTTGATCATTTGCTCGCGACCATATATCTACTACTTTGTTATAGCGCTCGCCTTGTGTTACTAATCCAGAAGAAAATTGCTGTTCAATTTCCTTCACTTCATGTTCTGCTGCTTCTACAATTTCCTGCTTCGCTAATGGAATAACCAAATCGTTAATACCAATAGAAATCCCTGCGACAGTCGCATAATTAAAACCCGTATACATTAGATGATCGCAAAGGATTACTGTGTCTTTTAAGCCTAATGTTCTGTAACAAGTATTGATTACTTTAGAAATAGCAGACTTAGTCATCACTTTATTAATAACACTAAAAGGCATTCCTGAGGGAATAATATTCGATAACAACGCTCTTCCGACAGTGGTTTTGTGACGCACATAACCTTCGCCATCTTTTAATCGCACTTCTACTGCTGCTTGCAACTCGACAATGCCGTTTCGATAAGCTAACTCTGCCTCATTTACACTAGAAAAACACATGCCTTCGCCAGCTGCGTTCACACGGCCTCGTGTTAAATAATACAATCCTAAAACAACGTCTTGTGATGGAACAATAATAGGTTCGCCATTTGCAGGAGAAAGAATATTGTTTGATGACATCATCAAAGTACGCGCTTCTAATTGCGCTTCCAACGACAGAGGCACGTGAACCGCCATTTGATCGCCGTCAAAGTCGGCGTTATACGCGGTACAAACTAACGGATGTAGTTGAATTGCTTTACCTTCAACTAATAATGGTTCAAAAGCTTGAATCCCTAACCGGTGTAATGTTGGCGCACGGTTCAATAATACAGGATGTTCACGAATGACTTCTTCTAAGATATCCCAAACTTCCGGCTCACCCCGCTCAACCATTTTTTTCGCAGCTTTAATCGTATTCGCTAAACCGCGATACTGTAATTTACTGAAAATAAACGGCTTAAATAACTCTAACGCCATTTTCTTTGGCAAGCCACATTGATGTAAACGTAATGTTGGTCCAACTACGATCACTGAACGTCCAGAATAGTCAACACGTTTACCTAGTAAGTTTTGACGGAAACGCCCTTGCTTACCTTTGATCATATCGGCGAGTGACTTCAACGGACGCTTGTTAGCACCGGTGATTGCTCGTCCACGACGACCATTATCGAGTAATGCATCCACTGCTTCTTGAAGCATACGTTTTTCATTGCGAACAATGATATCTGGAGCATTAAGATCTAATAAGCGCTTCAATCGATTATTTCTATTAATTGTGCGACGATAAAGATCATTCAAATCTGATGTAGCAAATCGTCCACCATCCAATGGAACCAAAGGACGTAACTCTGGAGGAAGAACCGGCAATACATTTAAGATCATCCATTCAGGATGGTTACCTGAATCATTGAAAGCTTCCAACAGCTTTAAACGCTTAGCTAATTTTTTAAGCTTTGTTTCAGAAGAAGTCGTTGGCAATGTTTCATAAATTGTCGCAATTTCTTCTTTAAGATCAACATCACTTAATAATTGTTGTATCGCTTCAGCGCCCATATGCGCTTCGAATTCATCACCGTATTCTTCGATCGCGTCGTAGTATTCTTCATCTGTTAGCAACTGACCACGTTCTAATTGTGTCATACCAGGCTCTGTGACAACAAACGCTTCAAAGTAAAGTATGCGTTCAATATCGCGTAAAGTCATGTCTAACAACAATCCAATACGAGAAGGGAGTGATTTTAAAAACCAAATATGTGCTACAGGACAAGCTAATTCAATATGCCCCATGCGATCACGTCGCACCTTAGATAAGGTAACTTCAACGCCACATTTTTCGCACACAACTCCACGATGTTTAAGACGTTTGTATTTTCCACACAAACACTCGTAATCTTTAATAGGGCCAAAAATTTTGGCGCAGAATAAACCATCACGCTCAGGTTTAAACGTTCTATAATTGATAGTTTCTGGTTTCTTTACTTCACCAAAAGACCAAGAGCGAATCATTTCTGGAGATGCTAATGAAATCCGCACACCATTAAAATTGTCACCCTTTGCATCAGGCCGCAGAATATGTCTTAAGTCCAAGATCGTTCCCCTTAATTAATTTCAATGCTACTTTAAACAGACCCCACTAAAAACTATCCGTGTCAATATCAATGGCTAATGAACGAATCTCTTTAACAAGAACGTTAAATGCTTCTGGCACACTAGAATCCATTGTTTGGTTACCATCGACGATATTTTTATACATTTTCGTTCGTCCGTTCACATCATCTGATTTAACCGTTAACATTTCTTGCAAAGTGTAGGCTGCGCCGTAAGCTTCTAACGCCCAAACTTCCATTTCCCCAAAACGTTGACCACCAAACTGAGCTTTACCACCAAGAGGCTGTTGAGTCACAAGACTATATGAGCCAGTTGACCGTGCATGCATCTTATCGTCCACTAAATGATTAAGTTTAAGGACGTACATATATCCAACCGTTACGGGCCTTAAAAATACTTCGCCTGTACGACCATCATATAGTGTTGTTTGCCCACTTTCAGGTAAGCCTGCTAACGTTAACATTTTTTTAATTTCAGATTCATGAGCGCCATCAAAAACAGGAGTTCCCATTGGAACACCTGCACGTAGATTATTCGCTAAGGTTGCAATTTTTTCATCACTAAACTTATCCAAGTCAATACGTTTTTGTCCGTCATGATTATAAATTCGGTCCAAGAAATCACGCATTTCTTTCATTTTTACTTGTTGGTCAAGCATAATGCCAATTTTCAATCCTAGGCCTTTAGCCGCCCAACCCAAATGTGCTTCAAGTACTTGCCCAATGTTCATACGAGAAGGTACGCCCAATGGATTTAAAACGATATCTACCGCCGTTCCATCTGCGGAATAAGGCATATCTTCGACAGGAACCACCATCGAAATCACCCCTTTATTTCCATGGCGTCCAGCCATTTTATCACCGGGCTGAATTCTGCGTTTAATTGCCATATAAACTTTAACGACTTTCAATATTCCAGGCGCAAGATCATCCCCTTGTGTGATTTTCTTACTTTGCTCTTCGTAGCGTTTATCATAATCTGCTCGAATTTCAGCAAATTGACCCGCTAAGGCTGCTAATGCCTCGTTATCGCTTGTAGCGTCGACTGTAATCTCAAACCATTTTTCTTTAGATAAAGACTCTAAGTACTCTGCATCAATCAACGTACCTTTTTTAAGTTTCTGTGGTCCTTTGACAGCAGATTTACCCAACAGCAGTTGTGATGCGCGAGCATAAATATTGACTTCTTTGATTCTGGCTTCGTCGCCCAAATCTTTTTTCACCTTCGCCAGCTGTTCACTTTCAATCTCAAGAGCACGCGCATCTTTTTCAATACCATCGCGTGTGAAAATCTGCACGTCAATAACTGTTCCATGCATCCCTGTTGGGGCGCGCAAAGAACTATCTTTCACGTCAGACGCTTTTTCACCAAAAATAGCTCGCAATAATTTTTCTTCAGGGGTTAACTGAGTTTCTCCCTTTGGCGTGACTTTTCCCACCAAAATATCACCAGGCCCAACTTCAGCGCCCACATAAACTATTCCGAAATCATCGAGCTTGCCTAATGCGCCTTCGCCTACATTCGGAATATCTGAAGTAATTTCTTCTGGCCCTAATTTAGTATCACGTGCAATACAAGTAAGTTCTTCAATATGCACCGTTGTAAAACGATCTTCTTGTACTACTCGTTCAGAAATTAATATGGAATCCTCGAAGTTGTAGCCATTCCACGGCATAAATGCGACAAGTAAATTTTGTCCTAATGCTAACTCACCTAAATCTGTAGAAGATCCGTCGGCAACGATATCACCTTTTTTAACAATATCGCCTACATGCACAAGAGGCCGTTGGTTAATACAAGTGTTTTGGTTCGAGCGAGTATATTTAGTTAAATTATAAATATCGACACCAGTTGAGCCTGACGCTGTTTCTGCTTCACTTACTTTGATAACAATTCGGGAAGCATCTACTGATTCAATAATACCACCACGTTTAGCCACTACGGTAACACCAGAATCCCTTGCCACAAAATGTTCTATTCCAGTTCCCACTAATGGTTTTTCTGAACGTAATGTAGGCACTGCTTGACGTTGCATATTCGAACCCATGAGCGCTCGGTTTGCATCGTCATGCTCTAGAAATGGAATCAGTGCTGCTGCTACAGATACAATCTGCTTGGGCGATACATCCATATATTGAACTTTTTCAGAAGTGCTGAAAATACTTTCATTATCATAACGACAAGCAACTAGCTCTTCGACTAAATTATTTTGTGCATCAAGTGTCGCACTCGCTTGTGCAATAATAAAATCGCTTTCTTCAATAGCAGAAAGGTACTCAATCTCATTACTTGCTTTACCATTAATTACTTTTCTATAAGGAGTCTCAAGAAATCCATATGAGTTTGTTCTTGCGTATACAGCAAGAGAATTGATTAATCCAATGTTTGGACCTTCCGGTGTTTCAATCGGACATACTCGTCCATAATGGGTTGGATGAACGTCACGCACTTCAAAACCAGCACGCTCTCTAGATAAACCACCAGGCCCAAGTGCAGAAACACGACGTTTATGCGTAATCTCTGATAATGGATTATTTTGATCCATGAATTGAGATAATTGGCTAGATCCAAAAAACTCTTTTACTGCCGCCGAAATAGGTTTCGCATTGATAAGATCCTGTGGCATCAAACCTTCAGCTTCTGCAACGCTTAAACGTTCTTTGACAGCACGCTCAACTCTAACTAAACCAACTCGAAATTGGTTTTCAGCCATTTCGCCAACACTACGGACACGACGATTTCCTAAATGATCAATATCATCTACTTCGCCTTTGCCATCTCGAATATTCATTAACACACGTAATGCTTCAACAATATCATCTTTATTGAGAACGCCTTCGCCTGTGATTTCTTTACGGCCTACTCGACGGTTAAATTTCATTCGACCGACGTTGGAAAGGTCGTAACGTTCTGACGTAAAAAATAAATTTCTAAACAGTCCTTCTGCTGCTTCTCTTGTCGGCGGCTCCCCTGGACGCATCATGCGGTAAATCTCAACCATTGCTTCTAATTGTGTTTTTGTAGGATCAACGCGCAATGTTTCTGAAATATAAGGACCACAGTTAATTTCATTAGTGAAAATAATTTCAAAATTATTTATCTTGGCTGTCTTTATTGCTTCGACAACTTCTTGGGTTATTTCTGTATTTGCTTCTACTAGAACTTCGCCCGTACTTTCATCGATTAATGTTTTTGCAATAACTTTTCCAATAATATATTCGATTGGAGTCGTGATACTTTTTATATTGGCTTTTTCTAAATCCCGCACATGCTTTGCAGTGATGCGACGTCCCGCAAGCACCAATACTTCTTTTTTAAGCATGATATCAAAAGTGGCAATTTCTCCACGCATACGCGCTGGATCAATCGCAACTTCGAGGGCATCGTTAGAAGCACTGTCCTTGGTAAACTTAACTTGAACAAAATCAAAAAAAGCCGACAGTATGCTTTCAGTATCCATACCAAGCGCACGTAACAATATAGTGACCGGCAATTTTCTTCGTCGGTCAATACGTGTAAATACGCAATCTTTAGGATCAAATTCAAAATCTAACCATGAACCACGATAAGGAATAATTCGTGCAGAATAAAGCACCTTACCCGAAGAATGTGTTTTGCCCTTATCATGGTCATAAAAGACACCAGGAGAACGATGCAATTGAGAAACAACAACTCGCTCAGTACCATTGATAATAAACGTACCGTAATCAGTCATCAAAGGTAAGTCACCCATATAGACTTCTTGTTCTTTGACATCTTTAACCACTTTTTCACTAACTGGCGCGTCCTTATCATAAATAACCAGTTGTAATTTAACACGCAAAGCCCCTGCGTAAGTGGCTCCACGAATATGACATTCTTTAACATTAAAAACTGATTCAGCAATTCGATATGAAACATAATGCAATTCTGCATAACCAGAAACACTTACAATCGGAAAAACAGAAGAAAATGCCGCTTCTAGTCCACTCTTAACATCAACACCATCGATTTGACTATCGCACAAATAGGAATGGTAAGATTGCTTTTGAATATCAAGCAGAGGAGGAATCTCCATGGTGTCTTGAAGCTTGCCAAAATCGACTCGAATGCGTCGTTGTTCAGTAAAGGAAAGTTGCGCGGTTCTGTCAGTCATTACGTATATACCTCAACTTGCATGAATCAGAGAAAATACTTAAACAGGAAAAGGCTGAGAGTGTTGGTCAATAAAAACTTTCACACTCAGCCATCATTTCAATAACTTTTGACGTTATTTAATATCTACTGTGCCGCCAGCTGCTTCAATTTGCTTTTTGATTTCAGCAGCATCTGCTTTAGAAACACCTTCTTTGATATTTCCAGGTACACCTTCAACAAGATCTTTCGCTTCTTTTAAGCCTAATCCTGTAATCGTGCGCACTTCTTTAATAACAGCAACTTTGTTTGCTCCAAAGCCAGTTAGCACTACATCAAACTCTGTCTTTTCCTCAACAGCTTCTGCTGCTACAGGTGCTGCGGCTGCCATCATAGGAGCTGCTGCAGTTACGTTAAACTTTTTTTCCATCATTTCGATAAGTTCAACTACATCCATGACGCTCATTGCTGAAATGGCGTCTAAAATTTGATCTTTAGTTAATGTTGACATTGTTATCTCCGGTCATTTTGTTTTAAGGGCAAGCACAAGGCACAGCCCCTACATTAATTATAGGGCAGGCACAAGGCACAGCCCCTACATCTTTTTTTATACTTCTTTGCTGCACTTCACTGCCAACAACGTACGAACCATTTTTGAATGCGGTTCATTGATGGTGCGAACCAACTTAGTGACAGGCGCTTTCATCACCGACATCATAATTGAGATCGCTTCATCTTTCGTTGGCAATTTAGCCACTTTACCGATATCGCTAGCTGCTAAAAGTTTTCCTGATAATGACAGAAATTTCACTTTAAGCTCTTCGTTTTCTTTGATGAAAGCTTGAAGTAATCGCGCAGCAGCACTTGGTTCTTTCATTGAGAAAGCTAAGAGCAAAGGCCCAACCAATTCTTGCTGAACACAAGCAAAATCTGTCCCTGCAACTGCACGACGAGCAAGAGTATTTCTTACAACACGTAAATAAATACCACTGCTACGCGCCTTTGCACGCAAATCAGTCATCTTGGAAACAGTTAAACTACGATAGTCTGCAGCAACCAACGATATAGCTCGCGATGCAACTTCAGATACTTCTGAAACAATCGCTTGCTTATCTGTTAAATTAAGAGCCATGTTGCTACCCCTTTAAATTTATAAAAGTGCGTCTACGTAGGCCAACTTTCGCTTATTAAGCCCACTGAAAAACAAGTTTACAGCAGACACCTACGGTCTTTGACGATTATAGACAAGACAAGCCCATCAATAATCAACCCCTGTTGAAACACAGAGGCATGAGGCTCCAAAGACGAAGCCAAATTCTTTATCATTTATGCATCAATACTTGAAATTTCTACAGTCAAGCCAGGTCCCATTGTAGAAGAAAGAGTCACTCTCTTAACATAAACACCTTTAGCACCTGTTGGCTTTAATCTATTCAAAGCAGCCAGTAACGCTTTAAGGTTTGCTTTGATTGCATCAACAGAAAAATTAATTTTTCCAACTGAGCAATGTATGATTCCATTTTTATCTGTTCTAAAACGAACTTGGCCTGATTTTGCATTACGCACCGCAGCCGCAACATCCTGCGAAACCGTGCCGTCTTTTGGATTAGGCATTAAACCTTTTGGCCCAAGAATTTGTCCAATTTTACCAATGACACGCATTGCATCGGGAGAAGCAATCACAACATCCACATCAAGCTCGCCATTTTTAACTTTTTCAGCTAAATCTTCCAAGCCTACAATATCAGCCCCTGCCGCTTTGGCCGCTGCCTCATTTTCACTTCCAGTGAATACAGCAACTCTAACTGTTTTACCTGTGCCACTAGGCATTACTACCGAGCCACGCACAACTTGATCCGACTTTCTCGGATCAACACCTAAGTTAATCGCAATATCCAAGCTTTCTGTAAATTTTACAGAAGAAAGTTCCGCTAATAAACTCACTGCAGCATCGACTGAGTACGTTTTGGTACTATCAATTCTTGATGCAATATTTTTTACTCTTTTTGAAATTCTAGCCATCTCAGCCTCCTACAATTCAGTGTCAACGCCCATACTGCGTGCAGTACCAGCAATAGTTCTAACCGCCGCTTCTAAATCTGCCGCTGTCAGATCTGGCGCTTTGGCTTTTGCAATTTCTTCTAACTGCGCACGTGTGATTTTACCCACTTTCACTGTATGAGGTGTTGCACTACCACTCTTCAACCCAAGTGTCTTTCTAATTAGAACAGACGCTGGAGGGGTCTTAGTGATAAATGTAAAACTCTTATCGCTATAAACAGTAATAATAACAGGGATAGGCAATCCTTGTTCTAAGGTCTGTGTTTTTGCATTAAAAGCCTTGCAAAACTCCATAATATTGACACCTTTTTGACCCAAAGCTGGACCAACAGGAGGAGTCGGAGTCGCCTGACCCGCTTTAATTTGCAGCTTAATATAGGCTGCTATTTTTTTACCTTTTACAGGTTTTGACATATCATTTCCTCATCATTTAGGGTCAAGCGCCGAACCAGTAATAATTTAACTGACATTAGCTCCCCTTTCGTTAAAATAAAAAAAAACTAAATACTTCTACCCAGCTTTTTCTACTTGAGTAAACTCCAACTCCACCGGAGTTGAGCGCCCCAAAATTAGTACTGCAACACGCAAGCGGCTTTTCTCGTAAAAAACTTCTTCTACTACACCATTGAAATCTGCAAAAGGGCCTTCAGTGATTCGCACCACCTCGCCAGCTTCAAATAAAACTTTAGGCTTAGGCTTATCTGCACTATCTTGCATTCGCTGCAAAATAAAATCTACTTCTTTTGGGGAAATAGGCGCAGGGCGCTCACTTGTCCCTCCAATAAAACCAACTACTTTTGGAGTCGATCTCACTAAATGCCAAGTAGCATCATTCATTTCCATTTCAACTAAAACATAACCAGGGAAAAACTTTCTTTCACTTTTACGTTTTTGCCCAGCACGCATCTCTACAACTTCTTCCGTAGGAACTAGAATTTGCCCAAAAGAAGAATTTAAACCAGAAAGAAGAATCGCTTCTTCCAATGATTTTTTAACATGGCCCTCAAGCCCAGAGTAAGCCTGCACAACATACCAAAGTTTTTTTGGCAGCTCATTCGCATTTGATAAAGAACCCACGTAGCTACCCTCTTTGTCCTGTTAATCCATTGACCGCCCAAATAAACAAGGCATCAATCCCCCAAAGAAACAATCCAACCACCACTACCATCACAACAACCATTAGCGTTGTCTGCAGAGTTTCTTGACGTGTTGGCCAATGTACCTTTCTTAGCTCTGCGCGCGCATCCTTAGAAAATCTAAATAATGCTAATCCCTTTTTTGTAAAACCAATCAGCGCCAGCATAACAATGGCCACAAAAAGCCAAAGAGCAATCTTCAGATAAGCAGGAAAAGCTGGCCATTGATAATTGGCGACAAAACTTCCTAAAAAGACAGCTACCGCCACCCCCAAAAGGAGCGGATCAATCCATCTCGCTCGGGATGATGAAGTAACCCCCACTTTAATAGCTTTAAGCATACCGCCCCTTCTTCATAGAAGAGCGACTAACCGGCCGCCCCTTCCTTAATTTACATTTATTCAACTTTAGATGGTCATTTAATGGCGGGCCAGGAGGGCCTCGAACCCCCAACCTGCGGTTTTGGAGACCGCCACTCTGCCAATTGAGCTACTGACCCCGAAAAAATACTGACCTATCTCTACCTTATCGAATCACTTTAACACTTTAGCTACGACACCTGCACCGACGGTACGGCCACCTTCTCGAATCGCAAAACGCGCGCCATCTTCCATCGCAATCGGAGAAATTAAACGCACTTCAATTGAAATGTTA
>JAIXPZ010000071.1 GCA_027486005.1 Legionellales bacterium
AAAAACAGAGTTGATTGCTTTAAAAAAGGCATAAAAGGAAAAATTTATGAGGCCTTGTACTTGTAATAATCAATATTGATTCTTCAGACTGCTGTTAAGCTCGAGGCGGGAATTTCTGCATCTTGAGCAGTTGTTGCAAAATCTGCAACAACTGTGCTTTTATCTAACTCATTGTTTTTAAAGATGTTGGCCAAGTGACGAGAAATAACCGACTTATCTCTGCCAAACAACTGCGTTATTTGTGTTAACGATAGCCACATCGTTTCTTCTGTTAAACTAATATCAAGCTCAACCTGACCATTTTTTGCTTTATAAATAATAATCTCTGACATAATACAAAACCCTTTTAAATACTAGAGCAGTGTTGAAATAGTACGATAATAACACGTACGCTGTGACGAGAAAAAAAGGGCAGGAAAAAACTAACGCATTATTGTAGCAAAAAAACACCGCGAGAAACAAGTTCTTGAATGTATTGAGCACGCGTCATCATTCCTTCAGATTTTCCTGTTTGGATAACAGAATAAATTTGATGTATTTTATTTTCTCGAATCAAGTTTCTTATCGCTGAATTTGCTAACATAATTTCATAGGCGGCAACTCGACCACCGTCTTTCTTTTTAATCAAAGTCTGAGAAACTACCGCTTGCAAAGACAGTGATAACATACTACGAATAAAATTTTGTTCGCCAGCAGGAAATACATTGACCATTCTATCAATAGTTTCTTGCGTTGAATTAGTATGTAAGGTTGATATCACTAAATGACCTGTTTCAGCGGCAGTAACCGCTAAACGAATAGATTCAATATCTCGCATTTCTCCAACCAAAATAACATCAGGATCTTCACGTAGCGCTGAACGCAATGCCTGATGAAAGTCACGCGTATGCGCTCCTATTTCGCGTTGATTAATGATACATTGATCGCTTTTATGAACAGCTTCTATGGGGTCTTCAATAGTAATAATGTGTTTTTTAAAGTGCGTATTAATGTAACTTATCATTGCAGACATAGTTGTGCTTTTGCCTGAGCCAGTTGGACCAGCAATCAACACTAATCCATGCGTTAATTCGCAAATTTTTTTAAAAACATCAGGCGAATCAAGGTCTTCAAACGATAAAATTTTAGCTGGAATAATACGAATAACTGCGCTCAATCCATTATAATGATGAAAAGTATTCACTCTTATCCGTGCAACATCATTAATAGATAGCGCAAAATCGCATTCAAAATCTTCAATAAATTGTTGATATTTTTCAAAACCCATTAAGAGCTTTAATTCTTCATGTAAAAATTCTTTTTCTATAATCTCTTCTGCAATCGGTAGCAAATCTCCATCAACACGGATTATAGGAACAAGTCCGGAAGAAAGATGTAAATCAGATGCCTTTTTTTCTATTGCTATTTTTAGCCATTTCTGAATACTCGTCATTACTCTACCGTTACTGACTTTGCAAGATTTCGTGGCTGATCAACATCAGTGCCTTTTATAATAGCCACATGATAAGCCAACAGTTGCAATGGAATAGCATAAAGAATAGGGGAAATAACACTTTCTATTTCTGGCATTTGAAATACAGTAACGCCAGCTTCAGAGTGAATACCAGAAGATTTGTCAGTAAATACAATCACTTCACCCCCACGACTACGGACTTCTTCTAAATTTGATTTTAATTTTTCTATCCAACGATCACTGGGTGCAATCACAATAACAGGCATCTCTTTATCCACAAGCGCTAAAGGACCATGCTTTAATTCACCAGCGGCATAACCTTCCGCGTGAATATATGAAATTTCTTTTAATTTCAATGCTCCTTCCAAAGCAACTGGGTAATTCAAGCCTCTTCCAATAAATAGGGCGTGATTTTTCTCAGAGAAAAATTGAGAAAAATTTTCTAGCTTTTCATTAAGCGCCAAAGCTAATTTAATTTTAGCAGGTAATGCTTCTAATTCAGTGACCAAAGCATGCTCAGCCATTGGATGTAGCTCATGTTCTTTCGCCAATGCAATGGTAAAAAGCAATAAAGCAACTAATTGCGTGGTAAATGCTTTAGTGGAGGCAACACTCATCTCTATGCCTGCACGCGTCATAAAGGCAATATCTGCTTCGCGCACGAGTGAACTTTCTGGAACATTACAAATAACTAATGATGCAAGATAACCTAATTTTTTAGACTGTCGTAAAGCCGCTAATGTATCCGCGGTTTCACCTGATTGAGAAATGCAAAGTAATAGCGAATTTTGAGGCACCACACATTTTCGGTATCGAAATTCGCTGGCCACTTCAATGCTACAAGAGACATGGGCAATTTCTTCCAGCCAATATCGAGCGGTTAATCCCGCATGATAACTTGTGCCGCATGCTACAATTTGCACATGTTGAATTTTAGAAAATAACGGTTTGGCATTTTCGCCAAAAATTCCATCTAATAAACGATTACGTACAATACGCCCTTCTAAAGTCGCATTAATCACTTCAATTTGCTCAAAAATTTCTTTTTGCATGTAATGCTGATATTCGCCTTTATCTGCAACATCTGACGAAGAATCAATAATTTTACTTTCTCGAATAACATTATATCCTTCAGCATCATAAATCTCTACATGGTCACGAGTCACATCAGCAATGTCACCTTCTTGTAAATAGATATAATTTTTTGTCACTGGTAACAAAGCCAGAGAATCTGAGGCAATAAAATTTTCATTAATGCCCAAACCAATCACTAGCGGGCAGCCACTTTTTACGGCAACCAATCTTTCAGGGAAATTTTTATTTATAATTGCGAGACTATAAGCGCCTTCCAAGCGTGATACTGCCTTTTGAATAGCGGCTAAAAAATCTGTCGTTTCTTGTGAATAGAAATGCACAAGATGTGCGATGACTTCAGTATCAGTTTGAGAGGTAAATTGATATCCCGCTTGTTTAAGTTCATCTCTTAATGGGGCATGATTTTCAATAATTCCATTATGAACTAAGGCAATATCATGCGAAATGTGTGGGTGAGCGTTTTGTTCACTAGGAACACCATGCGTGGCCCAACGAGTATGTGCAATGCCTAAATTTCCATTTAATGACGTTTGTTTTAAAGCATCCGCCAAAGCTTGCACTTTTCCCATGACGCGGCAGCGCTCTAAACCTTGATCCGAAAGAATGGCAATACCCGCCGAATCGTATCCACGATATTCTAATCGCCGTAAACCTTCCACCAAAATTGAGATAACATTGCGTCTTGATGTTGCGCCGACTATTCCACACATTTTATTCCTCCTTGTTTGATTTCCATTCTTTTATCGTTTGTTGCCGTGCTCTTGCCAGGGTTAATTGCCCATCAGGCGCATTCATTGTAATCGTAGATCCTGCACCGATGAAAGCATTTTCTCCTATTTCTACTGGAGCAACGAGTTGTGTACCAGACCCAATAAATGCACCGTCTCCAATTATCGTTTGGTGCTTATTGATTCCATCATAATTACAAGTAATGGTACCTGCGCCCACATTAACTCTTTCTCCCATAACTGTGTCACCGATATAGGAAAGGTGATTAACTTTAGATCCAGCACCAATCTGGCTCTTCTTTATTTCCACAAAATTGCCAATACGAGATTTTGTTTTTAATTCACTACCTGGCCGTAAACGCGCGAAAGGGCCGATGTGACACTGCGATTCAACCCGAGAATCTTCAACAATAGAATTGGCTTCAATAATGACGTCATCACCAAGCCATGAATTTTTTATGATGCAGTTTGGCCCAATATAACACCCGCGACCAAGAGTAACCTGCCCTTCAAAAATAACATTGATATCGACGGTTACATCTTGTTGTGTTAGCACATCACCACGAATATCTACTCGTATAGGATCTAACAGTGTCATTCCTTGACGCATCAAATTATCTGTGTACATTTTTTGATAATAGCGCTCAAGCGTGGCTAGTTGTAGCCTATCGTTCACGCCCATGACTTCACAATCATCGTTGGGATATACAGTCGCAACAGCAACATCTTCTTGTACGGCCATCGATAAAACATCGGTTAAGTAATATTCTTTTTGCGCATTTTCTACAGAAAGCTTCGGCAGCCATGATTTAAGATAATGTGCTGGAAAACTATAAATACCACTATTAATTTCATGAATATTTCGTTGCACTTCTGTGGCATCTTTATATTCAACAATTTTAATGAAATTTCCGCTTTGATCGCGCACAATACGTCCTAATTCTGCAGGATCTTCAAGATTAGCCGTAATCATACCAATGCTTTTTTCAGAGGCTTTCATGATTAGTTCTTCTAAAGTGGCTTGAGAAATCAATGGCACATCGCCATACAAAACCAACACACGATGATCATCTGGAATATTCGGCGCTGCTTGCATTACTGCATGCCCCGTACCCAACTGCTCTTTTTGCTCAACCCAAGTCACTTTAAGATGTGGCAAGCTAACGCGTAATAAATCACCTTGATAACCATAAACCACAAAGATTTCTTGCGGAGAAAGCTGTTGAGCGGTATTAACAACGCGCTCTAACATGCTTTTTCCAGCAATGGCATGTAAAACTTTTGGCCGTTGCGACTGCATTCTCGTACCGCGACCTGCGGCTAAAATTATAACACTCAGTTTCATTTATACTCTTCCAATAAGTTCTTGAATTTCCGATATCTCTATTAACGCACAATCGATAAAAAGTAAACAAGCGTGTTCGTATTGATTCGCCATTGAGTTTACCAACAGTGAACGTTCATTAATCTTGCTTGTTTTTCCGGAAGAATTCAATACCCAAATCGGATCAATGTCTTCTGCATAACATAACCGAGGTGCGCTAATGATCTCTAGTTGCCATTCGCTGATAGTAGTCTTGAATTTTTTCTTCAATTCTTCAACAAGCACATGCGCATCATGAATCTGATCGATATCAAGTGATAGGACTTTTGGCATTTGTCTATATTGAATTCTCTTCGCAAGCATAACAACATCATGCGAAATCTCTAAATCTGCTAACTCTGAAATTAATACTAGAACATGATAATCACATAATTTTTTATAAAGTGAAAAATTTTCATTAAGAAATTTTTCTTTCTCTTGCTGACTTGGTTTTTTTTCTTTAATTTTTAGGTTAAATTTATTAATGTTTATTAACAACTGGCCCAAGGGTGTACTTCGATAAGGCTTTAGAAAGTCAGCGTCAGGAATATTTTTAGCTAATTGCATAAGAAAATTAGCGAGCAAATGTTCTGCTGCATGTTTTTTGTCGTGGTGATATATATTTCGAATCATTAACCAACGTGCGACAAGATAATGCTCAACAACACCAATGCCTTTTTTAGTTACTCCTAATCGCAAACCATCCTCAGTCTCTATCGGCGTTAAACAATGCAGCATCCACCGCAAATCAAACTCGCCATATTTCACACCACAAAAATGACTATCACGCAGTAAATAATCTAATCTATCCGCATCGAGTTGCGAAGAAACAATATCAGAAAGTAGCTTGTTTTTGGTATAACGATGCATAATCATTTGTTCAATCGCTTCAAATTTTTCTGCATTTAAAGGAAAATATTTATTGTCTTCATTATATTTTGATAAAAAATCTTCGTTGTTAAATTCTTGTAAAAAATGTGGCGTCCATTCTTCGTGACGTATACATTTTTTAGAAAACAAATTTTCAAAAGCATGAGAAAAAGGGCCATGGCCAATATCATGTAATAAACACGCTAAAATCACCAATTGCTTTTCTTCGTCGATCAAACCAATTTTATTAGCAATCTGTGAGCCGACATAGCAACACCCTAAGCTATGATTAAAGCGTGTATAAACCGCGCCGGGGAAAATGAGGTCCGCCATTCCCACTTGGCGTACATGTCGCAATCGCTGAAAATGCGGATGATTAATAAATGGTTTTATCCAATTATTTTCTTTATCAGAGAATTGCATCACTCCGTGAACCGGATCTTTGATTACATGAAAATGATTTTGGCTGTGCATGCTATCTACCTTCTTGTTGTTGAAGTGAGCTCTCAGTAGCAAACTTAAGAATTTGGTCAATATGCATATCATCCCAATAAAGCAATCTGGCATCATGTTTTACAGCCAAAAAGAATCCTATTTGAGCTAGTTTTCTATAGGCGGGATAAGCAAGAAATTTTTTCATATCGAGCCTTAACAGCCTGTTATCTGATAATTTAATATCTAATGAATAATCAGGGCGAGGAAAGACTTCTATAATTTTTGGTCGATCTAACATGATTACCTTAATGGATCAATTTTAAATATTTCTTGGCCTGCAATTGCTAATTTCCAATCTGCCATAAAAAAATGAAATGGTTGGCATTTTGATCCCCAAAAATTTAATTCACCTGTATCTTAGCGATACTCTGCCCCATCTGTATAGAGGACGAAATCAGATCTTGATTCCACATTATTCTGTCTTTTTCAAACAACACAATAACCGTTGAGCCTAAACTAAAATAGCCTAGTTCTTGGCCTTTGTCTAAACTGATGTTGTGTGTTTGGTAATTTTCACTATAGAGCTCTAGCCGATTACGTGGTGGAGTGATCATTCCAGCCCAAACTGTGCTAATGCTGCCAACAATCATCGCACCAACAAGTATCACTGCCATTTTCCCCACAGCAGTGTCAAAGAGTGCAATGACACGTTCATTCTTAGCAAACAGGCCATCAATGTGTTGTGCAGTTGTTGGACTCACCGAGAAAAGAGTTCCTGGGACATAAATCATTTGTAATAGGCGTCCAGTAATAGGCATATGAACACGGTGATAATTATTCGGTGCCAAGTAAATTAAAGCTTGAGCTCCGTTGTGAAATGTACTAGCTAGAGCTGTATCTCCTCCTAATAATTGAGTGACTGAATAATGTTTTCCTTTGGCTTGTAATAAACTGTCATTTTCTAAATAACCTATCTGACTTATCGTTCCATCTGCTGGGCTTACAATTCCCAGTGGATCATCAGCGATTTTTCTGGCGCTCAATTTTAAGCGTCGAATAAAAAAGTCATGAAAGGAAGCGTATGCAAGCGGATTTTCTTCCACTGCTTCTGACATTTCTATATCATAACAGCGACAAAAAATTTGTATAAACAGATTTTTTATTAACGGGATCTGGCTAGTAGCTAGTTTACCCAATAATGAAGTAGATAGTTTTTGAAAAAAGCGGTGCTGAAAAAACAGTTGAATATTTGTGTTCATATGAAAAAAGGAAGCCAGGCTAAATCATGTAGGTATTATGCCACACGACTCAACCTGTCCACCAGGGCTACTATTCTTCTGCTACTTTTCGTGATTGGTACACCAAATCACCATGCGAATTCTTAATGCCAATTGTGGCCTGAGTATTTTCGCTAATAAGGAGAGCGGTAAATCGAGCTATGAGACAATGCAGATCATCACCAAAGCCGTAGAATATGTTAATGTTATTAACACTAAGTGAAGCATGATATATATCATCCATTGCTTTCTCCTTAATTCATACCGTCTCAATCCATTTGTCACAAACCCCCTGCAACGTTGTTATTTATACTACAGTTACCTTAAGGAATTCTTAGCACGGACAGGTTTTTTTAGTCAATTACTTTGTAGGGGACAAAATTGACATAAGGATTTGATTTATAAGAAGAACTCGCTGATTTTATAAGAATTTCATATACTTCGTTTTGCGAAAAACAGGAGGTGATATGAAAAACGTCAGC
>JAIXPZ010000031.1 GCA_027486005.1 Legionellales bacterium
ATCCCATTATCCACCTGCTTTTTTACAAAAATCAGGCGAAGTTTACGAAAAAATAATTCAAATAGCTCGTGAAACCCGCATTATATCGAGGTTTTTAATGGGGGCGGGAATCGCTGATAAGTCAACAACAGAGTGGAACGACTTTGTGCGCAGTCTTCACATGGATTGAAGGCGATACACTACATATTGTTGTAGCGAATGTAGGCGATAGCCGTGCTTACGTGGCTTGGGTGGACAAGACGGACAACCTTAGCTCTAAAAAACAACCTGAAACGCAAATACTAAACGATCTGCATGATCTAGAGCATGAAAAAAACCGCATACCTCCAGAAAACATTAAGAAAGACAAGTTTGGCAGGAAGCGACTAAACAGACGTCTTAACATGGGGCGCTCACTAGGTGACTCTGATTTACTAGAGCATGGGCTCTCACCTCAACCTGATATTTATCATCATCAATTCTCTTTGGTCAACCGCAGCGATAGCCAACCGATTATCATCGTTGCCAGTGATGGTATTGCCCCTCTAGACACTGCAGCCATTAGTCAAACAATCTTAGGCTCAGCAAAAGAAGATGATATCTCGAAAAAATTGGCAAAAAAAGCTGAGACAGCTTGGAAAAAAAAAGGGTATCAAGTGATAACATTTCTGTCATTACTATTCCTGTTGTTGATGCCACAATTCAATCTGCTGTCGTTTGTGATGGTCATGGGCAGCTGGGCAGCGGGATCGCGCGATGGATTACTCAGGAGTTCGATAAAGATCTCAACATAAGGATAAACCAAAAACAATACGCAAAGCCACATGCCTCAAGCCACAGTCAAGCGGCGATACTAGAGGCAGGGACCGAAACAATACTTGCCCAGCAAGAACAAATTACCCCAAGCCACAGTCAAGCGGCGAGATCAGAGTCCGAAACAACATTTACCCAATTGTTTATCATCACGATCACGATCGCGATCCTGCAACACATCGTTAACTATTTCTATCCAACTCGCAGCGACAAGCTAGTAGAACAATGCTCAAGCTCAACTATCTCTGCCTCTTCAGAGCCAATTGCCTCAGTCGAAAATCAAACGGAGATAATATCAGCGCTCAAAGAAATATTTACCAAGCAGCTGAAAAATGAGTCTTTGAAAACAATAGTGCCCAAGATGCAAAAGATATCGACAGAATCTTTATCTTCTCATTCAAGTACACATTGGTCAAAACACACTTTCGAAAAACATGATTGCGCCACCGATGCGTCTTCAGAAAAAGTCGTAGATAGAAATGTATGTTTTAGTCCAGAGGCTCTGGATGCTACGAAACAAGAAATTTACCTAGAAGTACTCAAAGTCATACCTATCATTACAGAGATTCAATATAAAATTAATAGGCTGCGTTCTGATATTATCAATAATAAAGACTTAAAAGGGGGGTGGTTCAAAAGATGCTGGCATAACCGCGCAAAGACCACCTTAAACCATGCATTAACTCAATTAGAAGGCCTGTTCACTTATCAACATATTCAAAATAAGGATTTTGACACGAAAATTAATCAACACTTAGAGAATGCTCTAAAGACCTATGAGGAGACCTTGAAAAAGCTCAACTCCAAAAGAAACTTGCAGGCGTTACAAGATATTAAGTCCACCTTTGAAAGGTGTGACCTCTGTTTGATGTCAGAAATTAACGGAAATAAGCTTGAATCAAATAAGCTGTATCTTATTATTCAAGATAATCAAATAAAATATAGGACTAATCTTACAAAGGGAAGTGATTATATTCTGCTTGGAGGTGAGATTTCTCAACCAAATGGAGAGCTGTATAGGGCTATTAACGAAAAAAACTTAGTAGGAGTGAGTGAGTCATGCAAAAAAGCCGTTCTCAACATTACATCAAAAAGAGGTCATACCCCCTTTGAATCTGAACAATTTCAGCAAGAAGTAAATACCTCCAGCGAACAAACCTTTACAAAAATAAAATCTGCTATGTATCCGAAAGAAAGCTATTGTCTGACAGCTAATTCGCGTATGTATACACAACAATCTAAAGACGCTAGAACAGAGGCTAATCGGCCAAGTATTAGCTTGACACTTTAAAAGTGAAATTTCTACTTTGCCTTGACGCATTATGAAGAAAGACAGGAAAATTTCAAAAAAAAGATTATAATTTAAATAGCATCAGAAACTTAAAGGAATAGTTATGATTAATAATGGATCAATGGAATTAGCCGCCCAAGCCTCAGCTAATACCGCCTTAACTGAGATACAAAAACAAAAGTGGCAAGCGATATTGAGCGAATACAACAAAGAAAAAAGGACTTGGTTAGGCTCAACGGAAATAATCAGAGAACTCACACAACACTTCCAAAATAACCGCGACGACTGGAAGGGTCTTACAATGTACCCTAATCATTTTCATTATACAAAAACATTGGAATTGGCATTGCGCGAATTCCATCAATTTCGTTAGAACCATCATGTTTCGTTAGCAATAAACGATTCGGAAATTGACGCAATGTTTTCATATCCGAAGATCGTACTTGATTAGCCCATTTTATTTCAATCGCCAACACACCATCCACTTTAGGAAGAATAATATCCACCTCCCCTTGGCCTTTAAAATAATAGGTGCGCTGCAAGCGATGGCAATGACTCGCCACAACAGACTCTACCAGCATACTTTCCTCTACAGCAGGAAAAATTCTGCCCTCGCGCGACAAATACTGCATAACAGCATGCCGAATAAATGGATCCATAAAATGAAATTTGCGCGCTTTTTTTGGAAATCCTTGTTTTTTATTTTGATCATAAGCCTGCATCGTAAAAACAACATCCATACGCTCTAGCAAACGATAGTAATCAAGACATGTCTCTTTGCTCATGGAGCCGATTTTTTGTGTGAGCGCAGAAAAAGAAATTTGAGATACTCCCACGCTTATTAATGCATCCAATAACATCATGAGATAAAATTCATTTTTACCTTGCTTTAAAAAATCGCCTCGTATCCATTGCTCATAGGTTTGAAAAGTGGCTGATAAAATTTTTCCATGAGCAGCGACATCATTAATTGCGCGTAAATAACCTCCGCACTGTAAATACTGCTGAAAAAAATCATTTAATTCTTTTTCATTGGGAGATACATTATTCTTCATCAAGCCGACATATTCTCGAAAATTTAAAGGATAAACATGAAAATCAGTCACGTCTGATTGACCACGCCTCCCCGGAAAGCTCATGGCAGCTTCTTTCAACATCAACGTGTCTGAACCGGTTAATAAACAAATTCCTTGATAAAACGCGCCCTCATCCGCCAAAGACTTGATCACTCGCTCCCACATAGGAACATAAGTCACTTCATCGATAATTAGTAGAAAAGGACCAGTTTTTAGATTCTGCAGAAAGTAGCGAATCACTTGGCTTAATTGCTTTTGATCAAAAATTTCATCACATGGCAAATAAAGGATGTTGTCAGAAGGGTATAACATTTGCCTTATGCAATGTTGAATAAATAACTTACAAGAAGTTGATTTTCCTACTTGCCTTCCCCCTGTCAAGATATAGATGCCCGGGGTAGAGACACTTAGAGTTTTCCACCAATGAGGCGAATATTGATACTTCAAAGCAGACAACGCCAAAAGATGCGGATCTCGCGATGAGAACGATTTTTCATCAATTTTAAAGCTATTGTGAGGCAAATATTTCTCTAGCATATTCATCTATCTCTTTGAATTATCAATACTATAGGGTTATTAGGCAAATTTGTCTAGTGAGTATTAGTCAAATTTGTCTAATTGTCAATTTACACCTATTTTCAGCTACAATACTTCTGCAAAATTTGACCAGCATCACGTTTAGAAAGTTTTATGCGTTGCGCCTCGCACAGGATGGAGATGACAAACAATACCAGTAATAGCTCGCGGCTCTGCAGGTGATGCAATTAATACCTCTACAGCTCCTGCTGGGCCAGGAATTAAAAGAATTTGTTTTTTATTGTAAGCCTCCAATAATCCCACACTAAGATTTTGCTATTTTTCTTGCTAACGTTATATTTTTATAAAATAGTGAGGCAGAAATGGTAAAAAATAATCGAATACGCAAGAAGACGCGGAT
>JAIXPZ010000039.1 GCA_027486005.1 Legionellales bacterium
TCATCCGCCGAATCTACTTCCAGCGCCTACCTAACATGGCGACATTGGATAGAAAGCTATCAGATTTCAGGCGGGGTTAGAGCGGCAGGCGAATGGTCAACTGCGGTTTCTAGGTTTAATCAAGAAAATACGGGCAAGAAGTCAATGAAATCACAAACTTGCGAAAAATAAAAGCAGTATTAAGTATCTATTAAGATGAGTGGGCTATACTCGCCAACAATAATGATAATAAATTGTAGCCATTTATGTTGAAACGCGACTCTTCCTCTCCTTCCGAACAATTGACTGATGTAAGCGACACTGCTGCTGAAGCGCCGCCTGTCACTAGCGATGATTCATTCACCTATACCTTTTCACCTGGGCGATCGCCTTTTACTGGCACCCTCTTGGCACATTGCAAGACAAAAGAGGCTAAGTTTGATAAGGGTCGTGTGGACCTTGAGGATCAAACGACTTTTGCTCGACACTCGGAGGAGGTTGAAGAAAGTTTAATACCAGCCAAACTGCTATGGGAAGAAATAACCGGAGCAAAGAGCCGACAAAGTTATTTGCATGCAGATGCAGGATTGCTTTCTGCGCCTCATATCGCTGGGACTTGTCTACTCCTGCTTGGAGAATCATTCATGACCCGCACCAACTTTATGAATGATGCAGGAAGAGTGATGGGCACACTATCACTTTACGAAGGTGGACTTCGCGTTACTTCAATAGCGGTGTTGACAGACTTTAAATATAACCAGGCAATGCTTGGTGGACGTTACGAAACGATTAATGACGTACGAACAGAGGTGCCAGGGCTCACTGATATGTGGCCAACGTATGCTAGTTATGTGGATCCAGGAAACGATGCATCCCCGCCGCTTGTCGAGATGTTTTTAGATGGGAAGCTACAAATTCAGTTTAGCCATCGTTACGTATTCGCAAATTCTCCACAACGACCTGATGTTTACGAATGGCGGCGCCGCTTAGATAGCTATGTATTGGGACATAATATTGATGAAGTTGAGGTGCTCAGTCTTGTCAATCTCGCAGAGGCATATAGCAAAAAACTAGAAGAGCGCGATGGCGCCTCCCCTGACCTTGTGTCCAGCATGGCCAGTGAGGGAAGTCTATTATCAAGATCACGCGACACAAAACCCAAAAAAACCTTCCGTGACTCAATAGACGAGCTAGGAGATCGCCTTTCAACCATCGCTTCACCTGCAAAGCCTGCTCCTGCTCCTCGTTTCACGGATAAAAACTTGGCTTTACCAGACTTGCAAGTATTTGCCAATATGCAAGGATTGAGGGATCACCTAAGTCAAGATAATCAGATTAATAGCTGTTCGACGATATTTTCTGACAAACAAGATAGCGGTCGCGTTGGCTGCCTTAATTTTGAATCTAATACGCTCATCTTTCCTCCAGAAATTATGCAGTGTGCCACACAGACCATACAAAATATTCGCGCGGATCTTTTTTTGCGACGAGTCAGATTGGCGATTATTATATCTTGTTTACAAGATGCTAATTTACCGCTGTGGCAATACAACGAGAATAAAATAGGCTTGTGCGAAACATTGCTGAATGATTTAGAACATCCTTTGATCCCAAGCGATCAAGCTCAAACTATCGCTAGCATTAAAAGTATGCGTGATAATCCCGCTACTGCGTTTGATTTCGGTACGCTAATTGACGTGGCTAATCATCTTTTTGAACAAGCTCAAACCAAAGCCAATGACTTAATAGTCTATTGTAAAAATTTAAAAACACGTTCACCAGCAATGATTTGGAAGACAACCAAAAATTTATTGAAAAAAACAGATTTAGTTGAACAATTAAGCGCTCTTGCCGATCATCAGAATTGCAAAGATCTTACTCAATTTTCGCGAATCTGTGGCCAGAATCTCGAAGTGACATTTGATAATCGCCAACAGTTTGAAAAACTCTTAACTCAACGAAGGAATAAAGCTTTCCCCTCTGTTGTTGAAGAAATAATAGCGTTGATAAACCAAATTATCACGAATACCACAAAGCCTTATCGTCAGAAATTTTTAGAACCAATCACTTTAGAAGAGATGAGAGTATCAGAAAACTTTGATCCTTTTCTTATGTACACGATTACACACATCTTGCAGCCACGACAAGAACTCATTGAAAAAATCAAGCAACTGGAAAAGTTGAATGCGTATTATATATTGTTAAAAAATTGTGGCGCATGGAATGCTGCGTTAAAAGCACAGCTTGAAAACGCGATTAACGCATTGCAGCAGGATCAGTCTATTAAAGCCATTGAAGAGACAATAAAAGAGCAAGTTTTAAATCTACCGTATCCATATCTCCAGGTTCTTAATAAGGAATTAAATCTAAAAAGACAAGGCTATCGTTCAAAAGTCATTGATGATTATAGTGAAGGTTTATATTTAAAGATCGCCGAGACTTCTCAGGCGCGCCACGATGATGCTGGAGTAGAAGTTCAACAATACTTTGATCAACGTTATCATGATGCAATTAATCTTCCTCATGGTTTTCATTCTTTTGATAAAGCGACCAAAAGTTATATTGAAAAAAAAACGGTGGCGGTTGAGGAAGCATTGGGCAACTATTTGATAGCTCTATTTTTTCGTCATTTTTATGTTGGGTTGTTATTCAGGGATTATCTTCTTTGTACGCCACAAGAAGGCAACTGCCGTGTTTTTTTATATAGTGACTTTGCGAGAGCTGAAAGCCCTTGGGCTTCTGTGTCTGCTAATGTTGACTTGATAAAGGCAGCGCTAATTAAAAAAATTCAGCAGCCACTAACGGGGGATGAGGCTGCGACGGCTGTGTATAGAACAACTTCAGGTGTGTATATTCAAGATCTAGAATATAAACTGCAAGAGCTAAGTTTAAGTTCATCGCTGAAACAGGATTATGTTGACTTTATTTCTCTTTGCGTATGGATATCAGCATTAGTCAATCGAGATTCATTTTCGCCAGATGAAATTAAGAGTATTGAACAAAAAATTACACAAATCTTAGGCAAGTATAGTAATGCTTCTAATGAAGTTTTTACTGTCTCCTTATTAGAGATTATGAACCAGGCATGGCAAGCGTATTTAGGCTATGAGTCTATATCTCAACGTGCGTCTGATGAATGGCTAACAGAGAGTGATAATTGTGAAAAAATACAAGAGTTGCTTAACGCTGGTCAGCGATTGTTTACTTCTTGTGATAACAGTGCTGCGACTAAAAAAACAATATGGCTCAATGCCGCTTTTCAGTTTTGTTATAAGATTGAAGCAAGTTTGAAAGACAGCAGTCGCCGCTCTGGCAGAGTTTCCAACACGAATCGCTTGCTAAGTGATAACCGCAGAAGTTTTATATTTCAAATTTTAGTGATGGTTTTAACTAATCAAAACTTATCTACTTGGCAAAGAGAGCGGTTGAAAGAATTTAAAAAAGAACTGGTAAAACACCATCAGATACGTGATCTGGCGCTTGGCAATATAGTTGAGTTAATGAGCGACGCGACTGGCTCAAAAAAACATTTCATCGGTTCACAAGTGCCGGATCTTATATTTTATAGTGACCAGTGTGAAATATTTGCAGATCCCAGTTTTCCGAAAAAGGTTAATGATGAATTATTTTCTCCAGTGCAGAATGAGCCTCTTACAATTGATAAGTTTATTCGCAACTTGCTGGAAGCGTTGACATATGTTGTTGCGTTGGTGAGAAATGAACAATATCGTGTTTTCTTACCATATATTATGGAGCCATTATTTACCTCATTTAGCGTGATATATTATTATCTAACCACAGTTGACAAGCCGGTTCCAAAAAATGCTACAGCACTCTGGTATAAATGCATAGTCAAAATTAAAGAAATTGTAAAGGAAGATTCGGAAAATGATAAATCCACTCCGGATAGTTCAGGTAAATATGCAGAATTTGCAACAGTATGGGAAGAAATTCTAAGTGCTGTTGTTCGTCACTGTCCAGATATAAGCTTCGATGGTGATATGATTGAGCTTAATAGCCAAGTGAATCTTTATCATTTTATTGCGGCGCATGAAGTTTGTTTAAAACTAAAAAAAGCAGGATTCAAGATTGATTCTGCCATTAAAGAAATTGCTAGCCAATGGTATAAGGTAACCAATTATGCCGTCAACTCTCGTGAAATTAGATCCTTAAACATGATTTTAATGGATCGTTATCATGTGACGTATGAGCGAAATCATGATGATAAACGCGGGAGATTATCGGCGTTTTTTATGCGAAATGTTAAACAAGTATTGCGGCTAGGGCGCGTGTTTTTTGTGCTTGTCTCTGATGATTTTCCTCAAAGTTATTCCAAGCATATATCTCGGAGTACAGGTCTAATTGGATTGGACATTATTGCGGATGACTTGCAAAAAATCTACACGATACGTTTAGAAGGTTGGCGAAGCGATAATAACTATCCAGCGCCGTTTAATTATCCTGTCGTGCTTGTCTATCGTCCAGCTAGATGGTTTCCCTTACGCCGAGTGAATGAAGTTGATTATAATTGCATTGAAATTTATGAAGAAAGCGGCAGCATTATGCGCCGGAATTGTTCGGCAAGAGACTCCTCTTGGATTTCTCGAGCAAGTGCTGTGTTGTCAGTGGCACACGAGACGCGCTTACCCTCTCTCTTAGAAAAAGTGATTAGTGACAACCATGTTCTCAGCCCCCCTACTTTGTCGTCGCATATTTTTCCTAAATTTTTTGCGATTCTTTTGGATCTACTGGATGAGTCTATGCGAGTGATGAAATTACATTATACTTCGTCTCCGCCTCTTTCTTGTGCATTATTGTGTCCGGATGATGCGATGTATAATGATCCAAGAGCATTAATCGCTTGCAGTGAAAATCAACTGATTGGTCTTTTTTTCTTAGGCTTGATTTACAGAGAGCTTGAGCAGCAAGAGAAGGGGCAAAAGAGCGTCGCCGGAAATTGGTTTCTCAATCTTCCTAGTTTTTTTGGAAACGCAGACAATGTTGCAAGATTAGGAAAACACGGCATTGTTAAGAGTGGCATACTGAAGACGCAATATGGATCGTCAGGGCGTCAAGAAGATCCTATTGCGACTGAGTTGAGAGAGCTTGATAAAAAGCTATCAAGTCGTCAGCGCGAAAGAGGTGATACTGTTCAGGGTAGTTATTGCACTTGGTTTAAACAAACTAAGTATTTGTCGCCTAATAATAAAGGTACGTCTTCGGCCTCCAGCAGTGGTAACAATTCTGCTACTTCACTTGCGTTATTAAGCTCTGATAGCAAAGAAACCAGCAATGTTTGGCATGAGCATAAGGCAACAAGACGGTGATTAGCAAAAATGGTGCTTTAATTGCGCCATTAGTAGCTCTGCCACGGGTATTCCTGTGTGTGCCTCTACTTCACGTAAACATGTCGGGCTGGTGACATTAATTTCAGTAATATAATCGCCAATAACATCGACGCCTGCCCAAAACAACCCTTTCTCTTTGAGAGTGAGGGCGATTTGTTGGCATAACCAGCGGTCGCGAGTGGTGAGTGGCACGACTTTTGCGTGCCCACCTGCTGCGAGATTTCCGCGTATGTCATCCTTTGAAGGAATTCTTGCGACAGCATAATCCAGTGGTTCGCCATCAATCATCGTAATGCGTTTATCTCCCGCGGCAATTTCAGGTAAAAATCGTTGCGCCATAATAAATTCTTGGCCATTTTTTGTGGCAGTTTCTAGAATGACATTTTTATTTTTGTCGTCGCTTTCTAAATAAAAAATGCCTCGTCCACCCATGCCATCCAATGGTTTGACAATAATACGAGATTGCTCTAATAAAAAATTCTCAAGTCGTGCGATATTGTTAGTAACAAGTGTCGGTGGGCAGCAGGCGGGAAACCATTGCGCAAAAATTTTTTCATTACAATCACGAATGCTGCTGGGCCGATTGATCATGCGCACCCCTTTCTTTTCAGCAAAATCTAATAAATAAGTCATATAAATATAAGACATGTTGAAAGGCGGATCGACCCGCATCCAAACGAGGTCCATTGTTTCAAGCAGTTCTTCGCGTGGAGACTCTACACGCTCAAACCAATTTTTTTCATCATTCATTACTCGAATTGGAGAAATGTTTGCGTACACTTCACCATCGCGTAAGAATAAATTCCCCCCTTCTGTATAGTAAATAGAATCACCTGATTTTTGCGCGGCTAACATGACTGCAAATGTGCTGTCTTTTTTTATATTGATATGCTCAATCGGATCCATAATAAATAAATGTTTCATTGGTGTTGTTGACAAGATAATTGTTCGCGTGCTGCAGCCAACATGCTGAGTCGTGCAACAACGCCATAGGCATAAAAACGATTTGGACATTCATCGGGCGCTAGAGATGTATCCGGCGAATTGCAGGGCTTTGCAAATTTGAGTGGCTCAAAATGCATCCCGGGTGCATTGAGACTTTCAGAACTGCTTCTGTTTTTATGTAAACGATAAAATCCACCAATCACATACGGGCCCATCATATAAATGACTGGTTCAGCCACACTATTTTCTTCGCCCCAAGTTTCAAAGCTATAAACACCTTCTTGAATAATCACACGATGCACAGCTTGACTGCCTTTGGATGCGGCCATGCTGGTTCGTTGCTTTCGATTCAAATGACGAATTTCATCCGCGCTTTTTATAGTCATGACGCTCATGCCATAAGTGCCTGCATCCGCTTTGACAATGACGAAGGGCTGATGTGATATACCATATTGATCATATTTTTTTTGAATATCGATTAATATTTTTTCAACATTAGCAGCTAAACATTCTTCGCCTTCTCTTTCCATAAAATTGACATTGTCGCAATGACGAAATAATGGATCTAGAAACCAGGGATCGATATCGATGATATGAGAAAAGTCAGCAACGACTTGTTGATAATGATCAAAATGCACGGATTTCAAACGTTGGTGCCAGCCCAACTCCATCGGAGGACATACTGGCTGTTCTATTCCTTGCAAGTAATCAGGTATTCCAGAAGATAAATCATTGTTCAGCCAAACAATGCACGGATTAAAATTTGGCAGTACCACTCGGTTTCCAGTGCGCGTTAATGGTTCAACGACAACGGTTTTTCCATGAGATAATTCTATGGTGTGCACTTTAGGAGAAAAATCTGGGTCAGCGCCAACACGAACCGAAAACCCGGCGTTGCGAAGAATGCTGAGTAGCGTCCATACATTTTCCCAATAAAATAAATTACGTGAATGATTTTCTGGCACTAGCACAATGGCTTGGCAGCTAGGATAGCGCTGACTAATAAGTGCTTGCGCTGATTGTATGGCGAGTGGTAATAGTTCGGGATTTAAATTATTAAAGCCAGCGGGATATAAATTCATATCGACGGGCGCCAGTTTAAAACCAGAGTTACGTAAATCAACGGAACCGTAAACGGGCGGGGGTGTTTGTAGCCATTGTTGCCGAAACCAGGTTTCGATAGTGGCTTGTCGCTCTAGAAGCGTTTTTTCTAGTTGTTGTAGCGGACCGACTTGTGCGGTGGCTAGAATGGGAATGCGGACTTCCGGGATATTATCACTAGCTGAAGAATTCATAAGTATTGCCTTGTTGTTATTTTTAGATATGTGGCCTCCTGACCAAATTTCAATTATGATTTCGCATGTTTTTTCACCAAAAGGTGTTTAATGAGTAACATACTCGCCAGTTTCGTGGCTCAAATTCCCTCTATTCAATTAATGCTCGTCGTTGTCACTGCTATTTTGCACATTTTATTTGCAGGCGCAGTGGCCAAAGATGCCGGGCAGTTAAACAAGCGTGGATTAAAGACACATTTGGTCTCAGGAGCAACCTGGGCTTTTGCTGTGTTGGTAGGAGGGCCTTTAATTGCGGTTGGTTATTGGTTTATGCACCACTTGAAACCTTATCATTAATCCCCATCTATCCCTTCGAAATTGAATAACCTAACAAATAAAGTAGGAGATCTTAAATGGGTGTTCGTCTATTAGAAAATCGTGTGCTAATTAGCCCACTACAAGAAGAAACCAGCAATGGCGGGATTTTGATTCCAACAGCTGCACAACAAAAGTCTGATACGGGTACAGTTAAGTCTGTTGGCGTAGGTAAGCGTGACGATAAAGGTCAGCTTGTTCCTATGACAGTAAAAGTCGGCGACAAAGTTATGTATAACAAATACTCAGGAACTGAAGTTAAGCTGCAAGGCGAGGCGCTGATTATTGTGTCTGAAAACGACATCATTGGTATTCTTGACTAATATTTTAAAGAGGAAAATAAAATGGCTGTAAAAGATATAAGATTTGCTGAAGAAGCACGTCATCAAATGTTAAGAGGCGTCGATATTTTAGCTGATGCTGTTCAGGTCACGATGGGCCCAAGCGGTCGTGTGGTGATGTTGGCGAAATCTTTTGGTGAACCGACAGTAACTAAAGATGGTGTTTCTGTTGCTAAAGAAATTGAATTGAAAGATCCGTTCCAAAACATGGGCGCACAGTTGGTTAAATCTGTTGCTTCTCAAACTTCAGACGAAGCAGGTGATGGTACAACGACAGCGACAGTATTGGCGCGTGCAATTCTACGTGAAGGAATGAAAGCAGTGGTGACGGGTTTAAATCCAATGGATATTAAACGCGGCATTGATAAAGCGGTTCGTGCTGCAGTAGAAGAATTGAAAAAAATGTCAGTGGCATGTAATGACGATAAAGCGATTGCGCAAGTCGGTACAATCTCTGCGAACTCTGATCATTCTGTTGGCCGAATTATTGCCGATGCTATGGCAAAAGTAGGTAAAGAAGGCGTCATTACGGTTGAAGATGGTTCAGGATTAGATAATCAGTTAGATGTTGTTGAAGGTATGCAATTTGATCGCGGTTATTTGTCGCCTTACTTTGTTAACAATCAACAAAGCATGTCATGTGAATTAGAGCATCCTTTTATTTTGTTAGTAGATAAAAAGATTTCTAATATTCGCGACATGTTACCGGTGTTAGAAGCGGTTGCTAAATCAGGTCGTCCATTGATGATTGTAGCAGAAGATGTTGAAGGTGAAGCCTTAGCAACATTGGTTGTAAATAATCTTCGCGGTATTGTTAAAGTTTGCGCAGTAAAGGCGCCTGGCTTTGGTGATAGACGCAAAGAAATGATGCAAGATATTGCAACATTGGCTGGCGCAACCGTGATTGCTGAAGAAACCGGCATGACTTTGGAGCAAGCGAAGTTAGAAGATCTTGGCACCGCAAAACGTGTTACTGTCACCAAAGACAATACAACGATCATTGATGGCGCAGGCGATGCAGAAGCGATTAAAAAACGTATCGAGCAAATTCGTTCACAAGTAAAAGACACAAGCTCTGATTATGACCGTGAAAAATTACAAGAACGTTTGGCTAAGCTTTCTGGTGGTGTTGCGGTGATTAAAGTGGGCGCGACAACAGAGCTTGAAATGAAAGAGAAAAAGGCGCGCGTTGAAGATGCGTTACATGCAACTCGTGCTGCAGTAGAAGAAGGTGTTATTGCTGGTGGTGGTGTTGCATTTATTCGTGTTTGCGAAACAATCAAAGGCTTGAAAGGCGATAATGATGCGCAAAATCTAGGGATTGAAATTGTCCGTCGTGCAATGTCTTCGCCTCTTCGTCAAATTGTAGCCAATACAGGCGCTGAACCTTCTGTGGTTGCAAATAAAGTCGCTGATGGTAAAGGTAATTTCGGTTACAACGCAGCGACAGGCGAGTATGGTGACATGATTGAAATGGGTATTTTGGATCCAACTAAAGTGACGCGTACTGCTTTGCAAAATGCAGCGTCTGTTGCGAGCTTGATGATTACTACTGAATGCATGATTGCTGATGCTCCAAAAGAAGATTCTGCTTCTGACATGGGCGGCATGGGCGGCGGCGGAATGGGTGGTATGGGCGGCATGGGCGGAATGGGCGGAATGATGTGATAATTCGTCGCCTTTTGATCCGTGGCGTTGTTGCATGCTCGTCTCGTTTGGTCATGTACTAAATTGTACACTCCCAAACTCGGCTTCGCATGCGCCTAGCCATGAATCAAAATGCTTAGAATTATCCGTTTACGTTCCTGTCCATCTCTCTATGAAACCCGGCTTTGGCCGGGTTTTTTATTGACATTTTTTATAAAAAACCTATAATTAGCACTAAATTTATCATTTAAAAAAGGTCATTATGCAAACTCTGCTTTCGGATCACATTGCAAGTATTAGTGAATTGAAGAAAAATCCTAGCAAGTTGATTCGAGATGCTGAGGGGCAGCCTGTTGCCATTTTGAATCATAACACTACTGCAGCTTATTTGGTTCCAGTAAAAACCTTTGAACATTTAATGGATATAGTAGATGATCATGAGTTAAGCATTCTTGCGGCTGAACGACTTGCAGATAAAGATGCGTTTATAGAAGTTAATATTAATGATTTATAACTTATCCTTTCATTCCTCTGCATTAAAAGACTGGAGAAAGCTTGATAAAGATATACAGAATCAGCTCAAAAAAATATTAGAAAGGCGATTAGTTGAGCCGCATGTAGTTGCTGCAAAGTTAACAGGGTCGTTGAAGTTTTGCTATAAAATTAAGTTGCGCCAATCGGGCTATCGCTTGGTATATCAATTGGATGATGGCAGGCTTTTTGTGTTAGTCATAGTGGTAGGGAAGCGTAATAAAAATGATGTTTCTAACGATGCTGTTGATAGAGTCCATTAGAAAAAAGTATTTTGAATATAAAGGTTGCGATGAACGTTAGAAACTTATTTGTTCTATTTGGAGTAATGTCTTTAGCATGTGTGCTTAGCGCCTGCAGCTCCAAAAAAACCACAGTTGTTGCTCCACCGAGTAGCGCTACAGTATCTCGAGATGCACTTTTTTCGAATTCACTGCTTTTTCCTTCGGATGCTGCGGCACATTTTTATTGGCCACCCGCCAAGACTTTGACCAAAGAAATTCGCGCAGTAGGCGGCGAGATTTATCAATCAGGAAGCTTTATTACGATAGTTCTACCGAATGATGCTCTTTTCGAACCGAGCACGTCGTCATTATTACCCGGCGCTTATAGTTTGATTGAAGATGTCGCAAAAGTGATTGTGCGTTTTCCTGATCAAAGCGTGATTATTACGGCGCATACGGATGGTATAGGTTCAGAGTTATACCAAGCAAAACTTTCTCGTCAACAAGCGCAATTAATAGCGTTGGTATTATGGCAACAAGACAGAATTGATTTGACAACATTCAAGCGTTTTAAATATGCCGGCATGTCAAATAGTTTGCCTGTTACAGAAGATACGAGTCCTTATGGGCAATCCTTAAATCGTCGTATTCAAATTACCATTTATCCTTCGCGAGAAATGGAAGAGATAAAGAGTATTTTAGGAAATCAAGAAATCGGACAAATCTAATGGCGTTGTCTTCAGTGCCTTAAGTTCTCGCTCGCTACGTTTCCAACCGCTAAACTTAGGTTGGAATAGACAAGGAGAATCTGGCCACTATAAAATCAAAATAAGTAAATTTTTTAAACATTAAATTTGCGATTTTTGAAAACTGTACTATATTTGCATTTTAATAATAATAAGAAGAATTAAAATGTTTGGAACACCTGTACGAGTCAGTCACCGCGCTTTGTTAGAAAATCCGCCTGTTTTTGTCACGTTCAATGAAGCGCTTGTGCAACTTTACCCCTTCAATCCTTCACTAGCTGATGAAGCAAGTATTCAGCAAAGAAAGATACACCCAGCATTTAATGAAAATTGTAAAAAGACAGAGTTTCTTACGTTTGCTCAAGTTGCGGAGAATGCTAAAAATAGCTTCACTTTTAGCTTAGAAAGAAGCCAAAAGCAAGACTCAGACTCTTACAAAACAATTTCAAGCGACACTGTAGTCAAATTATTTCGTTTCGTTATCACTGCTGAAACTGGCCTCATTTGTGGTTGTAATGACCCTTATGAATGGTATTCTCATGAGCAATTAGCTCGCGGAACACCGGTAATTGCCGCAGGAGAGTTTGGCATCAATCAATATGGTCGTATAGCCTATATTAACAATAAAACGGGTCATTATCGCGTACCTTTTGAGGTGGTTGATGAGGTGGTATTGCCTTATCTAAGAAAAGTGAATATTAAATTATTAGCCACAGAAATTTTTCTAGAAAACATATCAACAGGGCAAGAAAAGCTCGTGCGGCGTCAGATAGACCCTGGTGTCGAATCATCTTCGAAGAAAAGGGGTCTTTTAGAATTTTTTGAAGGCGATGACTATAGCACGACATCTGGATCTTGTAGTGACACAGATGGTTCTTTAGGATTGGCGGTGCGCCAAGGTAAAGCGCGCGCAGTGGAAAATCCAGCTTCAAACTCAGGCTTAGATGGGTTTTCTAGAACAGCCAGGCTTTTTTAAATATGATGTAAAAAAAAGGGGCAAGTATTTATTTGAAACTTTCCATAAATCGCATTAGATACTATGTAAAAAAATAAGAAGCCGTTAGGCTATCTCCTTTGTCAGAATTTAATTTTTTGAACACTAAAAGGAGACAAAGATGATAGCAACGGCTGGTATAAATAATAACGTATTGGGCAATATTTTGTATATGGCGAGGGAGCTCTCACAAAACAAATGGTGTCTAGCGTTCGGAAATGGGGTTAAATTGCGTCAAGTGACGCTGGATTCGAATGATAGATTAGGTCTATTTGAAGCCATCATTCAAGCGAATCAAATCATTATTAACTTTATTTGGGATTAAGTTTAAAAATAAAGGTTGGAAAAGTTGGGAAACGTATTTAACCCACGTGAAAAGCTGGAAAGGAGAAAGTCTCCCGGAAGATCAAAGAGCAGAACTTTTAAGAGAAGCAAAACGATTAGAGATGGTTGAAACACAACTTAAAGAACTGGAATCACTGAGACTAAAGCGTTTAGAAACACAGAACGAAGAGGCTTATAAAAA
>JAIXPZ010000048.1 GCA_027486005.1 Legionellales bacterium
CGTTTTTTTGTGCTTCACCCAATGGGTGAGCCTTGGAAAGTGCTTTTTTCATCGCCTACGCCTCAATGCTACGGAGAAGCGCGGATTATTTCAGGTTCTAACTGCGGTTTCTAGGTTAAAATTTCCTTTATTTCTTTTTATCATCATATATGCTAGTATTGGCATATTAGGAGCATTCATTTATGCGCTCTCTAAAATGGGTTGGCAGCAGCCTCAAAGATTTAACGCAGTTTCCCTGCGAAGTTCAGCAAGAAATGGGTTATGCACTTTATGTCGCACAAATGGGTGGCATGTATATACATACAAAACCATTTAAAGGATGTGGAGCCGGTGTTTATGAAATTGTTAGCGATCATAATAAAAACACGTATCGCTCTGTGTATGTCGTCAATATTGGCCATACAGTTTATGTATTACATGCGTTTCAGAAAAAATCGAAAGTTGGCATTAAGACCCCTCAAGAGGAAGTTAATATTATTAAAGATCGGCTGAAACGATTAAAAGCATCATTATCGAAAAACTGAGGTAAACATTATGATTAAAAGTCAAAATCAGGCAGAGTCCATTGAAATCATGGAGTCTAGTGGAAATGTTTTCCAAGACTTAAGCATCCCCAACGCAGAAGAATATTTAGCAAAAGCTGAACTAGCGCGTCGAATTAACGCCATTATTGACGGCTTAGGTTTAAAAAAGCAGATCGATGCTGCAAAGCGATTGGGCATTGACCAACCTAAAATATCGGCTATACGCCGCGGGCAGCTCACTGGGTTTTCATTAGAGAGATTAATTAGTTACCTCAATAAATTAGATCAAGATGTTGAAATTATTGTTAAAGCAAAGCCACCTCTACGAAAAAATCATGGACATCTTCAAGTAGCTTTTGGTTAACTAAAAATAACGGAAACTCTCGTGACAGCAAAAAGCTACCCATTTATATCCATCGATGAGGCACTTTATCCGCAAAGCCTCAAAACTATCGATACTCCACCTAAAGGATTATTTATAGCAGGTTCAATAGAGTGTTTATCTAAACCGTGCCTGGCCATTGTTGGCACACGCAAGCCGACAAGCTTTGCGCAAAAACTGGCTGAAAGTTGGGCAAAAGCATTGTCTGACGCTGGAATTACCATTGTCAGCGGTCTTGCCTTAGGCATTGATGGTGCTGCGCATCGCGGAGCCTTGCTTGGAGTTGGCAAAACTATTGCGATCTTGGGCTGTGGGCTCAATCATGACTACCCCAAACAACATGTAGCGTTACGTCGAGAGATTATTGAGAATGGCGGATGCGTGATCAGTGAGTATTCTCCAGAAACACCACCACGTGCGCAAAACTTCCCACGAAGAAATCGTATTATAAGCGGGTTAAGCTATGGCGTTCTTGTCATAGAAGCGGCAATGCGCAGCGGATCTTTGGTCACGGCAAGACTGGCTGCGGAACAAGGAAAAGAAGTTATGGCGATTCCAGGAAGCCTACATAACCCGATGGCCGCGGGCTGTCATTGGCTGATTCGAGACGGCGCGACGCTGGTGACAAATGTAGAGGAAGTCGCCGCCACGCTGCGGCAGCAAGTGATTTCGTTACCTACTCCATCGACAGAAAGAGCAACCACAAGGAGTTGCTGCCTCACCAAACAAGAGAGCGCAATATTAGAGCATATTCATGAATACACGACACCCATCGATGAAATTGTTATGAACAGCCGGTTGGCTTTTCATGAAGTTTGCTCCATTCTCGTTGGTCTAGAGATTTCCGACCATGTCACAAAAGTAGTTGGAGGGTACGTGAAAAAATAAGCACACTTAGGAACTGTGGAAAATTTATTTTTGCACAGTTCATTAAGCTCTTGATAAAAGCTGTTGAGACACCCACATTTTAATTAAAGACGTGCGCGTTACTCCTATTTTTGCGGCTTCCACTCCAACACCCTCTAGGATGTTCTTGGGAAAATCGATACTAATGCGCTGCACTGGGTAACGTACCTTCGCGGATTTAAGGTCTAAATATTCGGTCATATCCTCGCCAGCCTCAAAAGCCGCATCGAAGGCTGCGTCAAACTCTTCTGGGGCCATATTTTTTTTAGATTTTAATGCACTCATTGTCATATATCCTCTTTTCTGGAGCACTGCTACGTCGCGCGGAAATGAGGCGAACAACATCCTTCCTCATTGTACACACACAGGTATAAAACTTTTTATTTAACATGCCAATCACTAAAAAACGCGGCTCCTTACCCTCTCTTGCTAAAATCTCCACGCACGGAGAATCCCACAACGCTTGTATTTCTTCGAAAGAAATGCCATGTTTCGCTTTATTTATCGCTGACTTGTCACTATCATACTCAAATTTCATGTGATTATTATATGAAAAAGATATGAAAACAGCAAATCTTTATTACAGGACCACTAAAAAATGGCAAAAAACGATGTTATCGTAAAATCTCCCGCAAAATCTAAGACCATCAAAAAGTCTGTAGATAAAGATTTGAGTAGAAAAACGGCAAAATATGTCGTCGTCGTAGAGTCACCCGCAAAATCCAAGACGATTAAAAAGTATTTAGGAAAAGATTTTGAAGTATTGGCCAGTTATGGCCATGTACGTGATTTGCTGCCTAAAGAAGGCGCAGTTAATCCTGATCAAAATTTCAAAATGACTTACGAGCCCATAGAACGCAACGCCAAGCACATGCAAGCCATCATCAAGGCAATGAAAGATGCCGATGCTCTTTACCTCGCCACCGATCCGGATAGAGAGGGTGAAGCCATTGCCTGGCATGTGCATCAAATGTTGCAAGAACAAAATATTTTGCAAGACAAGACCGTGCATCGTGTCGCATTTTATGAAATTACTAAAAAAGCAGTTCAGGAAGCAATCGCACATCCACGTATACTTTCTCAAGATCTGATTGATGCACAACAAGCACGACGCGCCTTAGATTATTTAGTAGGATTTAATTTATCCCCATTGCTATGGCGTAAAGTGCGGCCAGGATTATCTGCAGGTCGTGTACAAAGCCCTGCCTTACGCATGATCGTGGAACGCGAATTAGAAATTGAAGCGTTTAAAAATCAAGAATACTGGAGCATCGTTTCGCGTGATAGTTTCAATAAACAAACGTTTGATGCAAAACTTGTTTTATTAGATAGCGAAAAACAAGAACAGTTTACTATTACTAATGAAAAACAAGCTGAAGCTGCGAAGAAAAAATTAATCAAAGCAGCGAATGGCGAACTGATTGTCAGCAAAGTAGAAAAGAAACAACGTAAACGTCAACCCACTGCGCCATTTACGACGTCAACTTTACAACAAGAAGCCGCGAGAAAACTCGGTTTTTCCGCAAGAAAAACCATGCAAATTGCACAGCAACTCTATGAAGGAGTGGATGTTGGCGCCGGATCAGAGGGTCTTATTACTTATATGCGTACCGATTCGGTGCATATTGGCGACGATGCCATTGCAGCGATTCGACAATTTATTGTTGAGAGTTATGGAAAACATGCGGTTGCTGATAGCGTGCGCGTGTTTAAAACTAAATCTAAAAATGCGCAAGAAGCGCATGAAGCAATTCGTCCCACCAGTGTTTCGCATAAACCAGAAAATATTAAAGAACGTCTCACCGCAGACCAATTTAAATTATATCAATTAATTTGGAAGCGCGCAGTTGCCAGCCAAATGATGCATGCAACCATGGATACTGTGGCTGTCAATTTATATTGCAGTAAAGGCAAACCTGAACAACATAGTTTTCGCGCTAACGGCTCAACGATTGTTGATCCTGGCTTCATGAAAGTTTACTTTGAAAGCGTCGATGACATTGCCCAAGATGCCGATGACGATGAAAAAATGTTACCGGCGATGAAAGAAGGTGACATCGTTCAACTGCTTGACGTCGAATGTCGACAACATTTCACTGAACCTCCACCACGCTACAGCGAGGCAAGTTTAGTCAAAGCACTAGAAGAACATGGCATCGGTAGACCCTCTACTTATGCAGCTATTATTCACACGCTCACCAGTCGTGAATATGCATTGCTAGATAAAAAACGTTTTACACCTACGGATGTCGGTAGAATCGTCAATAAATTTTTAACCCAATATTTTACCCAATATGTGGATTACGATTTTACCGCGCAACTCGAAGATCAGCTGGATGAAGTTTCACGCGGAGAAAAACAATGGGTGCCGTTGCTAGCAACATTTTGGAGCCCATTCAAACATAGAATTGATGACGTTGCAGAAAACGTGCAACGCAAAGATGTCACGCAAGAGGCACTTGATGAAGCATGCCCTGATTGTGGGAAACCACTGTCTATTCGTTTAGGAAAGCGTGGTCGTTTTATTGGATGTACGACGTATCCAGAATGTAAATACACCCGAAATCTCGAGGGTGGCGCAGAAGAAACTGTTCCAGAAGTCGTGCCTGATAGGAAGTGTCCTGCATGCGAAAGTGAGCTAGTCATTAAAGCTGGCCGTTATGGCAAATTTATTGGCTGCAGCCAGTATCCCAAATGCAAACATATTGAACCGCTAGAAAAACCACAAGACATGGGAATTGCATGCCCGGAATGCAAAGCCGGGACTATGCTGCAAAGAAAATCACGCTTCGGTAAGATTTTTTATTCTTGCTCAGGTTACCCTAGCTGTAAATATGCTACCTGGAATCCTCCATTACTAGAACCTTGCCCACAATGCCAATGGCCTATTTTAACTTTAAAAGTAACAAAGCGATTTGGTACAGAAAAAGTATGTCCGCAGAAAGAATGCGGGTATAAATTGAAGATTGAAACGCCGGAGGAATGATTTTTTTGATATAAATATATTTATTATTAGGAGGGGATGGGCAGGCACAAGGCACTGCCCATTACTCTCTGTAACGTTAACTGTTCTTTTTCGGAACAAATCTCACGCAAAACGTGAGATATTTCTCAAAGAATCGTAGGACTGCGCTTAAAATGAACTGCTCTTGCTCTTGGATGCTATCGTAACTTATTGTTTTATAAGAATAAAGCCAATAACTTCCACTGATTTATATTTAAAAACTCACTGACACGCTATTGTTGTGTTTGGCCCCTCTGCCATAATCACTCGGTGTTCAGGATGAACCACCCGTCACGGATGGCGGGAAAGCGAAGGATCGCTGGAACGGTTTAAGGAAGACTTTCTCGTAGTGCACGGAAAAGCATGCAGGCCACAGGTAAGTGGCCGCGAGAAATGCGTCAGGATGACGAAGTAAGGATACACAGATTTGTCTTTTTTGTTATTTTTCCAGGGCTACAATGGATAGGGTAAGGATACCCGAATTCGGCAAGGATGACCGATCTTTAGGGGGAGTGACTACTATCGCTTCCCCTTTCGTTTTTGTGCTAAACTTATCGTAAGCACGCGAACGAGATCCATTGCTCATGCAAAACAATCAAAATGAAAAAAACACCACTGACTTTGGCTTTCAACAAGTGCCAACTCAAGAAAAAGTTGCGCGCGTCTCAGAAGTATTTCACTCTGTAGCCTCACAATATGATTTGATGAACGACGTCATGTCATTAGGCATGCATCGCTGGTGGAAAAAATTTGCCATCATGCAAACGCAAATCAAATCCGGCGACCATGTGTTAGATCTTGCTGGTGGCACAGGGGACTTAACCAAGCTGCTTTTAGAAAAAGTCACCGATCGCGGGCAAGTCACTCTTTCTGATATTAACAGCAGCATGTTACAAGCAGGTCGCGCACGCTTAACTGATGGCAACTATTTGCAAAACATTCATTATGTTCAAGCGAATGCTGAACAATTGCCGTTTGAAGATCATTCGTTTGATGGTGTTACAATAAGTTTTGGCCTAAGAAATATCACTAATAAAGAAAACGCTTTAGCAGAAATGTATCGTGTGCTAAAACCAGGGAAAAAATTAATTGTTTTAGAATTCTCTAAACCTAAATACACTGTATTGAACCGCATTTATGATCAATATTCATTTAAAGTCATTCCAAAATTAGGTGAATGGATTGCTAAAGATAAAAAAAGTTATCAATATCTTATTGAGTCCATACGCATGCACCCCGATCAAGAGACCTTACTAAAGCTAATAGAAAAAGTGCGTTTTGAAAAATGCGGTTATCACAATCTTTCCGGCGGCATTGTTGCGCTTCATTACGGATATAAAATTTAGCACCCATGAAAACACTGGCCATTAAAAAATTCGAGAGCACATTTAATCGTTATCTGTCTTTAGATCCCGAGACACCTAAATTGCTTGCTCCGTTACAAGGCAAAGTGATGGGGATACATATTCAACGGCCTAAAATTTCTTTATTTTTTTCCTTTGAGGAAAACAAAGTTCACATTTCTACTGAACAACCTACAACGGTAAACACAGAGATCTATACGACTGTATTTCAATTAATGCGTCTAAAAATGAATCAAAACCCCGCTCTCGTCAACACACAATTTCATATCAAAGGCGATGTAGACACCGCACAATTATTGAATGCGCTTTTTCAGAAACATCACATTGACTGGGAAGAACATTTATCCAAAATGCTTGGCGATGTTGCGGCATACAAAATGACTCAGTTATTCAGAAAGCCAGCTGATTTCATGAGAAGAAATAAAACTAAATTCTCCAGTGACCTCAGCGAATACTTGCAAGAAGAGGCGCAACTTCTTCCTTCTGGGAACGAAGTCGAAATATTTCGCAAAGAGGTTGACCTGTTAAGATTGCAGATGGATAGATTACAGGCGCGGGTAGAATTATTGAAGAAAAAAATATGATAAAACCACACTGGATACAACTGGTAAGAATTTTTTATCTGATAGTGCGTTATAACCTCGATGAAATTTTTTTACAGATTCCTTCTTGTAGGCGACTTTATTTCTTGCGCTGGTGCAACCCCTATTACATTTTTTACAATCGTTTTATTCCTCGTGGAAAACGTTTGACTTACGCGTTACAACAAGCAGGGCCACTCTTTATTAAATTTGGACAAATGCTTTCAACGCGACAAGATATATTGCCTAAAGATATTATTGATCATCTCGTGACACTGCAAGATCAAGTGCCGCCGTTTTGTTCAAAAATCGCAATGCAGCTCATTAAAAAAGAACTTAACGCTGAAATTAGTGCTGTTTTCAGTGAAATCAACAATACCCCACTGGCTTCTGCATCCATCGCACAAGTGCATGCCGCCACATTGCACAATGGCGACACGGTTATCATAAAAATTCTTAGGCCAAACATTCATGCGCTACTTGAACGCGACCTTGCGTTTCTTCAATGGGGAGCGAGATTTTTTGAACGCCGCATAAAAAAAATAACCCGCTTAGTCGATGAAATTGAGCTCACGATTAAAAAAGAAGTGAATTTAATTAATGAAGCCGCGCACGCAGAGCAACTAAAAGAGAACTTACAAACTTATCATGCGCGATATACGCAATACGGTGATGCTGTTTTTATTCCAAAAGTCTATTGGGAATATAGTTCGGAAAATATATTAATCATGCAACGGATTTACGGCATTCCTATTATGGACATTTCCGCCATCACCGCGACAGGAGTCAATCTGCACGCATTAGCAGAAAAATGTGTCGCTATTTTTTTTACGCAGATTTTTCATGACAACTATTTTCATGCCGATCTTCACCCCGGAAATATTTTCATCAACGTGGCCAGGCCAGAATCCCCGATGATTGAGCTGGTAGATTTTGGTATCGTCGGATCTTTGCCCTTAAAAGATCGACGCTATATTGCTGAAAATATGGCGGCATTAGTTGATAAAGATTATCGTAAAGTCGCTAGACTACACGTAGAATCCGGCTGGATCCCATCGCATGTCCCTGAAATTGCTTTTGCGCATGCCATTAAAAAAGTCTGCGAGCCTATATTAAACAAATCACTGAAAGATATTTCGTTGGCGCAGCTTATATTAGGTTTAATTCAGGCGGCGAGACAATATGAAATTCAACTCCAACCGCAATTATTGTTGTTACAAAAAACGCTTTTAAATATTGAAAGTTTATGCCGTCATCTTGATCCTGATTTTAATATCTGGGAAGTGACGCAGCCAATTTTGAAACAATGGTTGCGCGAACAAATTGGGCCGAAGGCAGTGGTTAGTTTTATTAAAAATCAATTGCCAAAAATAATTAGAGAACTATTGTCTCAGGAAAAACCATGACCCTATTTAACATACTATCTTTTCTGTTCACCATCGCCGCGATTTTAGGCTACATCAATCATCGTTACATAAAACTGCAAAGCTCTATCGCTATCACCATGACCACCATGCTGTTGACCGTAGGCATTATTTTTATTTCTTCATTAGGGATCAATGTCGGTGAAAAAGAAATTTCACTGGCATTTTCAAAAATTGATTTTCATTCATTGCTCATGAATGGCATGTTGAGTTTTTTATTATTTGCGGGCGCACTGAACGTTAGTCTTGACCAACTTCTTGAAGAAAAATGGGAAGTGATTATTTTGGCCATTGGTGGCACGGTGATTTCTACTTTTATTGTCGGTGGATTAACTTTTTATTTTTTAGCTTGGCTAGGGCAGCCACTCGCTTTTATTCACTGCTTACTTTTTGGCGCATTGATTTCTCCTACCGACCCCATTGCGGTGCTCGCTGTATTTAAAAAATTAAAAGCGCCTAAATCTCTTGACACACGATTAGCCGGCGAATCTTTATTTAATGATGGCGTAGGTATCGTATTGTTTGTCACCATTTACGCAATCGCTTATGGTCAGAACAGCGCTACTGTTGGCGCAGTTACTGAATTGTTTTTACAACAAGCTATTGGCGGCATACTTTATGGAATGTTACTGGGTTATATAGGCTATCGCTTAATAAAACCAATTGATGATTCTTTACAAGAAATTTTCATTACGCTTGCGATTGCGACTGGAGGATATTCTTTAGCGCAAATTCTCAATATTTCTGGGCCACTGGCTATGGTCGTAGCAGGAATGTTTATTGGCAATCGCCAAAAAATGTTTTATATGTCTGAAAAAACTCGCGCGCATTTAGTGCATTTTTGGGAAGTGATTGATAGCGCTTTTAATGCCATTTTATTTTTATTGATTGGTTTGGAATTAATTGCGTTACAACGTTCTTTTTTCGAATTAATCAGTGGGCTCGGCGCCATTATTATTGTGTTGTTGGCACGAATTATTTCTATCGGAGTGCCTATGCAATTAATGCGTTTGAAACGACGTTATGAACCTTTTGCTACAAGCATTATGATTTGGGGCGGGTTACGTGGCGGACTAGCGATTGCGCTCGCACTGGCATTGCCTGCCGGGCCTGCCAAAGCATTAATTTTACCGATGACGTATGCAACGGTATTGTTTTCGATTTTAGTGCAAGGGCTGTCGATTAGCCCGTTGGTTAAGTTATGTAAGCGACGAATAGTAGCTTAGCCTTGATAGAGAAAATTATTAGGGCTAATGATTTTTTTGAAGCTTTTCAATTTCTTCGCGATTCAAACCGGTGCTTTGCATAATGATTTCTATACTAATTCCTTGTTTTAATAGGCTTTTTGCTATTCTGTGTGTGGCAAAGGACTCCCCCTCTGCGTACTTATCCACCATAAGTGTTTTTTCACGTCGCACACTATCCCAATAGGTTTCATACACTTCTAATTCTCCTGGTGTATAAGCAGATTCTTCTGCTAGCTCAATAGCTTGGCTTGTACCAAACAATAAACGTTGCTTAAAACTATCTGTCCAATTCATCTGCATTTCGACAATAAAAGTACGCCCTAAACTATCTTTGCATTTGACATCCGCAATCGTGCGTTTGAATTCAGGAATAACCGGAACTTGTTCAAAAGGCAAATACTCTAACTCTACAATCACACCATTCGGTGCTAATGGCAATACAGCATTCAAAAAAACTGATGAGTAAATGTGGGTGCTCACCAAATATTTTTTTAAAAACCACATCTGCTTTAGGGTCAAGATATCGTGACATATGATTTTATCTCTCTCAAAACATGCTATATTTTAACCACCCTATGGTATAAATGCTATTATAATTTGAGATGTATCGCCTATGATACCAATATTCAAAAAAGACGGCGACCGCCGGGTCGCCCCTACAAAAGGTCAGCGAAAAATGCCTATTTATTTTTACTTACAGCTGCCGAAGATTTAGATTTTGGATGCGCCTTATCATACAAAGCCGATACGCGCTCACAAATCACTTTCAACTCTTCACCACCCTTGATACGCTTACTTGGCTTATTATCATCATGCGTCATATGATAATGTGCTTTTATCGCTGCTACATCTTCTGGCGCTAATGTGGCTTTTGCTTCTAACTTATCAAGTTGCTTATTCCATTCTGCACTCACTAAACTAAGCGTTGAAGCAACAAGCGCGTCACCATTATCTAGTAAGTTTTTATGTATGTATAAATTTCTAAGATTTCTCATAATAAATTCAATTTCATAGGTCTTCATCAACTGACCCGATTGCGACATTCTTTCAACTTGATATTGGCAATAGCGTGCAAAAAGTTCAGGAAAACCTTCTTTTTTAGGAATCACATAACCCATTAAACCATTATAATCATTAGAAGCAATGTGTTCTATTTCTTTTGGACCACGGCTAAACATACCACCGGTTGATATATTACTTTGAGTCGAAGGTAACTCACGCAACCAATCAAACGCTTTGTGAAGCAATAACGTGGATTGGTCTTTATCAAAATCAGTATTTTGACAAATACCTTCATAATTTTTCAAAATAAATTTTACTTCGATTTTTGATAATGATTCTTTTAAAAAGATAGTACTCCATATGCTCTTAACACCTTCATTAATAACGCCTGCTTTCTCAAATGCCATAGCATGTATACTGCCACGTAAAACAGCACTTTTTCCCGAGCCTGCTGATCGAAACGTATAAGCTGAACTGCTACTCCTAGTTGATTTTCGACCGGAGGCATCTGACGTTATATCCCAATCAATACTATCGCTTACACCTGAAACAGTAGGTTGCAACTTCTCGACATACGCAGTGAGATATTCTGTCATTACACGTTCTTGACGAGATGAACCAGCTAAATTAAATAAGCTAAGGCGCCTAAATAATTCTCCATACAGCATTTTTCCTCGCTCTATTGCTAGCGCTGAGCCCACTAAAGCAACGCCTGTCTCCACATCATGATGCGTCACTACTAAAAATCGAAAAGCATTATAAAAAGGCGTGGTGGTTTTTTGACTTGCATAATCTTCTGCTACACGTACCACTAACGTTTCTTCCGCTATCGTCAATGTTCCAGGCTTCTTAGCGAGAATTCTAGCTAAAACATCAGCGCACAGAGCTTCAACTCGACGCCGCCCCTCTACGCGTTTGCAATCAACAGCTTGGTCACTACTCACCAATGGATAGAGAGATTGCCAAATAAACGGTAATTTTTCAAGTATACTAACCGCCGCTTTGTGCAAGTGCTCACTTGTATTGCTTAAAACATCATTGTCATGAACAAGCCTAACCTTTTGTTCATCTTTATACGTTAATATTTCTAAAAGCGGGCGATGTGTAGAGTCTACTTGTTGCAACATCCAAGTGTGCGCTGGCAAACCTTCTTCACTGGCTACTTGTGCACTTAGCTGCATTAATGTAGCACCCGCATCTTGAAAGAAAGGACGTATTTCTTCTACCTTTGCTTGCTTGAGTCTGGTCGCAAAAACAGTCGCTTGTAAAATTGCATACAAATATCTATAAGCATTATTCAAAGACCTTTCTGTTGTTTGCAAGAGCTTCTTAAGCTCATGTAATGCCTGAGGTGCCCGGGCGATAACTCCCCGCTTCTTGGCCTGTTCGTACCAGCTTAGCGTTTGGTCTATAAGAGCTACCACGATAGCGTTTTTATCAGCACATTCTAAATCTGAAGAATAATAATGTTGAATGGCTGTCATAAACTGATTGGCAAAGAGAGAATTCTCTGGAGGAAAATCTGCGGGATAGAAAAAATCTGCCTCATCTTCATTATAAGAGAACTCTGAACCAACATCTGAATATCCGATGGTACTAGCATTGTCGTCACCATCCTTGACGTCATCATCGCCCTCTGTAGCTTTAGCGGCGTTATCAGCAAGTCTATTTAAAACACCTTTTTCCATAACATCTTCTGGATTTTTCATAGCTATAAGAGCAGCAACAGATTCTGAACGTTGAGCTGCTTTAAATTGCCGATCTAATTTAGTAGGCGTGTGTAAATCCTTAGTCTGTGGAGATTGATTTACTTTCTCCGCAGATCTTTTTCCCTCAGATTCTGGATTTTGAGGAGGAGTGTGCGGAATAGGTGATAATTCTGTACGCTTAAACGCAGGACCTGTAACACGTTTTTTTCGGGGTGTTTGATAATCTTGCGTTGGATTTGACATTTCTTTTGTGCTGTATACTGCCGCAGGTAGTTCGGTAGTAACAATAACAGTATCATTTGATTTTTCTTCTACCACTGAACTTTCAGACGCTCGAACATCTGCTGGCAATTGATTGCTCTCGCTTACATCTGCAGCTACAAGTTTTACTGCTGTACCCTCATGTTCTAGCATTAGCTTATCCGCAGTTGTACTGCATTCTTGTTCGCTGCTCGCCAACAATAATTGATCTGTGTCGTCATTAGCTTGTTGTACTGCGATCTCAACAAGATCTATAATAACTTGAGATGCTACTGCATTATTTTTTTCTATTATTGAGTCAGCAGCCTCCTCACTTTTTTGTTCCTGCTTATCTAAGAGTTCACCTGGCACATCATGCACGTATGTTAAAGATTGCCTATCGTGATCAACAGTAGAAGACTCAACATACCTTTTCGCCACTGCGCGCACAGGATCTTGGGCATCTGCTGGCAATTGGTCACTCTCCTTCATAAAATCATAGAGCTTACAATAGTTTTGAGCAATAATATCCTCACCGTTCATTCCTGCATAATATTGATCAAACGCTGCAAACCACGCTTGCAACGGTTTTGTAAACGCAGATGAATTAATTAAAAAATTCCCCATTACTACTTCTGTCATAATAGTCACTGGATCTTTACTGGGACTGGAATTAAATAATTTTTCAAAAAATGCCCTCCAAAGTGGACCCAGAGTTTTTGGCTGAGAAATGGTTTCGGCATTACTCTCAAGCGCTACTGTCACCGTTTGAATTTTTTCATGTCTGAATAAAGCACTATTGACTGCTGGCCGCGCTGATGAGGCAGTCGCGTGCGCAGCTAATTTACTTGTAGCTTGTATAGTAGATAACTCGAGAATAAAACGAAAATTCTTTGCTTCATGCGCGTTAACATCAAATCTTCCGCTGGCATATGAAGCAAAAGAAATATGGTAACTTTCCAACATTAATAAGGCTAATTTTCGTTGTTCTAATGAAAGTCTTTCATCTTGAGGCATTAAGCTAAGCGCTTGTTGAATACGATAAACACGAGGAACTTCTGGATTGAACTGATCATCTAAGTAAGAATGTATATTTAAAATTTGTTGTAATACTGCATGTTCTCTTGCTAGCATTCTCTGCTCATAGTCTGCAGAACCAGCAAACTTCAGTGTTTCTCTTAACTGATGCAACATCATGAATTCTTGTAGCAGAGAGCCCGGGTGGCGGTTGATGAATGCGATAGCAGCGGCGAGCACTGCTTTGGTTAATTTAATAGTTTGTGTACCATCGCAGTGTTTTTTTAAAAAAACCACGAGTGATGATTCATAATCTGAAAGATTTATCTTTGTTGTATCAGGAATACTTTCCGTCACACTAGGATGCTCTGCTTGAACGGTTTTAAAGGCCTCAACAAAACCTTGAAACATTTCTGGTGAAAAAGGATAGGTATTCTTAAGTTCACCAATCCCCAATCTTCTTCTCATAAACTGCGTTGAATAACGCGCCACTTTAAATGGTTTAGCTATAATTTCTTGTAAAAGATCTATTGTCAGCATAATTTTAATACTCTATTTTTTTGAATATTTAAGGGTTGATTGTTGTGTGGCAATGCGATGTAAATTCTCAATACGCTGAGAAATAGTACCACGACCTTCTTTAAGGTTATCACTGGGAAAAAAGGTCTCCTCTAATCTACGCAGAGTTTTACTGAAAATCATGTCATAATACGGCTTCACTTCTTTTAGCGTCACATTATTACCTTTAGCCTCCAATGCAGAAATTTCAAGGTCTAGCGCGGGATAAATCATGCCAATCGCAGACGTTGCTGTTGGCTCACTTAGTGGAGCGACATAATCACCTAGGGGCTCAGCAGTCTCTGACACCTTTATTAAATTCAACGCTTGTCTGTTATTTTCATCATATAAAGACAACAAATGTTTTCTAATAAAATGATCTTCATGCCGTAACAAACAAACAATTTCTCGATTTTCTATACGCTTAGATTGATAAACACAATACTGCGCAAAAGCATACGGTGGCAATGATTCTTTTGGTGCAATGCAGTTTATAAAACTGTCAAAGTTAATAGGAGGTGATTCTCTTCTACCGAAAGAAAACATACTAAAACTTGTACGCTGGTGGTTATTGGGATTTTGAAATATTTGTTGCATTTCACAAAATGCTTTTTTTAGCAACTGGGATAGTTTATTTTTTTCATCGTCGCTTGCTCTTTCACACTTACGATCAAAGTCATTTAAAATAAACTTAATTTCATCTTCAGTCAGTCTTGCAAGAGTACCAACACCCTCTTTTGTGAAATGCTTTTCATCGAGAATACTCCAATAGCTAATGCTAACAGCCTCCCCAGGGCTATTGCTGCCAACGGATTCTGTATTCTTTTCATCACTATTGAATAATTTGCGTACAACAGGAAAAGTGAGGGAACAAATCGACACTGGCTGAATACCATTTTCTACTTCTAAAACAAGCACCACCAGTTCCTCTTTAAGAAGTTTTTGTTGGCGCAATAATTCACCCTCGTATATAAATAACGAGGGGACAGCGCGTTCATATAAATGCTGGCATAACTCTTGCTCTCTAATTTGAGCGCTAGCATTTGTTGACGCTAATGGATAAGTAACCGCTAATAAGCGAATCGCATTAAAAAAAGGTGATTCAGCTAGCAATCGCGATTTTGGATCACTCTTTTGGTAAGCACGTACTTTATTGTAATCCGCGATGGCTTTTAAAGTCAGCCATTGTGCTTCTATGCTTAGCGGGTCTCTCAAAGAATCATTGAGAATATCTTGCAAGGCATATGCCGTGATAACTTCATAGTGTCGACGTTTTTCAATAATATGACCAGCAGTTTCGTCAGCACGGTTTGTATATAACGAACTCCACCTAAAAGGTAAGACACGTAGTATCGTTAATACTGTCGCATCTATCTGGGGAGATGGGTTATCCAAATACAATTTCTCACATAGATTACAACGTGATTCATCTCTCCAGCTTACCATTTTCACTACTGACGTATCTTCGGGCAAACATTCCTTGTTTAGCATACGCACATGGACTTCTATTAATGCCGACACCAACTTATCATCCTGACAATTACTTAACCACTCTAAGATTGTCGCCGCGTCTTTTTTCGCTTTCACTGCATTGAGTGAAATCTGACGATTAGTTAAAGCCGCTGTCGTGCTTGTTGCGAATACGATGCTGTACAAGAGGATATATAAGTGCGCATAGATATCATCCATACATTGATAGCCTTTTTCAAATTTTGCTGTTGCTACAGGAGCATACACTACAATACCTTTTCCTGGGGCACTTAAAGAAGTAACGATGCTTACAAGCGCTTTTAAATTATCCTGCCGGTTATCAAGCGCAGCATAATACTGAGTTATTTCTGTTTTAAAATTTACAAAATTATCAGATTTAGATTCTTGTCGCACGGATACTGAACCTTCAACAGAAAGGCGGCTCGTGACTGAACGTGTAGAGCCAGTACTGAGTTGTCTAGAAGCGCTCGATCTTTGAGTAACGCCACTTGAAAAAATATCTGAGATAAACGATAATCTAGTCGGCGTTTTTAGCACTGAATGCGGAAAATCTTTCGTTGGCTGCTTTCTTTTTTGTGATGTATACGATCGCATCACTGAATCACAAAAATTACTGACAACTGCATTTAATGCAGTTTTTCTCTCAACATGCACTTCGTAGTGACCGCCCGATCTTGTTTGACGTATATCTAATCGTGGCTCATCATTAAGCGTTTGGCAAAAAAACAGACATGAGGTTGCAGTAATTGTAACAGAATAGATTTGTTTTACAGCCAAAAATTCAACGATGCCTCCTTCTAAATCAAGTGCTGGACTATTTTTGACATTATTAAAATAGATTATAAAATCTTCGCTAGAGACATTGTCTGCTCTAGGTTGTCTTGTGGGTTGGGTCTCTGCTAATTCAGCCCTAACGCCATCATGGATCAGCATGAAATCAATCGCATACCTTAATTGTTTGCAAGCTTCACTATCGTAATTTAAAGCTAAAGCATACTCAGCAATCACTTCTCGTAATGCTGGCACCATAGTGTTTTCAAGCAACTCAAGTTCACGATTTTTATATTGTTCCAATAAAAATTGAAATTTTTCTGTAACAGTGTTGCCAAGGTTTTTTTCTGTCCTTGCTTGAATTTTATGAAAAAAACCACTTTCTACATTTAACGCACCTGCTGTATGGCTTCCTTGCACAATGCTCCCAGAGAAAAATCCATGCATCAGTGCGACTATAATAGAGCTGTAACAACAATTACCGCTTGGTGGAACTTGATAAGAATTCTCAACTGCGTGAGCCCTAGGAACCGGCGATAGACCTGCTGTTTTGACTGGGCTAAATCGACCATCACTATCTGAGCTTGGAGCCGAAGGTACAGATCTCCAGGCCCCTACGTCAGATGTAGTAGTAGTAACTCGAGAGCTGCCATCTACTAGGCCCGCTACGATCACCGATAGAGGAGGCTGAGTGCCGGATGAATTTACCCCTGCTGTGTCTGACGTTCCCTGATGGCTTTTGCTTGACAGGAACGGACTGCCATAGGGACCATCGGTCTCATACTCTAATAATGGACTTGATCGCGCACTCTGCTCAGTAGCATAAGGTGAATCTGGGACCCGATGCTCACTTTCTCTCAACGAATCCCCGGTAATACGAGGTCCAAATGACTGAATTGATCTTTCATCTGATGATATCAATAACGATTCTCGCTCGTCTTTATTAACTGCTTGTGTTGATGCACTTACGCTAAGTTGTATTCGGGCTAATAAATCTATTGAAGACTGAGGTAAACTTGCAGAAAAATGAAACACCATGCTAATGGCGCTTACTGTTTGAATACTTAATGGAGTAGGCTCGTCGTGCACGCGTTTCCCATCCTCCGATAAGACGCTGGATGATTTATTACTGAATCGCGGGCGAGGAGGAGATATTACTGGAGTTGAATCTGTTTTATTCAACATTGGTGTTTCAGCGGGATTATTGTCAATAGGCCTAATTATTTCTTGATAAAAACGTTGGTTCTTTGCTGCATGTTTTTCTTCTGTTCGATGAGTTGTCGCAACTCGATAAAATTCTAGCGTGGCTAAGGCTGCGAGATACTTGGGGTCTGGCTGACCATCACATGCATAGGAATATAGTATTGCTTGCAGATTTGCAAGGCTAGATCTGCGAGTTACTGCTTGGTCTGATATTTCAAGATCTTTTGTTAGATAAGTAAACGTATCATCATCCATATTTTTTAAACAATATTGAAGCGCCAACAGCATCAGCGGATCATCTTTTTCACCACGACCTCTGTCAGCCATAATTGCTTCTTTTATATACTTTTCTTGAGCGCGTCTTCTTTCGTTATAACCTGAACTCGCGGTTTCTGGATGTGGTTTTTCAAGTAAATAATATAAGTTCTGAATCGTCTGCGCTATTTCGGTTTTAATTTCATTTAATTTTTCTTTTATTTTCGGTAAAAAAATGATGTTTTCTAACAAAAATTCCACAGCCATTAATTCATGGAATGGAGAGTCTGGATGCGTCTTCAACAATTTCAGGGCGTTCTGCAGAAGCTTTTTTGGGCTTTCATCAATAGACACAAGCTTGAGGTGCATTTCATCAATAGACACAAGCTTGAGGTGCATTTCAACAGGCACAACTTGAGATGCATTTTCGCGATAACTTATTTCATCAAGCATGTTGGTTTGGCGGGTCAGGGTTGCAAGATATTCGCTTAACTTCATGGTATTTACCTTTATTTCTTTCTTTATTTGCTGCTACTTTCGCAGGGGTCCCTCCCTTTTATACAAACTATTTTCTATTTTGTATCTATTCACCAGGCATGAGATATTAACTCCCCTCACCCCTACCCCTCTCCCGGAGGGAGAAGGGTTTCATTCGCTATTGCCACAACAAATTTCATTGTGGTGAATAAATATCTATTTTCTTTTAAACGCTGTTCTTTGGCCCAACAATGAAGCCTGTTCATTATCGCGATCCTTTGTTTCTTCATTAGCATCTGTAGAATTATTGTTGTGAAAAAATGCTGCAATCACAGGCGTGCTAGCTCGGCTCAAAGAATTATTATTTACAGGGTATCCATCTTCTTCTAGGACCCCGCTAACATCAGGAACACTGCTCTGGTCGCTCATGCCACTTCTACGTTGGCCTGGGAGACCCGCCGCATCACCTGAAATTTGTGCTGGTGGCTGTTGGAGCTTGATGTCAAGTTTGCCACAAAAAGCACGAAGGGCGTCTCCGACAGGGCGATAAAACTTTTCTGTTTTGCAATCCAAAAACTTTTGCAATGGCTTTAAGAGCCCGTGATATATAAATATTTTACTATCCTCTTGGCTTGGATTTACATTTAAAAACACTGGCAGCATTTCATCAGTTACAAATTGAATAACCGCTAAAGCACGGTCCTTTTTACTTGACTTATCTAGAGGTTGGTTTAATTTAATCGTAACGAGACATTGCGCAAGAGCTGTTAAGCCACGCGCACGATGGTTATCTGCAACGTATTGAATATCATCATTAAGATTAAGATCAACGTCTACTATCATCTGGCGCACAATAAGTATCGCCCCCGGGGCATCTTCTATAGCAACATAATTACCAAAGAGATGTCCCATAACAACATTCAACCAGACTTCTTTTTGCTCTTCTTCTTGTCCTTTATAGGGGTTCGCTAACCAACAATTCCACAACAAATCCGTATACAGCTTGAGATAAGGCTTGCCTTTTTCACTCAAACGATTTCCAACGTCATAATTTTTAACACTATTTGATTGTTCTAACTCTTCGACATAATTCCAATAGTCTTGCCATAAATGGTGTTTCTCAACTTGCGCCAAGAATTCTCTTAACCGAGTTTCCACGGTACCGCTGGATAGCTTCAAACGCGTCTTCTTAGGAATGCCTTGATCAATATACTGATACATGCATTCAAATGCCTTAGATAGCAATTGTAATTCATCATCCGAGCGCGACAGGTTGGGCCGCGCGTCTATTATGACATTTGACGACATCAACACGGGGTCTTCATTTTCATCTTCTGTGGGGAGGGATTCATACCCAGTCTTAGTTCCTGTTTTCGAGATAAATGAGGTCACTGATGAAAAGAGCGATGGAAGCTCTAGCCCTACAGTACTAACACGACGATCATTCTGAGAATTCTGTGGTATAAATTCTATCGTCGGTGTCTCACTCGCCTGAGACAACAGTTGAAATATCAATTCTGCTTGTTCCTTACAGTGAACACCTGTTTCCAGTGTTCTAGCGACATAGACTGTTAGAATTTCAGGGGTATCTTTCAACCACTGAATAACTTCTTTTGTTAGCAAGACATATTCAGCCGTCTGCGATGCGGACTTTTCTTGATTCTTAGACTGCAACATAGCATTAAAACTATCACACGCTTTTTCTAATAGTGATTTCATCATCGATTCAAAATCAGGATCTTGTTTCCCAGACCCTACAACACCAGAGGCGAGTAAACTAAGCGCGGGGATAAAAGGAGTGCGAGCATCCTCATCCTGCTCAGTCTTATACCAACGTTTTGCGGCTAAAAACACCAGCGCAAGTTGTTCTAGTATACCGTTACATTGATTTTTATACTTACCGCCTTTTGCATTGAAATTCTCAAATGTAACTTCTGTAATTTTGTCCGCGTTAAAAATTCTTACTAACTCATCAATCGCTAAAGCTTCATACTCGAGCTGTGTTTGAAGATCGTCGTTACCTTCATAAGATTTTTCCCAAAAATATTTCATTTTTGCAATTCTATCCGTCACTGCAATTGAATCACTATGGCTAGGTTTTGCTAACAAGCCACGCATCTCAGCGACTGAATATTCTTCATGGAAAGTTAACACATGGAGAGAAGACTCGTACCCGCTACCAATTTTAGCGATTTTTCTATGCCATGCAGAAAATGTTGTATTAGAGAATAACAAAGCATTCAATCTATCAAGCAATTTTCTAGCATCCGAATTATTTGGCGCTACTGAATCTTCTACCGGAGCTGCGAAGATTTGGCTATCATCAACATCATTAGTATAGTCCCTATCCTCCATGCGAGAATCGTTAATATCAGCTGTCTCTCCAAATTCATAACGAGTTTTTATCGCACTATCTTCTTCATAACTCATCGCTTGAGCCAGTGTGTAGATAAGATAATAAATCGCTGTGCCGTCGTCATGATTCGGCGATTTCGGAGCAGTGTTTTTCCTGGTCAACGCCGTGCGTAGTTTCTCGATGAGAGACTGACATGCTGCCGGCAGAACGTTTTGTCTTTGGTTCGTAAACAATCCTGACTGAGATACGATATACAAAAGTGCTTCTAGTAATCGAGAGCCTTTTTGAATTCGAGCGTCTTCGCTCATCATTGCGTATTGTTCACAACCCAGAGCGATAAGCGCTACTTGATCGAACCCGTGGTCAATAACTGGTTGCAATAAATCTCTAATAGCTATCTCTGTACTTGTTGCACTGTTAATAAATAAGGCTTGTTTACCCTTCGAGTGAAAAGCTACTGTTTCTGCGACTGCCCAAACAAAGTCCTTTAAGTAGCGTTGATATTCTGCCGCTGGTCTTTCTTCGATTTTAAGCTTTAATTGATCAATAAAAGCATCTAATTCAGCTGCAGAACCATAATCCTCCAGCGATTGTCTTACGTTATTTACAACATGCTCAAGAGCGCGAGGAGATTTTCCAGCGCGAATTAAACCCACTCTTATTTCAAACCAATATCTTTCATTTAACTCTCTATAACCTGGCATAAATTGATCAAGAGAGTGTTGATCAATAACAGAAACATCGAAACATCCGCGAAATGGAATCAGGGCATTACCTGGTACAGTACCGCTATATGTATATGCTATTACATCAGCACGTGGATCTTCGTCAGCATCAAACCATTCCGTCGCTGCTAATACTGCCGCAGAATTGACAGCGTGATCATCCTCTTCAACAGCGTGATCAGCCGCTTCATTAGTAGGTAGCAAGTCATCAAATTCTTCAGCTGGCGCTACATTAGAAGCTGCAAGAGCTGCATGAGAAACAAGACTTGAATAATTAGCTCTCGCAAGAATTTCATTAATTCTATTTTTAAACGCAGCTAGTAATCTGTCATCGCTTTGAAAAGCTCCAAAATCCTTATCAACCAAAGGTTCCATTGCATGCGGAATAGGTTGAAGTGCTTCTCTTTCTGTTTCAACACCCCCTTCCAATACTTCATCACGCAATTGATTCATCGCCTTTTTAAGCATCTCACTAGTTAAATCACCTGCTTTTAAAAGAGCTGCAACTTTATCTCGGCATCTTTGCTTTAATTCTTCTCTACCACGATTTTTAGTATCCGTTAATTTATTATCTTTTTTGTTAAGCTGAGTAATTGCACCTCCATCCGCTGCTAGTTGACGATAATAACGAAGCTGCGGCTTAAAACAAATATTGGTTATCTTATCGATAAAATTCCCTAGCTCGCTAATATCTTCTAGAGTCAAGAGATTATCATCATCTGTAGCGCCACCTACCTTCATAGCAATATCAATCACGGCATTTTTATTCTTCTGAATCCGAATTGAAAGCATAGGTGCGCGACGGCCTACTTGATTAAGACTGCTCGCTACACGGTCCTCTAAGTATTCACGTACTTTTTCGTGTTTTAAACCAGCGATAATCAAAGCATTAGAATGATTCTTGGTTTCTCCTCCTAACTCTGTTGCAAGTACTTCTAGAGCTTCAAGCGCGCCCCTCTCTTCTGCAACGATTTCGTGTGGCGTTGTTGCAAGCAATGCAAACGCTTGTTTTAAGTAAACTATAGAATCATGGCACTCATCCATAATCTTGCCTGGTGTGTTGTAATCACCTAATTGAGCTAACGCTGCAAACGCGCGCAGGATTTGTTGTGCAAACATCAATTTACCCGCTTCAAAATCGGGATATGCAAAACCAAATATTGCAATTTTTAATGCTTTCTTTATCGCAACGTCATTGAGGATTACAGAGAAATAATAGTCAATTAACTGCTGCAATCCTGCGCTATTGCCATAAAAGCTTTCATACAACGAGCGCCATGCAAGAGCTCTCTGGTCAGTATCAGCCTGTTGATTTGGTTGGCTTTTTTCTTCATTTTGATGGGGATTTTCAAAATAATCTTTAATATTTGTACATAAGCTTTTCGGTACTTGTGTGTCACTTTCAGCGATAGGATGATGCGCCAACGTAAACATGACATCGATAAAATACTGATCCTTTTCTTCGCTGGGGGCTTCATCTACATTAGCAAATTTTTTAAACGCTTCATCAAACGCAGGATTTTTAGGATCAATAATCTTATTGCCAAATACAATGTCTCTTATAGAGCCAATAACATTGTTAGCTCCTACGACGTAGCATACACGAATCAAACCAGCGCTAAACGCTTGAGCACGCCCTGCTAATGCTTCTAGCTCTTGTTGCACATCACTCGGTGCGTCATTTTTTTCTTGTACAATCACTTCCATTAAGCGATTCATATTATCATTCACTGCTTTGTAAAATTGAGCTAAGTCTGCATTTTCTGGCATCTCTGGTTCAGATTGAAGCCCTTTTAAATGCTGCAATAACGTTTCTGCTAACGCCACGAGCGCAGTGTAATGTTTTATTTTTTCTGCACACTCCAACGGTTGAATCTTAGCAAATGCATTACCGGTACTATTAAGCGCTTGGCGCAACATGGCTGCATTCATCCAAGCGGCATGTGAATCGGAAGAAGCTAATGCAGCCCTCCATTGATGTAATGCATCAGCGTTGCTGCTATTCAACAAAGCCAATGTTCTCAGGTGAACAGGATTATACCCCGTCACCCCCCAAGTCAACATCGCTTGTATATCCGATTGTAAATTAACCGGTAAACGCAATCGATCGCCGCTTGCGCAACTCCTCACTGTCAATTCTATTGGTTCACTCACCCCCTGACTTGTGCTAAAAACTTTAGCGACCTGTGCAGGCTGAGGCATTTCTGCTTTTGGTTTTAACGCTGATTCTTCGAAATAGCTTTCTACACACTGGCTTAAGTGCAAAACGATAGGTTCAATTTTCTCTTGGTGTTCTTGATGCGTATACGGCTGAGGATCAAACAGTGACTCATACCGAGCTTGCTGAAAACTGGTGATTTCTAACAGCGCCGTGACCCAACAGCCAATACCATACTCAATGACTTTTGGAGTAGCAGTGATGTTTTTTGCTACCGCTTTTAGATAGCCTTGTTTATCGGTGATGATCTCTGCTGAATCCAACAGCCAGCTCTTATCGGCAGCTTTTAATTTTGCGAAATTTGCTGAATCCAGTTTATCCACACCTGCCAGCAACAAAAGACGCACAAGTATTGCGATTTCTGCATTTTTCTCTTCATTTTTCTTGCCAAAAGCGACCAATTCACTAACGCATTTAAGGATAGTGCTAGTTGCAACAGGTGCCGAAGACGCTGGATAGAGTAATTTCATCACCGCACGCAATGCTTTTATTTGAGCGACAACTTCAATGAGATGACCTTGAGCAATATTTGAATCCACTGATTCCGGCAAAGTACAAGTTTCTTGCAGCCACTCTAAAAATGCGTGTCGGCGCATCAATGACGCGGGGTTTTCTCTTAAAAAAGCATCCCCTGCTTGCGTGAGGGTTGTTGCGAAGGCGTCGGAAGGTTGACCCATTCGATTAAGATCGCGTCGAGTATTTAATATATCTGCAATGGTCCAATTTAATGAATTAATCTGCTGCCGTGGTATTTGCGCATAAATATCTTTGAACGACGTCATTGTCATTTCACCAGCAGTATTATTGCGCAACAATTTCGCTGCTTCGTCCAGCAGTATTCCTTTTATAGGTTTGTGATTGCTCATGATGCCATCATTAAGGCCACTGGCATAGTTTTCCATCGAATTTGCGAAATGCAGCATAAAAGATTTAGCCAGGTAAACCGGAAAATAAGGCGCAGCAGCGGGAACGCTTTCTTCTGTCACACGCAGAAGAAGCGGCGAAGAATCAACGCTTGGTTGTCCTGCTGTATCATCTGGCCGGGATTCTGCACTGTTATACCTAGGACGTTCTACTGCTGTTGGCAACTTGTATTGCAAACGCTTATGGCTGCCTATGTCGCTCATAAATTGAAACAAGTCAGCTTCGTTTTGTATTTTAAAAAGATCATGAACTTCAGGCGCTTTAGGCAAGTAACCGCCATGAGTCAATTTATTTATTTGTCGATCAATATTTATAACAAGGCTCAAAAGATTTTGATCCTTATAAAATTGTTTGATATTAACGCAACTCTCCTCCAAAGAAGTCTGGTGTAATTTACGGAATGTATTCAATGTGACAAGCACATCTGCCATCAGACAAAATAAAAATTGTTCAACGGTAACTAATTCGATTGCTGTTGGGTATTTCTTAACAAAATCTTTTGCGGCCGCGCTTATTTCTGTTATGTTTGGTAAATCAGCTAGCGATTTTTTTTGGTCTTCAAGCATTGCTATTTGCCGTTGATAATGCGTCAGCTCGTTTCTTGCTGCTATATGCGCGTTCTGTTTGGTGCGAGAGCCTTCAAGAAAAACCACAGCTTCTTTATAGGCTTTGGTTTGTTCTGGCGTCGGGTCATCACCGCGGATATCGCCACGGCTATCTACAAGAATTTGTTGATATTCTTCTGCAACATTCTGCTTTTCGCGCACAAGCTGAGGGTTTTTTGCGCGTTTTCCTTCTAATCTTTGATTTTTCTCAACCTCCTTGTTCGCTTCTTTTTCGCAACGAATCACATTTTTTTTTGCGCTTGCAATAAGTGAGTTTAATTCATTCTCCCTGCCTCGGTTAAATAGAGATGGAATATCCCATTCTTTATTCAAACTGCGCAAAAAACGGATGACAGTAATTTGTTTAAATAATGGATGCTGTTGGGCGGCATTTGTTAGCTTTGTTGCAAACTGAGTCAATTGATATACAGGCTCTTTCGTCTCAAATGTAGTTTCTTGAGTTAGTTGGTCTTTTTCTTCATTGCTTCCGAAATCTTCTTCTGTTGATTGAACTAAACCAAAAACATCCTGATAAAGAGAGTCAGTAAGTGTTCTGAGCTTCTTTGCCCACCCTCTATCTGATAGGGGTACATCTTGAAAGCTAGCATCAATAGCTCTATCGATAAATCTATCCCTTGCGACGACTACTTCTGCTCTTCTTTGGCGACTTAGCATAAAATTACCCCTGTTATGATTGGATAAATCCCCCAAATTTCAGAGGGATTTAGGATGTTCTTTGTGCATACTATAAGTGTCAATGCTTAACACAGTATTAGCACAAGGCATGTTCAGAGCATAAAATGCAAAAATGAGCAAATATTTTACAGAAATATGGGGACATTCCGATTTATAAATGGCAATAGCGATTGGAGCCCTTCTCCCTCCGGGCTACTCTGCAGACACATCTGTGTGCAGGATGTAGCCAACGAAAATTGCATCGGCCTCTTGTAGGGGCGAGTGGCGCTCGCCCTGTCTAATTTTGCGTTAACATTTATACTGAGATGACGGTGTTTTATGACGGCGCTTTATTCTTGTTGTTAAATTGCCATCATCTTATAATGAAGGCCTCCCTTCCTACGATTTTGCATTTTCGTGATGCACGATTCAGTGCTTCATTATTCATTTATTACCCAAGATACTTATGACATACGATTCTGATATTCATCATCGTCGATCTATTCGATTAAAAAACTATGATTACTCACAAAACGGAGCTTATTTTATTACCCTGTGTACACATGAAAGAAAATGTTTATTTGGCATGATTAATGATAACCAAGTGATATTAAATGAAGCTGGAATTGTCGTGCAAGAAGAATGGATTAAATCATTTAAAATACGCCAAGAACTTGCTATGGACGAATATGTTATTATGCCCAATCATTTCCATGCTATAGTTTTTATTCTTAATTCAAAAACAAAGCAACGTGATTTATCGATTAAAATAAATGGTCATGGAAATAAATCGATAGGTTCGTTAGTAGCAGGTTTTAAATCAGCGGTGACAAAACGAATCAACGGATTGAGTCATTTTTCTGGTGATTTAATATGGCAGCGTAATTATCATGAGCACATTATTCGCCATGATAAAGCATTAGAAAAATTACGTGCCTATACGATCAATAATCCATTCACTTGGAAAAAGGATTCGTTGTTTTTATTCTAATAGAAAAGACAATGCGAGGTTAGACAGGGCGAGCGCCACTCGCCCCTACAAGAGGCCGATGCAATTCTCGTTGACTACATTCTCCGCAAAGATGTGTCTGCAGAGTAGGCCTCCGGGAGAAGGACTCCAATCGTTATTGTTTGCGCATTGACCACGTCAATTTGGGGGCAAATTTTGATCATAAAATATCAGCAGCCCTTGAAAATGCAACCAGCGCATGATGCTTGAAAAACTGCAATTCAGACAATGAAAAAAACGCGAGCGACTTCATCTCAGCATCCCGGTCAGGATTGAGTTCTTAAAAGTTCCTGGTGTGGTCGTTCCCCCTGAAAAAAATTAATCTTTCTC
>JAIXPZ010000007.1 GCA_027486005.1 Legionellales bacterium
GCTTTGGATAGGAATGCAGCGATTACGTGATTTTATTGCCGGTTTGAATGCAGCAAAAAGGCTTATGGGAGCTACTTAAAAATGTGTGTAATGATGAACCCAATGGGTGAGCCTTGGAAGATGCCTTTTTCATCGCCTACGCCTCAATGCTACGGAGAAGCGCGGATTATTTCAGGTTCTAACTGCGGTTTCTAGGTTAATAAAAAGAACCGCTTAGTTCTTTTGTCATTAAGTTATAGTCTATGTTTAATAAAAACTCAAGTTTGCATGGAGACGATTCAAAAATCTATCGTGAATCCACGAAGTTGCCAAAGTGGGGGAAGACCAATTTTGACATTAAAGGCTTTTAGGTATAATTTTGGGCCTCAACAAAAAATAAGGGTAATTGCCATGCCAGCTACTTATCGATTTACCTCGAAGAAAGTCTACATGCAACAAAAGCTCGAAATAGGCAATGTGACTTTATCGCACAAGCCCACCACATGGGACAGTTTTTCATTAGCACTTCAAAATGCTCAAACCCTCGATGATTTCCTTGACATAAAAGAGAGAAACCAAACTAGCCAAAATCGAGAGCTTTTCAAAAATTGGACAAAGGAATTGTGATGGATTTTTTGACTTCTCAACTACTCTCTTTACCCTCTATTTCACCTGATGATCATGGCTGTCAAGAATTACTCCGTCAAGCATTACAACCATTGGGGTTTACAACACGGCAACTCAACTTTGGCGATGTTAAAAATTTTTGGGCGAAATTTGGCAATAAATCAAAAACACTATTATTTGTTGGCCATACTGATGTCGTTCCCACAGGGCCAATCGAGCAATGGAAATATCCACCGTTTACACCGACCATTGATGATGGAAAATTGTACGCTCGTGGGGCTGCAGATATGAAAGTGGCTATTGCTTGTATGGCAGAAGCGTGTCGCCGATTTATTAAAGAATACCCGGACCCTAATTTCAATATTGCATTTTTAATAACTAGTTGCGAAGAAGCCAACACAGAAGATGGCACTGAGAAAGCAATTCAAATCTTGATTGATCAAGAGCACGAAAAAATCGATTGGTGCATCGTCGGCGAACCTAGCTCAAACCTACTTTTAGGCGATCAAATTAAAGTCGGAAGACGCGGTTCACTGCACGGCGAATTAGTCATTCATGGCAAACAAGGTCACATTGCTTATCCGCAGTTAGCACAAAATCCCATTCATCTTGTTGCGCCTTTTTTAAAAGAATTAACCGCAATTGTTTGGGATAGCGGCACAGAATATTTTGAACCGACTTCATTTCAAATTTCTAATATTCATAGCGGCACAGGCACCACCAATGTTATTCCTGGCGATTTAGAACTCATCTTCAATTTTCGTTATTCACCTGCAACCAATGCACAAACCTTGCAAAATAGCGTAGAAGATTTATTAAAAAAGCATGACTTACAATATGCCATTGCCTGGAATCATACTGCGAAACCTTTTCAATCTTCACTAGGCGCGTTACATAGTGCGCTTCAAAAATCCATTAAAGATATCACAGGAATATTGACAACAGCCAGTACGACAGGAGGAACTTCTGATGCTCGCTTTATTGCACCTTATGGCATAGAAACCATTGAATGTGGATTTCCGAATGGCACCATCCACCAAGTCAATGAATATGTTGACGTAGATGATATTCAAAAGTTAACGCTCGTTTACTACTGTGCAATGGTCAACCTATTAACGAACGCACAGGCACAATTCTGTGGGTAGGGTTCATTTTTTGGCCTTTACTCTTAGAAAAAAATGAAGAGGAAAAACAACCGTTTATTTTAGAATACTGTTTTGTCCTGACCTCTTTTGGGCCGGCTTGATACCGAGGGGTAAGATCAGAAGGATTGATAGTTGGAAGCGTTCTTCTTGTATCTTCTTCAAATTTTAGTGCGCTAGCGATAATATCAACAGCGGATTTATCTGCAGAGGGAGTATAATCAAATTTTACAATTTCATGAAAACGATACATAAAGATCCTTTCAAAGCAGCCCATTTCAGTCAAATATCTCGCTTGAACTTTATCAAGAAAATTTTTTGAATCACCGCTAAAGTTAACAATATATGCTGCTGGAAATTTTTTTCGTATCAAAAAAAAAAGATCGACGCCATCTTTTCTATCGGGGTTTATTCCGAGATCATGATCTAAAATAACATATAAACATTCGTCGCTCTCTAACTTAAGGTCATTAATTTTTTTCTGAGCAGCAGTATAAGTAGAACAAAAAAAAGCATTTTTTCCGGCAAAAGATCGCTTAAAATGCTTTATTTGAAGGCTATCTTCAATAACCATAAAACGTGTTTTACTCACTATGCAGCTCGCATAAAAATGAAAAATTAATGATATATCGTGCATTTCACAATATTGCAAGAAAAACATAAGATGCATTTAACGAAAAAATACTCTGGCGCCAGATACAAGAGTGATGGGAATTAATTCAGGAAACAATCTTGGCTGCTTGCAGCCAAGTTGTTGAACTTTGATAATATGATAACAGTGATTTTTGAAACAATTTTGCGCGCGGAGGAAGTTTATTTCCCCGATAGATCAACATTTGCTTCGTCACCGCTTCTTTGAATTGAGAATAATCTTCCAAAGACCCATTAAGATTGTCAAAACTGAACTCGAACCTTGAACCTGCGGCTTGAGAAAAAATCCACTCGAGAGCCTGCGGCTTCACCTCAACCTGTTGAAATAAAATTTGCTGCTCAGCAGTACGTCCATCTGGCACATACCAGTAGCCGTAATCGATTAATTTTCGACGCTCTTGGCCTGCGATCATCCAATGCGCACATTCATGTAATGCAGAATTAAAAAAACCGTGCGCAAAAAAAATCGTATGATGCGCTTGCTGTTGAGTAGCCGGCAAATAAATTGGCTCATCTTCGCCATAAGCCAAAATTGTATTATGGCTTTGTAAAAAGCAATTATTAAACAATGTAATGAGATCATCAGGGTGATGATTATTTTTTTCTGTTTTCAAGGACGAGCCTTATAACCAAAAATACTGTTCAACCACGTATGCCGCACCAATATCTGATAACTTAATAAAGCAAGCACTAGACTACCAATCATAAGTTTAATGCTCGTCATAAAAAAATTATCCTGACTATTATAATTAAATCCAAGTAAAATAAAAATAATCGGTAGTTGCACCAAATAAAGCCAATAAGATGCGCTGCTAATATAACGAAGTACTTTATTACTCTTATGTATACTGCGCCACGCGCCTCCAAATAATGCTAAAACCATCAAAGCTGCGCTTAATTCATAAATGAAAACTCCAAAATTACGGTTGAAAAAATTGTCATTATTTAAATGATAAAAATACCAAACCATAAAAACACCATAGAGAAAAATAGAAAATAATGGCTTAAAGCCACTTTGATTAAAAAATACAGAAAATTTATCTTGATGCCCCCACAGCCACCAACCCAAGCCATACCAAACACCATAATATGCTAAAAAACCTAATGATGGCAGGAGCGTAAACTCAGAGGTCCTCCAGCCAAGATCATCCTGCTGAGAGAGCAAGAGACTGCACAGCAATGCCACTCCCACATAAAGCCAACGACTTTTAAATAACACCAATAAACACGCATCTGTTTTTTTAAAAAAGAATGCAGAAAGTTGCAAATATTGTTTTAATTTCAAAATAAAAATAGTCAACGCATAAAGCCACAATAAGTCATAAAGAAACCAAGTTTCACGTAACTGATTTATTATCCCCCACCAACCTCCATTAATGATATATATTTTGGCAACAAGACTTTGAATGGCTTCTGAAGTGAAATTAGGAAAAAAATGAGTGAAAGCAAAAAAAACAAAATAAAATGGCAATGACCAAAGCATACAAAATAAAAAAGGAAGCCCAATTCTATGTAAACGGTTCGAAATAAACTTTGCTTCGCCGCGCTGCTGATAACTCAAACAACCAAAAAAACCGGCTAATAGAAAAAAAGCTGGCATCATAAAAACACAAATATAATAAATTCCAATCAAGAAAAATCTTTCAGCACTAGACAAAGCTTGGGTCAATTGTTCTACGCTAGCTGGACCAGAAGTTCGGTAAAGTTGATGGCTCAATGCTAAACAAAACACTGAATGAATCGGAAAACCTAACAATACTAAAAAGGCGCGCAAATTATCAAAAGCAGGCAAACGTTCTTTGCAAGAAATTTTCATTGTTTTTTCTCAGTGAAAACATCTGTTAAACCTTCTTGTTGTACAGCAGTTGCATATACCTCATCTTCTGGAGAGAGCAGAGTTTTCGTCGTTTCAGATTCATCATCGACAACATTAAAACATGATCCAGAAACTTCTTTGTTAATCGCCTCACATACAGGGTTATTATTATGAATAAATACAATCCCTCCTTGATGTGCGATATACAGCCCTGGATAAAGATCGCCAGATGAGTTTCCGTGAAAGCTCAAAATCGCATTTTTTGTTCTTTTCTCGATAGTATGTAAACCTGATACTTTTCCTTCGCCATCATTAATACACAGCTGCGGTTTTTCTGTCTTCTCTGCCTCTGCATAAGAAACACCTTCACAAACATTTTCGGTATTCATGACAAGTGACACTTTACTCAAGCTTATTTTAGGGGCATTGTAAATAATCGAGCAAGTCTTATTCATCATATCACTGCTATTGGCGATGAAATCGCAAGGTGTAGAAGAAAACTCTTTATTAAATGCGAGCGGCTGTATTTTTGATTTTTGCAAAGAAGGATATGGAGTCCCTCCGGTTTGAATCCACAGCGGATAACCCATATCCACTAGATAATTCAGCATCGCCTGCGTCGTTGAAAAATAAGCATTCAATTCAGGGAATATCCGGAACATGACAGCATGCAGTGCTTGCACTTGCTGCGCAGTCATTCCTAACATACGCGCTCCAATGCAATAATCAAACTTAACTTGAGAAGACTTAAAATCTGTGGTTTCACAGCTATCATCACGCGCCGCGATATATTTTGCAGCAACATCATTGGATAGATCGCCCGTTTGCACGCCAATATTATAACCTAAGCTTTTTAGTTTTGGAGCGACAACGCCAAAGGCAATTGAATTTTCAGAACGTGCACGATCTGAAATATAAGACTCCTTAGCATGAACCGTAATTTTTTCCGATGATTGCGTGCCATCGTAATCCGAAACTATTATCGGCTTTACATCGAGTGGCGACGTCATTTTTACCCACCGACAAAAGCCTTTTAGCGTTTCACAGTTAGCATGTTGTTGAAAGGCAGGAATGTTAAAATAATCTATTGGCGCTTTTCCAGAAGGTGTCAGAGGGCAAGCCTGATAACACGAAGTGTCTGGAAAAAGATCTTCTGCCTGCACCAAAGGGGGACAAAGCAGCAAAGCCGTGATTAATACTCTACTAAGCATAGTCTTCTGACAGGCGAAAATATACACAACGATACCCTGAGTTATAAATTAGGCGTATACTATAGCCATTATCCTGGTTTAAATCAAAATGAACACTTCATTCAATATCAACAAAAAAGCAACGTTAATTATCTGCGCGGGCATTTTAACCAAGATCATCCCACATTTTCCAAATTTTTCTCCGGAAATCGTATTTGCCCTCTACTTGGGCATCAGAAGCTCCAAAGGTTTGGCTTGGATGTATATACTTTTAATGGCGATAGTCTCCGATATTTTATTTGGATGGCAGAACCCAGCTTATTCAAGCTTTGGAAACTGGACAATATTTACTTATAGTGCGCTGCTGGCCATCGGCTGGATAGGCACCACCATCAAGAAAAAAGTGTTTGGCGTGGCATTTATGTGGGTCTCTTGTGCCGCCACCATTACCTACTGGCTTTGGACAAATTTTGGAGTTTGGTTAATTGCAGGCATATACCCGCAGACTCTAACTGGCTTTGTCGCTTGTTATACACTTGCACTACCCTTTTTAGCAAATTCGCTAGCAGCGAGTTTCGCATGGTGTGCTATAATTGTCGCTTGTAAATACTACATCCCAAAAAACAAACTGAAACATGAAGCGTATACTACGCGCTAGGTATTGTATGAAACTACCGCAATCTGCACTCGTATTTGTTCTTTATTTTGCTCGTCAGCAGTGGGTGAAATTTTCCATACTCATTTTTTCATTTGTCATTTGGGCATTAAGCGATGCCATTTTTCCTTATTTTCTTAAAAAAATCGTTAACGCACTGCAAGATTATCAAGGGGATAGAGCGGGCATTTATGCCGCTATCGGTGGGGTTTTATTACTATTAATCATCATTTGGTCAGCAGCAGAAGTGTTTATGCGTCTACAAGGTATTTTGCAAATTTATACGTTTCCGCTTTTTCGAGCCAATATCCGTGAAGCAGTTTTTAACTATGTGACTTCACACTCACACGAATATTTCTCTAGCAACTTTGCGGGCAATCTAGCTAAAAAATTAGCGGATTTGTCGACTAGCTGCCAAACTATCGTCGAAATTATTTGTTTCAACGGCATCACCGCCACCACAGGCACGATCATGGTTTTAGTCATGATGTGGATGACTAGTCCTATTTTTGCGATTATTTTGGCATTATGGGTGTGTTTACATTTTTCAATTGTTTTCATATTTTTTCGAAAGAGCAATCAATTGGCTACAATACATTCTGAAGCAGTCTCAGCACTCAGCGGAAAAGTCGTGGATGTTTTTTCCAACATGCTTAACGTACGCCTTTTCTCACATTCTCGTTTTGAAATGCAATATCTAAAAAAATCTCAAGAAGATGAAATCAGTAAAGCAAAACAGGCCTCGTGGGTTATCGAAAAAATGCGTATTTGCCTGGGGGTTAATGGACTCGCCATGATGTTTGGTATGATTTTTGTATTGCTCTATGGGTGGGTACATCACTGGGTAACTTTAGGAGATTTCACCCAAGTGTTAATGCAAGCTTTTTGGCTGCTGGGATGGATGTGGTATATCAGCTTTCAATTGACAACTTTTGCTCGCGAGTTAGGCACAGTGAATAACGCTTTATCATTAGTGAATAAAGCTCATGATCTTGTGGATAAAAAAAATGCTCCGCCTATTACTATTGAACAGGGTAAAATTGAGTTTAGCCATGTTTCATTTGCTTACCATCAAAATCGTGACGTTTTTAAAAACCTTAACGTACATATTCCTGCTGGGCAAAAAATTGGTTTAGTAGGCTTTTCTGGGTCAGGAAAAACCACTTTTGTGAATTTAATCTTGCGATTTTATGATATTCAATCCGGTGCAATTCGCATCGATGGTCAAAACATTACAGAAGTGACGCAAGACTCTTTACGCTCACAAATTGCTATGATTCCGCAAGATCCCGCACTATTTCATCGAACATTGATGGAAAATATACGCTATGGACGTCTAGACGCGACTGATGAAGAAGTCATTCAAGCCGCAAAATTTGCGCACTGTGATGAGTTCATTGAAAAATTAGACGGGAAATATGAGGCGCTCGTCGGCGAGCGTGGCGTGAAATTATCTGGCGGACAGCGTCAGCGAATTGCCATTGCAAGAGCCATGTTAAAAAACGCGCGCATTTTAATTTTAGACGAAGCTACCTCTGCTTTAGATTCTGTCACAGAAAAAGTAATTCAACAGAGTTTACATACCCTCATGCTAGGCAAAACAACGCTGGTTATCGCACATCGATTATCAACGCTTGCGGATATGGATAGGATCCTAGTCTTTGACCAAGGCAAAGTGATTGAAGAAGGGACCAAAGATAGCTTGCTCAAAACCGGCGGGCATTTTGCAAAACTGTGGGAAATGCAAACCGATGGGTTTCTACCTGAGTCTTAAAACCAGTGAAAGCCTTTGGCTAACATGCCTGTAATACTAGCAACAATGGTCACTGAACATCCAACGCCTGTCCAAACAACAAATCTTAACGTTTCATAACGAAGTCTTTCTATCGCAAGTTCAAGATCTTTTTTAGTAGACAATTCACTAAGATCTCTTTTTGTCGCTGCTTCATTTTGTATTTCGATAACAATCCTTTCAAGCTGACGCGCCTGAACCTCAGATTGCTGATCAGTAAAACCTGCAGCTTTTAATTCATGCATATAATTAACAATAGAAATAGACATCGCGCTCATTATACCACCGAAATATATTGATAAATTTTAGTCTGAAATAAGAAAACCGTCAATGTAACAGATCAAGAAGGAAAGGAATAAAAACCTAGACGCCATATCAAGCAAAATGGCGTCCCCAAGGGGGTTCGAACCCCTGTTACCGCCGTGAAAGGGCAGTGTCCTAGGCCACTAGACGATGGGGACAGACAAAAAAATGCGAAAATTCCTGGTGGAGCTAAGCGGGTTCGAACCGCTGACCCCTAACATGCCATGCTAGTGCTCTACCAGCTGAGCTATAGCCCCATATTCAGGAGCGAGAATTTTAGACATGCTTCAAGTACTTGTCAAGCAGGAATTGCGAACCTTTTCTTCGCTTGATCAATTCTGTCCAGAGCTTCTTCTTTGGAAAAAAGCGCCAAAGTCACATCAACGCCTGGAGAAACCGTATTTCCTGTCAAAGCAATTCTTAATGGCTGCGCCACTTGTGGAAATTTAAGACCCAAACTTTCTACAACGCTTTGAATAACAGTATGAATAGCTTCTTTATTCCAATCAGATAATCCACTCAGTTGCTCATGTATTTTTGTAAACACAGTCGCTGTATCTGCGCTAATAAATTTCGCTACCGCCGTTTCATCATGCTTTTTAACAGGCTCGAACCAAAAACGACTTGCCTCAGCCATTTCTTTCAACGTCTTAGCACGATCTTTCATCACCGCTATTACTGCACTTAACACCGGACCCAAGCTTGTATCGACCCCCAAATACTCAAATTGCTTCTGCAATGCGGCTGCTACTTTTTCAACAGGCAAGGTTTTAATGTAATATTGGTTAAGCCATTGCAACTTGTCGGTATTGAAGGCCGCAGCGCTTTTATTCACTTTCGTCAAGTCAAAACATTCAATCATTTCGGTTAATGAAAAAATCTCTTGATCGCCATGCGACCAACCTAATCGTACTAAATAATTCAGCAACGCTTCTGGCAAATACCCTTCTCGCTCATAATCCATCACACCTTCGGCACCGTGACGCTTTGAAAGTCGCTTACCATCATCACCCAAAATCATAGGCACATGGGCATACTGCGGCGCTTTATGGCCTAAAGCTAAAAACATATTAATTTGTCTTGGGGTATTATTCACATGGTCATTGCCGCGAATCACGTGTGTAATGGCCATTTCCATATCATCTACGACAACCGTAAAATTATACGTCGGTGAACCATCCGTACGTGCGATAATCAAATCATCCAACTCTTGGTTAGAAAATTTTATCTCACCTAAAATAAGATCGTTAAACACTACATCGCCTGTTTCTGGATTTTTGAACCGCACCACAAAAGGTTGGTCGGTCGATTGAGACATAACGCCATGGCGACAATGACCATCATATCGAGGTTTCTCTTTATTGTGGGTTTGTTGTTCACGCAAGTGTTCTAAGCGTTCTTTATTACAATAACATTTATATGCCTTGCCTTCTTTCAACAAAACATCAATATAGTACTTATAACGATCAAAACGTGATGTTTGAAAAACCGGCTTTTCATCACTGGCCAAGCCCAACCATTCCATACCTTCAAAAATCGCTTGCACAGACGCTTCTGTGGAACGTTCTAAATCAGTATCTTCAATGCGTAATAAAAATTTTCCATGATTTTTCTTGGCAAATAAATACGAATAAAGTGCTGTTCTAGCACCCCCGACATGTAGAAACCCGGTAGGACTGGGGGCAAAACGTGTAATGACCATGGAAACTCACCTCGGTTGATCTCATTTGAAATTTACGCCAAAATGCGCGCACTTTACCTTAATTACTTGGCGCCTATTATGATGCTCTGTCTGGATATCGGCAATACCCATATTTACGGTGGATTGCTTGATCAAAAAGAAATTTGCTTGCGCTTTCGTTTTCCATCAGCACAATCCTGTACATCAGATACCTTTGGAATTTTTCTACGCAACGTGATTCGAGAAAATCATTTTGTTGCTGCCAATGTTAAATCAATATGTATAAGCTCTGTCGTGCCAGCACTGGATTATTCCATTGTCGCAGCGTGTAAGAAATATTTTTCTATTACGCCAATCTCCATCAAGCCAACCACCAAGACTGGATTAACTATCGCCACAGATAATCCTAATGAACTCGGCGCTGATCGCATTGCTAATGCAGTAGGCGCTATTGCTCAATTTCCCGGAAAAAATCTGGCTATTTTTGACTTTGGAACTGCAACCACAGCCTGCGCTATTTCAAAAGACTCTGTTTACATCGGTGGCGCGATCTTCCCAGGCTTTAAGCTTTCAATGGGCGCATTGTCCTCTAAAACCGCCCTACTTTCTGATGTTGATATTTTAAAACCTGAAAATACGCTAGGAAAAAACACGCAATCTCAATTACAAATCGGTATTTATTATTCTCAACTGGGCGCGGTGAATGAAATTCTACGTCAATGGCAAAACACAGTTTTTAAAGATGAGCCTGCAATCGTCATTGCAACCGGGGGATATGCACAGCTTCTCATGCAAGAAACGATTTTTGATGTCAATTTGCCGGATCTTGTTTTGGATGGATTGAGATTGATTTGGGAAATGAATCACAATTAAGGCGCTGACGTGTCTATGGGCAGGCAAAAAAACTGCCCCTAGTTCGCCTCCTCTACTGGCGCAATATTTTTTTCTTCAGGTTTTTTGACTGGCTCTAAATCTAAACTAATCAACTGCGGCTGAGTCCACGGTCCGCGTAATAAATATTTATAGGAAGTAAATTTAGCAATACTTCCCGCAGCAAGCTTGTCAAAAGCATAAGTCGCCACCCCCGCTATTGGACCACCGGCAAGTGTTGCAATCAAAGGCAAGGAAGAGGTGACATAAGGCGTGACCACTAAATAGAGATCATAATCCTGCTTGACCAAACCAAGACGTCCAGTAAAGCCAATTTTAGCCTCTGGCCCATCGAATTCGCCTTTTACCACTTTGGCATTGCCATCTTTAAAATGCAAAATCGTAATAAATGAATTGAAACTATAGCCATTTTCACCGAGATCACTAAAGTTCAATTGAAAACGTCGCTGAATGCTCTGGGCACTAAACAGAGTTAATACTTTACCAAGACCATTTTTCGCTGAATCACCGCTCAATGGAATAACGCCATTTTTCACATCAGCAGAAGCATTTCCTTCCAGTGTCTTTAATTGAAACTGCATAGGAGAACCCAGCCAATGAATATTGAATTTCACCTCTCCGGCTTTTGCTTGGAAATTTTGGGTAATATTATTTTTACTTAAAAATTCCCCCACATTTTTGGTAGTAAATATTCCATCTAGATAAGTGACTTCGTTTCCACCTTCATTCAGCCAGCTGCCTTGAGATGCAATATGATACGTTGAATTATTAATATCAACTTCCTTAAATTGAATTCCATTGACTATTGGAGATGTCTGTAGCCTTACAGCGCCCAAAATTCTTTTCCCAATTTTTAATTGCTGAACATTCAGGAAAAATTCGGGCCAAGTCGCTGCTATTTTTGCAGAGAAATCAGAATGAGAGTGGTCAACGTTAGTCGTAGACGTTGGTTTTTTGGAATTTTCTACCGCTTGCAAAGTAAGATAATCAAAGTTCGCGGCAATAGGCTGTTTTGGATCTTCAGGTAAAATAATATTTCCTTGGGCCTCATTCGCTTTTATCCCCCATGAAATATTATCTTTATTACGCACTGCAGAAATAAGAGCGTTTGAAAAATCATTTTTATATAATGATAGATGCGTAATGTGTCCCGTAAAAGCAGTTAATGATTGCCAAAATGATGGTCCATTTGATGAGGCATTTTTGGGGAGTGGTATCACTAATGGCCAAGAAAAAGCTACTGCACGCGCATCAACTTGAATGGTTTGTTTATTGGATTTTATTTGAGAATAATGCTGAATATTAATAGTCGCACTAAGATTTTTAGTATAATCAGCGACTAACTGTGCTGCATCTGTCGTTGGATTCATGGATAAATGCACAGAAAATGGCACTGAACTTTTTGCCTCTTTGCCTAAAGTGTCAGGAAGCTTTAACTGCATCCCACGCATATCCGTATCCAAAGAAACTAAATATTCAGGTGTTGTCATTGGTATACGTAAATGCGCATGATAATTGGAACGACCCACCAAATAAAATGACAACCAATCTATTTTAGAAATCGCTGAAAGCTGCGGAACGGATAATTCTCCTAAGGCATCCACATCTATAGCCGTCATCACTCCTTTTACCTTTGCAGTATTAATGCTTAGCTGCAAAGGCTCTTGCCCCAGGGTTGCTTCAACCTTATTTGCAGAAATACTATTCTCAGTAAAACCTATTGCTCCTTGAATATCTTTCAATATAAGACCGGAGTCTTTCCAAGCAAAACCTGCTCCTTGCGCCAACCATTGCCCTGTTAGCTTTATATGATCATTGTCAAGGTGAGCAATTGGCAACTCTAAATGTAAAGAAAGAGCCCCTGGGCCCGTTAAATCAAACGGTTTTAGCCATTGACCTAAGGTCGAATTTAAAGGACTGAGATGAATATATTGCAAATATTCAGGCGCCTCTGCCGTAGCCTGGAGATCAACATTGACCATAACATTTTCTGCTTGGTAATCAGGCACGACAACTTTTGCTGATGTTATAGCTATCCCTTGTGTATTGGCTTCAATCTCCATGCCAAAAGTTTGATTGTGCAACCATAATTGCCCCGAAACATTTTCTGCTTTTGACCATTCAGGAGAAAAAGAAACGGTTAATGGTTTCACTGATCCATCAACAATAAACACACCTTCTTTTTCAGGATAAGGAAAACTTTCAATAGAACCGCGAATCAATACCTTTCCTTCACTTCCCCAACCCTTTCCAACTGCCGCGGTTAACCATTGAGCAAAATCAGAATCAAATTCTTTCATGGGCAAAAAGCTCACTGCAGCTTGACTTTGTTTTAAATCATACTTCCCTAATACAGCTAAAGTTGCAGAGCCTGCTTGATTAAAGGGGATCTCTAATTTCATTGCTCCTTGCGCTTCTACTGCTGGAGCAAGCACATGCATTGATCTCAACCATAAAGATAATGTCTCATTCGCAAACTTCCACTGCCCACTTGCCGTTAAACTTTTTATAGCGATCGGTTGATTAAAATAGGGCTCGAAATAGATGGCATCATCACTATCTGATAAAATAAATGAACCTTGTGAAACACTTCCTGAAAAAGCGCCTGAAAGATGATGTATTTCAGGAAATGCATGGTATGCCACACTACTCACATTACGTAGAGCAACAGAAAATTGGTATTCATTGATAACCGAAACATCCTGAGGAACGACTATATCAATATCCTCGAGAGCACCTTGAGTATTCATTTTCTCTAAATCAAGCTTATCTGAAGTGATATTTAAAAACTCAGAGAATGCCACTACATCAGATAAATTAATTGAATTCAAATGCACCGAATAGTGCCCAGGTAATCGCCATACCTCAAAAGAGTAATCACTTGACGCATCAGCGGCTTTAGTTAACGTAACTTCCTTTCCTTGCAACAACCAGTCTTTACCCACTGATTGCCAGAGAAAAACACCTTCTAAACTCGGATAACGATGTATTTTCTTGTCATCTTGAAAAACAAGATCACGACTAAGTAACTCAACTTCTACAAAAGTTGGTTTTTGTTTAAGCAACCCAACCCAAGTAGATAGGGTTATTTTACTCTTAAATGTCCTAAGTTTATGCGTTGGCCCTACAGCCTCTCCTTGCACATTAGCGTCAACAAAAACGGATAATCTTTTTTTTGACTCCCCCTTGTCGGACTGATAAACATTGGCTTGATGCAACTGAATGGAAATAGCACTTTTATCTAACTGGCTAAGTCCAATATGCGTATTACTTAAACGAATATGATTTTGTGTAATAAACCAAGCGAAAACCTCTGGCGCCTGAGAGGCGGCTTGGTCAGATAAGTCTACAGAAAAAGCATTGTTAATCAGATACTGGTGAGGAGCCGTTTCATCAATAGTCACATCAGACCCTGACAACTCCAAAGAACGGAAATAAATTGATCTTCTCCAAACAGTTTTGAATATTCCAACATGGATGGTGAGCTCATCGGCTTTAATGATAGATTTGGCATGCTCTGTCCCTGGCTCTACTAAAGAAACGCCAGTAAAATGAATTTCTGGGCCAAATCGCGCCCAATTCGCACGAATACTATCAATATGCACTTCAGCATGAACTAAATCCGACGCATAGTGCTCTATATAAGCTTTATGATTATTAATGACCGGCGTTAATGATTTTAATGTCACTCCAAACACTGCAAATAAAATAATAATGCACGCAAAGATGTACAAAAAAAGAATTATGCCCTTTCTTATCCAGTTGAACACCTTACGCTAACCCCTCATAAGATTAAGTTTTTTTCCAAAGAAGCAATAAAAGGGCCAACATAACGCACTTGTTCCCGCACCTAACATTATCGACCATACCGTAATATTAGCTGTTAGCGTATGTTTTACACAGAGAATAATAATAAAATTAACTGCAACCAATATTCCAATCGCTAAGCTTTGTTGTAAAACATGAAACATATGAAATCGTCGATAAAAACAATCAAATAAATAAACAACGATAACAAAAGAAAATGCATGTAATCCCAATAAAGAACCCGTCAAGCCATCCATAATAATCCCTATCCCCCACGCTACTCCGACATTAACCAGTCGTGGGTTACCATAAGTCCAAAATAAAAGTGTTAATAAACACCACGATGGATTGGCTGACAGGAGCTCCTCAGGTAAGGGCGCAAGGATCATCATTAACGATAATAGCAAACTGAGAATCAATATTATTATTCTTGGCATCATTTTAGACATTAGCATCCTCCTGCAGCAAAGGCACAGAAAGCCCCTGAGGCCACAGCAATAACACAAAACGTTCATGGTCTAATTTTGCTATAGGAGTAACACTCACCGATAAAAATTGATCACTGACATTAGACGCTACAACAGAAATCTTTCCGACAGGATAACCCTTTGGAAATCGGTCTCCTACGCCAGAAGAAACTAATATATCGCCAGACAGCACTTTCTCTGTTTTAGGAATAAACATAAGAGCAAGAGAGTGCTCAACACCCTCACCTTGTAGTACGGAACGCAAACCCGTTGTTAAACTTTCCACGGGGATACTGCTTCTTGAATCAGTAATTAACATCACACGACTGGTTTTAGGCCCTACCATAATCACCTGACCTAAAACACCATGGGCATCTAAAACCGCCTGTCCAGTATACACACCATCTTGACTGCCTTTATCCAAGACCCACTCATCGGAGCGAGCATCTGCAGCAACGAATAACACTTCAGCCACTTTAACATTAATGCGTAATTCTTCTGAGGCATGTAATAATGCACGCAATTGCCGATTTTCATTCTCTAGATCAAAAAAACGCTGTTGATGTAATTTTAATAAAATAATCTGTGTTTTAAGCGTCTGATTTTCCTTTAACAAGCTTTCTTGCGAAGTAAGCGCCGTAAGCGTCTTATGAAATAGCCTATTTGGGAAATTAACCGTATATTGCAAAGGCGATACAGCTGCCTGCAACCAATAACGAATATTTTTTGCTAAATATCCACGAGAATCTAGCAAAAGGAGAGCCATCGATAAAAAAACAAGAATAAATACTCGTTGTGTTATCGATGGTCGTTTACTAAATATGGCTCTGATGTTTTTGTCCTCGATTTTTTGGGCAACTCAAGAAAATTGCGGGCAGGCACAAGGCACAGCGCCTACTCTTGGCTTAAAAAATCCCCACCCATTTTATCCGACATCTCCAATGCCTGACCGCCACCACGCGCAACACAAGTCAATGGGTCATCAGCAATAATCACTGGCAAACCTGTTTCTTCAGAAAGCAACTTATCAATATTACGCAATAATGCCCCGCCTCCCGTCAACACCATACCGCGTTCGGCAATATCAGCTGCTAATTCTGGAGGTGTCTGCTCTAGCGCTGTTAATACTGCGCCAACAATTCCAGATAAAGGCTCTTGTAATGCTTCAAGTATCTCATCACTATTTAGCACAAAGCTTCTTGGAACTCCTTCTGCCAAATTGCGCCCTCTGACTTCCATTTTAAGAATTTCTTTGCCGGGAAAAGCAGAACCAATTTCGTGCTTAATCCTTTCAGCCGTACTTTCGCCAATAAGTGTTCCATAGTTACGACGAACATAATTGATGATAGCTTCATCAAATCTATCTCCACCGATACGAACTGACGAAGAATATACAATGCCACTCAAAGAAATAATGGCCACTTCTGTAGTGCCGCCGCCAATATCCACCACCATCGAACCGCTGGCTTCATGCACTGGCATTCCAGAGCCAATTGCAGCAGCCATAGGCTCATCGATTAGATATACTTCTCTAGCACCCGCACTAAGAGCAGACTCACGAATCGCTCGCCGCTCAACTTGAGTAGATCCACAAGGTACGCAGACCAACACACGAGGACTAGGTCGTAAAAACCTATTCTCATGCACTTTATGAATAAAATGTTGCAACATTTTTTCTGTGACAAAAAAATCTGCAATGACGCCATCCTTCATCGGGCGTATGGCGGAAATATTGCCAGGCGTTCTGCCTAACATGCGCTTTGCCTCAAGACCAACCGCAGCAACCTTTTTTTGCCCACCGAATTGATCTTGTCGAATAGCAACTACTGAAGGTTCATCCAACACAATGCCTCTGCCGCGAACATAGATAAGAGTATTAGCAGTACCTAAGTCTATAGAGAGATCATTAGAAAAATATCCGCGTAGTTTTTTGAAAATGGCCACAATAAACCCCTCCTGCAAAGCCAAATTGGTGGATTAATGTAGCAGTGAGAGCTGATTTCTTCAAGGAAATTGTGTTTGACAAAGAGGGATACCCTCTTAAAGCTAATATTGATCTTGAAAAAGCACTTAAAGCTAAGGATATAAATCCACCTCAAAAGGCAGGACTTGGGTTTGTACGACTTGCTAACTCTAAAGTAGGCTACAAAGATGATAAAAAGTTGGTCAAAACGAAAGCTGCGGCTAACATTAAGGATGCAAAGCTTTCTAAAGGCGGCAAAGCAATTTGTCGCCTTTTCTTTTTGCACCACCACATGCTAGTATAAACCTCAATTTTAGCTCGGCTAGCAGCATGTCACAGGTTGATTTTTACCTTTTAAATACCCCAGAAGAACATAGGCGGGATGGTTTTATTTGCAGGCTTGTCGAAAAAATATACCGACAACGCCACTCTGTTTATATTCACTGTAAAGATCGCCAAGAAACGCATCGCTTAGACGAGTTACTCTGGACATTTCAAGACATAAGTTTTATTCCACATAATCTCTACGGCGAAGGACCCAACACACCGCCACCAATTCAGTTAGGGTTTGATGCGATCCCCAAGCAAAATAATGACGTGCTCATTAATCTCTCAACCACTATCCCCATTTTTTATGCTTCTTTTCAACGAATTTTAGAAGTTATTCCGGATAATGAAGCGTTACAAGCGGTTGCAAGAGAACACTACCAATTTTATAAAACACAAAATCTGTCATTACACACTCATAAGATTCAACACTAAAGGGCAAGCCACTCATGGATAAAGTTTTTGATCCGCAAATTACTGAACAGCAATGCTATCAACACTGGGAAACTCAAGGTTATTTTTCCCCTACAAACAAGGGAAAGTCTTTTTGCATTATGTTGCCTCCTCCTAATGTCACTGGTTATTTACACATGGGACATGGCTTTCAACAAACCTTGATGGATATTCTGACTCGCTATCATCGCATGCAACAAGATAATACTTTGTGGCAAGGTGGCACAGATCATGCAGGTATCGCCACACAAATGGTGGTAGAACGTCAACTGCAAGAACAAAACTTGTCGAGACACGATCTTGGGCGCGAAGCTTTCATTGATAAGGTATACGAATGGAAAGAAACGTCGGGCGGTCAAATTACACGTCAAATTCGCCGCTTAGGTGCTTCAATTGATTGGACACGCGAACGATTCACGATGGATGAAGGTATGTCCGATGCAGTTTTTGAAGCATTTGCACGACTTTATGAAGAAGGCTTAATTACACGTAATACCAGACTAGTTAATTGGGATCCAAAATTACAAACCGCTATTTCCGATTTAGAAGTCTTAAGTGAAGAGGAAGACGGATTTTTGTATCACATTACCTATCCACTGGTTGATGGCAGCGGTAGTTTAACAGTCGCGACCACACGACCAGAGACAGTGTTTGGCGACACCGCCGTCGCCGTTCATCCAGAAGATAAACGTTATCAAGCATTGATTGGCCAACATTTACAATTACCTTTAACGAATCGTACTATTGCCATCATTGCTGATAATTACGTTGACCCCGCCTTTGGAAGTGGTTGCGTCAAAATTACACCTGCCCACGATTTTAATGATTATGAAGTTGGCCAACGTCATGGATTACGTATTCTCAATATTCTCACGAAAGAAGCGACATTAAATCATGAAGTGCCTGAAGCGTATAGCGGTTTAAGCACAGAAGTAGCACGCAAAAAAGTGGTGGCTGATTTAGAAGCACAGGGGTTTTTGCATAAAATAGAAAAGCACACATTAAAAGTGCCTCGCGGCGATCGTTCCGGCGTAGTGATTGAACCTTATCTCACTGAACAATGGTATGTAAAAATGGAGTCGCTGGCAAAACCAGCTATTGACGCTGTACGCAGTGGCAAAATAAAAATTATGCCCGAACATTGGTCGAAAACCTATTATCATTGGCTGGAAAATATTCAAGACTGGTGCATTAGTCGACAACTTTGGTGGGGACACCGCATTCCCGTGTGGTACGATCAAATGGGAGGCATGAAATATATTGGACGTACTGAAGAAGAAGTACGTAAAAATCCAAAATATACTATCCCAGCCGATGCCATTTTGCGACAAGATGAAGATGTCTTAGATACTTGGTTTTCATCTGCGCTATGGCCATTCTCAACTCTAGGCTGGCCGGAAAAAACTCCTGAGCTTGAAATATTTTATCCTTCACAAATTTTAATGACCGGTTTTGATATTTTATTTTTCTGGGTCGCGCGCATGATTATGATGGGCTTGAAATTTATGGGCAAGGTGCCATTCGAGACTGTTTATATCACTGGTTTAATTCGCGATGCCGAAGGCCAAAAAATGTCAAAATCAAAAGGCAATGTGTTAGATCCTATTGATTTAATCGACGGAATTTCTCTGGAGAATTTAGTTCAAAAACGCACTGGCTCAATGATGCAACCGCAACTTGCAGAAAAAATCGCGAAGCAAACTCGTCAGCATTTTCCTGAGGGCATACCCACTTCAGGCTGCGATGCTCTGCGCTTCACTTTCTGCGCACTCGCTTCCAACACCAATAATATTCGCTTTGACATGCAACGCCTGGAAGGTTATCGCAATTTTTGTAATAAATTATGGAATGCTGCACGTTATGTCTTAATGAACACAGAAACACATGATTTAGGCAAAGATACCAAAGATAGGAAATACAGCCCCATCGATCAGTGGATTATTAGCCGGTTACAGTATCTCATCCAAGAGACTGACAAACACTACGAACAACTTCGTTTTGATTTATTAGCGCAAAGCCTCTATGACTTCGTGTGGAATGAGTTTTGTGATTGGTATTTAGAATTATCCAAACCCATTTTGTATCAAGACCAATTTAGCGCTGCAGAAAAATGCGGCACGCGTTATACATTAATCAGCGTGCTAGAAGCTGTTTTAAAATTAGCACATCCTATCATGCCATTTATCACTGAAACCATTTGGCAATCACTAAAACCATTATTAAATCGCACCGAACAAAGCATAATGATTAGCCAATATCCAATTTTTGATGCCGCAGCAATCAATCCAGAAGCACAAGACGATGTTGAATGGATGAAGCAAATTATTGTTGGCATTCGGACAATTCGTTCAGAAATGGGTCTTTCACCTGCATTAACTATCCCAGTTTATTTACGCCAAGGAACAGCAGAAGACAAACTGCGATTTAACAGAAACGAAACATTATTAATAGCACTCGCAAAACTCAGTGAAATGTCTTGGCTGGAAAACAATATCGAACCACCGCCTGCTTCAACGGCACTAGCAGGTCAGCTTGAAATTTTAATTCCACTCGCTGGACTAATTAATAAAACCGCGGAAATTGCGCGCTTAGAAAAGGAGCTGGCAAAAGTTCAAGTTGAAATCGACAAAGCTAAACAAAAGCTGAATAATCCAACCTTTGTTGACAAAGCACCACCTGCAGTCGTCACACAAGAAAAGGAAAGATTAATTGACTTTGAGAGATGCTTTAAACAACTGTCTGAACAAAAAGAAAAAATTTTGCAGCTATAAAGCATAGGTATTTTTTATATCGCTATTACTTGAGAAGTTTTGTTCATAATTTTTTTAATCTGCTCGGCACGCTTTATAAATGAATAATCTGATCAAATTGATGTTCGTAATAATTTTGATGGTCAGCAATGATTATGGTTTTATCGCTCAAAACTGACCATAAATTTAAGGAAATTTTTTGCCGTGATAGGGTATCTATATTTGCAAAAGGCTCGTCTAATAATAGAATGTCTGCCCGCGATAAAAATGCTCGCGCTATATTTAACCGTTGCCTTTGCCCATGCGATAAATTTCGACCTTCTTCTTTGATGACGGTATGAATACCCATTGGTAATTGATGAACAAAACCACAGCCCGCATAATCTAGAGCTTGCATCACTTCCGCGATACTAGCCCCAGGAGAAACTAAACGCACATTATCCAAAAGAGTTCTATGTAAAAGCACTGGTTTAGCTAAAAGCAACAAAGTCTGCTTCTGTAATACGCTAGAGCCCCTCTTCTCTATCTGAACATTATTCACCTGAATACTGCCACCAGTAGGAGAAAGTAACCCTGCCAACAAATATAATAGAGTTGTTTTCCCCTTCCCATTGCTTGCCTGTATAAATATCTTTTGATTAGCATTCAACACAAAAGAAATATTATTAATAACTGGCGAAGCATTTGGATATGAAAATCCAACATTTTTCAGCTCTAAACTCGAAAAGTGCTGACGTTTTGTCACGCAAGTTTTCGGCCTGTTTGTATTGTTAGATATTTGCAAATATTCTAAAGCATCACTTAACTGGTGAAAATTATTAAATAACGCAGCAAATTGATCTACAACCGTCCAAAATGAAGCAAGAAAACTCCCAACAAGCATCAGGACCATTGGAAGACTGCCAACTTCAAAGTGAGTGCGTTGACTCAACTTAAATAACAGAAGTAACGTGAAAAATAACAAAAATATTGCTCCTAAGCTTTGCCATATTTTGAGCTTCTCAAAATGCCAACTCGTTTTAAGCTCAACACGAACTGCTCGTCTTTGTTGATGAACAATATAAGAAAATAAAAATTTTTGGGCATTAAAACATGATGATGCAAAAAAATTAATGACTAAGTCTGTAATTTTTCCTGTAAGATTTGCATTAATTCTTGCTTGCAGCTTTGAGTACCCGCCTCCCTTTCGAAGAAAAAAAGAAGTAACGCTACAATGGTAAATCAACCAAAAAACTACAAGAAAAACAAAATTTACATCCACTGCAAACAATAGAAAAAAGGTGACTATTAAGTTAATTAAGAGTCCTAAATAACTGAGCAACATAGCACTTAAAATTTTTTCAGAAGTAGCTATAATCAAATCCAGGCGAGAAGAAACAGAGCCAGTATTATTCTTCAGAAAATAAGAATAGGGTTTATATAATAGCTTCCGAACAAGCAGCAGACGCATAAGCATGCGATACCGAGGAAAAATCATCGCTCCAAGAATGGTTGTAAATCGATGCAAACACTCTTTTAATAACCATATTAAAGCTATCGTGGCAAAGGGCAGCCAAACGTTATAGGCGTGCACAGTACGGGATTGCAGCAAGTTATCTATTAATTTTTTTATCCAATAGGGATAAAATGAATCCAGTGCACTTGCTATTATAGCCACTAAAAAAATAGTGATGAAGCGAAATTTTAACGCTTGGTAACTTTTTAGCAGAAAATTACCCACTGACTTACTCATAGTCTTCAAGCCGAATCAACTGATCCCAATCTAAAGCTTGCATAGCTTTTTGGGTATTGTTTCGAATCAAACATAGTTCCTCTACTGTTAAACGCGAGACCGTGTCGATATAGCTCGTTAATTGCTGCACTTGCTCTTCAAGCGGCAATGTTTTTCGATCGATAATATACGCACCATTACCTAAAAGCTGCGGCTGACAAAACTGAAGATACTCACCAAAACCTGAAGTATTTGAAACCACCGTTGGAATACCAAATGAAAGTGATTCTTGACCAGTGTACCCCCATGGCTCGTATAAACTAGGATAAATAGCCAAATCCATGCTAGTAACAATTCGATAGTAATCATCACCTAAAATGCTCGGTAGTTTTTCGGGAAACTCCGGTAAATATAAAACTTTCACGTGACTGTCAGGAATGTTATTTAATTTTTTCTTATGAATATTTTCAATAATCGGACTCTTAGTTGAGGGGATATCTTCTCCCAGATAATACTGGGGCTCTCCTAAAAATGAAACTTCTCTTTCTGCCGTAGCCAACACATGATTAACTTTTCTTAGCTGCGAACTAATAATAACAGCAATAATTTTTTTATCTCGTTTTTTTTTATTTAACTCAAATAACGCTTTCAGATAAATATCAAACCCTTTATTCAGATATTCATAACGAGCTGCAATTAATATCAAGCAAGTGTTGTTTTCTGTATAAATTTCCGTTGACGTAGAAAAATAGCTATAAATTTTCTGTCGCAATTCATTAATTTTATTTTTGTTCCGGCTGAATTCTACCAATTCCTTATAATTCAACCCAGCTCTAGTTACTTTATCAGGCTTGCAGTTCCACAGCTTTTCCACCTCAGCACCAACACTATCACTTGTCACATATACTAGGCTCGCTGTTTCTGCAATTTTTTTCTCTAAACAATGTTTTAGCCATTGATTATGATGCGACCATTCTGGCAGATCTTTTTTTTGTAGAGCCATCTGTTGTTCAGAAGTTAAATTCGCAGCAATACGCCCAAGCTGAGTAGCATGGGTCTCAAAAATCGTTTTATAAGACGGGTAATATTTTCTTAAATAGGGAATAACACACGAAGCCTGCCATTCATGAAAAAACAGTTCTTTTATATTAATAGCTGACTGCTTTTGTAAAGCAGTAAAAATAAGACTTAACGCATCAGCAAACTTAAGCTCATCGTTAAGAAAATCATTATCTATTAACAAATAATCTAGAGAAAATTCTTTCTGCAGCGCGTTTGAGGAGACAAATTCAGTCAAATGAGTTGTTTCGACCAAAATAACTTTTGGCCTTCCATGAACATCCCAATAACCAAAATGTAAAATTATCTCACGGCCTATATCCAGACATAACTGCTCAAGCCAGAACGGCTTTTGCATAGGACAGAATAAGTTGTCTCTCCTGTCAGGCAAATAAGGCCCAATTAAATAATAATTAGGCAGCTGCAATGTAAGATGGCTAGATTTATGACGAATGAAAGTATAAATACCACCTTGTTTATGACAAATTTCCCAAGCAAGTTCAAAATAAAAAAAATCAGACATCAATCCTTCCTCAGCTTTTCCGTCAACGCCAACGGCGTTGGATACTTCATCACTACCCAATAACATGAAATCACAAACGTGATCATCGTTGCAGCTTGAATTAAAGAAGAAACTTCCATTGAAATCAATTTACTTGACGCTGCAACGTAACCTACTAATAGTGAAAATTCACTAATCTGCCCCATACGTACGCCCACTTCAAACGAAACTGCTTTAGATTCATGCGCCTGACGAAACAACCATGAGAAAATGTAAGGCTTCGCTACTAAGGCAATCACGGCTAATACTATCGCCGGGATCGCCGTCATCATAAGAGAACCGACGTTAAAACTCGCGCCAATAGCAAAGAAAAACAATACCAAGAAAAAATCGCGTAAAGGTTTTAAACTTTCTGCAATATAAAGCGAAATAGGATGAGCGGCAATCGCGACGCCAGCAATAAACGCGCCGATTTGCGGTGATAATTTCATCACATGCGCTAACTCGGCCATCGCCAAACACCAACCCACCGAAATCAGAAAAATATATTCTTGCACTGTATCAAAACGTTCTAATAAACGAACCAAAAAAAAACGTTGAAACAGATAAGCAATGACTATTAATAAGGGAAAAGAAATTGCAATAATACCAAAGTCTACCCAGGCACTCACATCACTTGCAGCAGATCCAGCGCATGCTTGCAGGACTAACAAAGCAACAATTGCGATAATATCTTGCATCAACAAAATACTGATCATAAGCTCGCCGGTGTGTTGATGATGCAATACTGTCGTAGGTAATAGCTTTAATCCAATAATCGTACTGGAAAACATCATCGCAATACCAGTCACAAAGGCTTCCATTATGGTATATTTGAAAAACAACATCGTAACAAAGCCTAACAAACCAAATGCCAAAGAGCTAACAAGTGCAATCCAACTGACTTTTTTCAACATTCCCCAAAGATTTTGTGGATGCAAATGTAATCCCAGCAGAAACAATAAAAAGATAATGCCTACATCACCAATTGCAGCAATTCGTTCTGGCTCTGGCACAACATCAGCACACCAAGGACCGAGAATTATTCCTAATGCCATATACGCCACTAAAAGCGATTGACGTGTGAACAGTGCAACTGTTGACAGCACTGCTGCACCAGAAAAAATGATAAAAAGGAGAAAAACTATTTGTTGTGCATCCATTAGTATTTACCTTATTCGTCTTCAGGCAACGAAAGCAATGTTGCATTACCCCCTGCGGCCGTTGTATTAATTGAGATTGTTTTCTCAGCGCATAAACGTGGTAAATAATGCGGGCCACCGGCTTTAGGGCCAGTGCCTGATAGTCCCTCTCCACCGAATGGTTGAACACCTACAACTGCACCAATCATATTGCGATTGATATATACATTCCCCACTCGCACTTTCTTGCACAGCTTTTCAATCACCTGAGTAATACGACTGTGTGCGCCAAAAGTTAAGCCATATCCCGTGCTATTAATTGCATCGATAGTGTTGTCAAACTCAGATTCTTTATAGCGCAATATATGCAATACTGGGCCAAATTGCTCACGCTTCAATTGCTCAAGGCTATTTAATTCAAACGCTACAGGCCCAATAAATGTTCCTTTCGCTGTCACATCTGAGTTCTCAACTTGATACAATAATTTCGCCTCAACTTTCATTTTATCAATATGCTCTTGCAATCCTGCTTGCGCAGCGGCAGCGATGACTGGTCCAATATCCGTTGCAATATCTCGCGGGTCACCCATTGTTAATTCTTTCATCGCACCAATTAACATATGAATAATTTTATCCGCCACTTCTTCTTGCAAAAATAAAATCCGCAATGCTGAGCAACGTTGACCAGCACTTCCAAAAGCAGAATCAATCACATCAGCAACGACTTGCTCTGGCAATGCAGAAGAGTCAACAATCATAATGTTTTGACCGCCAGTTTCTGCGATAAATGGAATAATTTCTCCATCGCGCTCTGCAAGATTACGTTGAATGGATTTCGCTACTTCAGTGGATCCCGTAAACATAATGCCTTTAATGCGTTCATCTGCAGATAATTTATTGCCAATTATAGAACCTTTTCCTGGCAACAATTGGATAACATTTTCTGGAAAGCCCACGGCATACATTAATGCCACTGCTTTGGCAGCAATTAACGAAGTATGTTCAGCAGGTTTCGCTATAACTGTATTTCCAGCGACTAATGCTGCAACAATTTGACCAATAAAAATGGCTAAAGGAAAATTCCAAGGACTAATACAGAGGAACGGACCCCGACCATGCAACACTAATTTATTTAACTCTCCTGTCGGCCCAGGCATTGTGACTGGCATTAAATGCTTAAGCGCTTGATCAGCATAGTAACGGCAAAAATCTACCGCCTCTCTGACTTCTGCAACCGCATCAGCAACTGTTTTTCCCGCTTCTACAATGGCTAATGCCATAAATTCTGACATTGATAGTTCAAGTGCATCAGCTAATTTTTTTAATAACTCTGCGCGTACTTCAACGCCCGCTTCATCCCATGCAACAAATGCATGTGTTGCATTAGCAATAGCGATATCACAATCCTCTACGTCAGCCTCAATTCTTTCGCCAATAAAACACTGATTATCGATTGGCGAAAAAACTTGCTTAGGTGCTTGCTGACACTTCGCGCCCAAGACCATGGGTTTAGATTCATATTGCTGCGATAATGCCGAGGAAAGTTGCGTTTTTAATAACTGCAAGGATTGATTATCCGATAAATTAATCCCTAGCGAATTTTTTCTATCTGCGCCATATAAATTAGGCGGCAATGGAATATGCGGATGTGCTTTATGCGCTAATTTGACCACACGCTGAACCGGGTCTTGAATGATTTTTTCTATGGGTTCATTCTCATCAGTAATTCTATTCACAAAAGAAGTATTTGCACCATTTTCTAATAAACGACGCACAAGATACGCTAATAATTCTTGATGACGACCCACTGGTGCATAAATACGACAAATCCTATTCAGATTTTCTGCACCCACAATTTGATCATACAGCGGACGACCCATGCCATGTAAACATTGAAATTCATAATCTGTGTTATCACCTGCTAAAACATAAATTGTCGATAATGTTTGGGCATTATGGGTAGCAAATTGTGGGAAAATAAATTCGCGCATGCCTAATAATTTTTTGGCGCAAGCAAGATAAGAAACATCGGTATTATTTTTTCGTGTATACACTGGATAATTATCATATCCCATGGTTTGTGCATGTTTAATTTCATAATCCCAGTATGCACCTTTTACTAAACGCACCATGATTTTTCTGCCACCGCGACGAGCCAAATCCGCAAGAAAATCTAACACATAAGAGGCGCGTTTTTGATACGCTTGTACCGCCAGCCCAAAACCTTGGTAATGTTCAAGATCAGCTGATAAATAGGTTTTTTCAAAAATTTCTAAAGAAAGCTCTAAACGATCCGCTTCTTCTGCATCGACGGTTAAGCCAATATTATATTGCTTGGCTAATACTGCCAACTTTAAGAGACGATCACCTAATTTATTGAGTACATCTTGACGCTTGGCCATTTTATAGCGCGAATGTAATGCCGATAGCTTGATGGACAAACCTGAACCTTTAACAGGTCCCGCGCCTTGCGTAGACGCACCAATCGCATGAATAGCTTGCTCATAAGCTGCATAATAATGCTGTGCATCTTCTTCCGTACGCGCTGCCTCGCCCAACATATCGTAAGAGTGTAAATAACCCATTTTTTCGGCATCTTGCGCCCTTTTAAGCGCTTCATCGATGGTTTGACCCAAAACAAACTGCTTTCCTAAAATTTTCATGCCTTGACGTACGGCATTACGAATAAAAACACCACCGCCCTTAGCCGTGAGAGACTTCAGACCTCTTTTGATTTTTCCTTCGGTTTCATCTTCACGATAAATATTGCCGGTTAACATAAGGGACCATGTCGCTGCGTTCACAAACCACGAACTACTGTTACCCGCATGCTTATCCCAATCCGCTGAACCCAATTTATCTTTTAATAATTTATCCGCGGTTTCAGCATCAGGAATACGCAATAAAGCTTCAGCCAAACACATTAAGGCAACGCCTTCTTCACTAGAAAGATCATATTCCTGCATAAAAGCATCAATACCTTTATCGCTCTTACGCGCCTGCCGTACTTGATTCACTAGTTGAGCCGCTTTTGCTTGAATTTCTATTCGCTGCGCTTCAGAGACAGATATCATCGAGAGTAAACTTGCTACGCTTTCGTCCTCTGGAGCAGCATAATGTGCCGTAATCGCTTGTTGTAACACACCTGGGACTTCTAAATAGTCAATACGCATGAAAATGATCTCCAATTACACAAAATAGCGGGGAATCTTGGGACCAAAGCCCCACGGGGAAAAATTGCCTCTGATAATTTAATTTTATACAATTTTCCCTCAAACTCAAGTAACATGTGTCTTATCTTAAATTCTACTGGTTGCGACTTAACTATGAATGTTATTTTTCACTTTGATTTTTGGATGAGTTTATTAGTACTCACTCTTCTTGAAATGACTTTAAGCGCCGATAATATTATTTTTATCGTTACTGCTTCGAGTAGACTCCCAAAAGAACAGCAGGCTTTAGCAAGAAAACTTGGGCTTATTGTCGCTGCGCTCTCGCGGTTTTTGTTTTTAAGTATCTTATTTTTTGCAACAACTATGATCGCCCCTTTGTTCCATATAGGCACATTTCCCGTGTCTGTTAACAATATTGTACTTGTTTTAGGCGGCGCATTTTTGATTATCAATCCATTTCTTGAAATACACGAATTACGCGTAATGAAAGCAGAAGCTAAACGAAAAAATTACGCTAAATTTAGCTTGGTAATACTGCAAATCATGTTCGTAGATATAGTCTTTTCAATCGACAATGTCATCACTGCCATTGGTGTGGCCCAGTCATATTTAGCCATGGTCACCGCCATTGTGGTTGCTACTATTTTCATGTTAACTGCGAGCAACGCATTAAGTAAACTTGTCGATAGTTACCCTAAATTAAAAGTGATTGGCCTGAGCTTTTTGGTGCTAATCGGTGCGATTCTTGTTCTAAGAGGCTTTGGGTTTGAAATATCTAGCACCTATATTTATGTGCCTTTTCTTTTTGCTGCCTTTACTCAATGGGTGTTAGCCTACGCCAGGCACTAGGAATTAAACAATGAGTTCAGCGTCCACAGACATTAAAAACATGTCTGCTCGTTTTAGAGGTTTTTTCCCAGTCATTATTGATATTGAAACGGCAGGATTTGATTATAAAAAAAGTGCTGTTTTAGAATTGGCTGCGGTTACCTTAACGTATAACGATAAAAAACAGCTGGTGCCCGATGCGACCTATGCCTATCACGTTGAACCTTTTCCAAGCTCAACCTTAGATGCAAAGGCACTGGAATTTACAGGCATAGACCCTTATCACCCTTTTCGATTTGCTAAATCTGAAAGTGAGGTGCTCAAAGATTTATTTAAACAAATTCAAGCGCAACAAAAAGCGCATCATTGCAATCGCGCGGTGATGGTGGCGCATAATGCCGCATTTGATATGGGATTTCTACAAGCCATGATAACCCGCTGTGAAATCAAAAAAGTCCCTTTTCATGCCTTCACCACTTTTGACACAGCCACGCTTTCTGCCGCCGCTTACGGCCAAACGGTATTAGCCAAAGCTATGGAAAAAGCAGGGGTCGCCTTTGATGCCAAAGAGGCTCATTCCGCGATTTATGATGCGGAAAAAACCGCAGAGCTGTTTTGCAAGATAATTAATAGTTGCTTTGCCGGACCCAGGTAGTGAAAATTCATATGCGTTTCCTCTAAAAAATTTATTGTGGCGTATTGACAATGTTAATACTTATAATTAGCATTAATTCATGTATAAAGAAATCTGGAGAATTTCCGTGAAAAATATAAAACTCGATGATTATGAAAAAGACATAGAAGAGAACTTTGAGAAGCGCTCTCCGCTTAATACCAAGGAATTAAAAAATGAAGCACATTTATTGACGCAGGCAGCCAAAAACCACGCCAAGGTAAAACAATCAATCACTATTCGTGTCAATCCATTTGATTTAGAAGCCATTAAGCTGAAAGCATCAAAGCTAGGAGTCCCCTACCAGACTTACCTGAACATACTGTTTCACAAAGAAGCGACCGCACTATAATGAAGTTTCGATATGATTTTGAGGAAAACGCATTGTTACTTGCGAATCGCGGCATCGGCTTTGAAGAAATCATCAGTGAGCTTAACAACGGAAACTTATTAACTATTGAAGCGCATCATAATCAAAAAAAATATCCTGGCCAAAAAATCATGTATGTTAGATGTTTAGCTCAAGTATATCTGGTTCCTTATGTAACAGAACCGGACGGAACTTTTTTCCTGAAAACTGCTTATCCCAGCAGAAAGGCAACAAAAGCATTTCTGTGAATCTGTAACACAAAAAATATTGCCTTAACTTGCTAATCATTGAAAATAACTACGGTAACGTTTTTAAGGGCAGGTTTTTCAACCTACCCTTACAATATGTTAGAACTGAACCCCAACTCGTGCGTTGTAAGTGTAATACTCTTCACCATCCGCAGTATTACCGATGTTCCCATCGCCAGCACTGTAATTAGTATCACGCGTAACTTCTAAACCCACTAATACATTCTTCAATGGATAAATATTATATCCAACATCGTAACGTTTTTTAGGCAGGTTTAAGGCCGAAGCTTGATTCGATACTTGGTAACCGATAAACAATACTTGGTCCATATCTTTTACGTTAAACGCATAACTGACTTGGCTGTCTACAGCAGAAGGTTTCGCGCCGTTATCACTGGTCGTTTGGTAAGGCAGCACTTCTTTATCAAAATAAGATAAAGCGGTCACGTAATCAACATTGACGCCAAAAGGGCCGGTCTGAAAAGACGCATAAGGCGCTAACGCTGCAACACCACTGCCATAACCAGTGGATTCCAAATCCTGATTAATATAGTTAGCAATAGCATCCACTCCGGACATATTATTCATATATCCAACACCAGTATCAAACACCATTTCCTCATTTGACTTTTTGAATCCTAGGACCGCACCGCCATTGTACGGTTTGGTTTCGTCTGCATCACCATCGGAAGACACAGGGTTTTGGAAAACGTAGCTACTACCATATAAACCCTCAGGAGTCACAAATCCTATTTGCGCATCTGTCGCATTGGTTTCTGTTAATACTTGGCTCAAAGATCTAACCACTGGATTCACATCGTATTGACCAAACGGTAGGTACTGTCTACCGACTTGAGCGAAAACAGGGTAGCGAATTTCATCACCGAATGTCACATACGCTTGATCAATATAAACAGAATTATCGGATGCATCTGCATTGTTGCTGGTTCCAACGCTAGTAATGGCATCATCAGGATTCGCCCCGTACGAGTTACTCGCATCCGAATAATTGGTCACCAAAGTAAACTGGGACCATGTATTAGGCGTTGCTTGAATCGTCACATGCGCATTGGTTACCGATAGGCGATTGGTGTTTTCACCCTGAGTATCGTAGGTTTGATCACCCGCCTTCGCATCAGTATAGAAAGCACCGCTAACACTGAGATACTTTGTCCAATCCAAACCTAAATCTGTTTTGTCGCCTTCATCCGTGACTTGATTAAGTTCTTTGATTGTCGATTGATAAAAACTGTTATTCGTTGTCTCGGGTGTTTGTTGCGTTGTGACGCCTTCTGCCCATGCTGCAGAACTTGCCGCGCCTGCCAAACCCATCATCGCAACGAGTGATTTTATTTTCATGCTTGGTTTTCCTTATTGCAATTGAGTGAATTACAATTTATCCGCTTGCTCTAATAAATACTGCGCAACACCGGTAATCGATGCTTTCATCCCAACATCACCCTTCTTCCAACCCGCCGGGCAAACTTCGCCATACTCTTCATGGAACTGTAATGCATCTACTAAACGTATTAATTCGTCTATGTTTCTTCCTAGCGGTAAATCATTCACGATTTGTGCGCGCACCACACCATCACGATCAATCACAAATGCACCTCTGAAAGCCACTTTAGCCACAGGATGCTCAACGCCGTATGCCTGACAAATACCATGCCCAACATCAGCCGCCATCACATAACGCACTGGTCCAATACCTCCTTTATTAATTGGGGTATTACGCCAAGCATTATGTGTAAATTGCGAATCTACTGACACCGCAACCACTTCTACGCCACGTTTTTTGAATTCATCAAAACGATGGTCCAATGCAATCAATTCAGAAGGACAAACAAAAGTGAAATCCAAAGGATAAAAGAATACTAAAGCATACTTGCCTTTAATTTCTTCAAGAAAATTATATGAACCAACAATTTGACCATCGCCCAACACTGCTGGAACATTAAATCCTGGGGCTTTACTTCCTACTAACATCACCATAATTAACTCCTAGTTTTATCTGAAATTTTTCTGGGCGAGCGCCACTCACCCCTACAGTTTATTCGTTTACCGCATCGATCATCGGCTGCAAATCACCTTGCTCAAAAAGTTCAGCGATAATATCACTTCCACCAATAAGTTCACCTTTAATATAAAGTTGAGGAAAAGTTGGCCAGTTTGCATATTTTGGCAGCTCTTGACGAATATCAGGATTAGCTAATATGTCAACGGTGGCATAAGGTTTGCCACATTGATCTAAAATACCGGCTGCACGGGCTGAAAAACCACATTGAGGCTGCTCAGGAGATCCTTTCATATACAAAATGATCGGGTTTTCGCTGATTTGTTGCTTGATTTTTTCTAAAGTTGCCATAGAGTTTTTCCTGCTAAAATAAGTCTATGTCAGATGTGGAGATGAAACGGTGTTTTTCAAGAGCAGGCAGTTTTCTGAAACTCTGCCTTTTACTATCCCACTCTGGCGAGTTTGGTGCTAATATAGATCACCGTCAATGTTTATGATTTGCGCATGTTCCGATCTTCGTGGCTAAAAGACATTTTACTATTAACCTTGATCACCTCATTGTTTTTTGGGGCATTTTTAGGCACTCGAAATCTATCGGCGCCGGATGAGTTGCGCTACTCAGAAATTCCACGAGAAATGATCGTAGATCAAGACTATCTTATTCCAAAGCTGAATGGCGTTAAGTACTTTGAAAAACCCCCGCTGTTTTATTGGATGCAAGTCGCCAGCATCAAAAACTTTGGCCTAAATGAATGGAGTCTACGTTTGGCGACTGCCTTGATGGGACTTTTAGGTGTAGTAGCCACTTACTTATTTTCTAGGCGGCTTTATGATCGAAAAACAGGATGGCTGGCTGCACTGATATTAAGTTCGATGACACTTTATTTTGCTATGGCACACGTTATAACGCTGGACATGACCGTTAGCATTTTTATTATTATCAGCCTGTATTTATTTTATCTTGCCACTAGACCCGCAACTAAACACGTTCGCGCTTATGTGTGGGGGGCTTTTATCGCAGCCGCTGCGGCCATGATGACAAAAGGTTTAATCGGCCTTGTTTTTCCAGCAATGATTGGTGGCTTATGGGCACTTATTTTTCAACGTTGGCGCCAACTCAAATATTTATATCTTATTTCTGGGGTCGCTGTTTTTATACTATTAGCCGCTCCATGGCATATTTTAGTTCAATTGAAAGCGCCTGAGTTTTTTAACTTCTATTTCATTGAGCAACAGTTTCTTCGTTACGCGACCGAAAGTGCGCACCGTTATCATTCGCCGCTTTTTTATTTCCCGGTGATTTTTCTTGGGACACTGCCCTGGGCATGTTTTCTACCACAAGCATTAAATTCAATAAAACAATGGCGTTGGAAAAATCGTTTTCAATATGAAAATGAAATCTTCTTCACTGGCTGGTCACTCTTTATTATATTATTTTTTTCCATTTCAAATTCAAAATTAATCCCCTATGTTCTTCCAGCGCTTTCACCGCTAGCGATACTTTGTGCGCGTTATTTTGTTTCGCTAACCAACCAGACAAAAGCACTCGCTAGAAGCTATATAAGCTTAAGCGCCATTTATCTTATCTGCGCATTCACCATTACATTTCTTCAGCTCACGCATTACCATCCTTTGCCAGCTAATATGACTTATGTCAGCATCCCTTGCTTAATCATGGCGATAGCAGGCTTTTATGGCGCCAAGCAAAAAACTAATTTTATTAAACCTATTGTTGCTGTGTATTTAGCCGCTAATATCCTGCTAATCTCCGCCGTGATTAACACCGATTATTTTGATAATCATACGATTAAACCTTTAGTGATGCTGGTAAAGGAACGCTTGCGGCCTGGCGATGAAGTGATTACTTACCATGTGTATTATCAAGATCTTCCTTTTTACTTACAACACCCCATCACCGTCAACGAATCTTTTGACGAGCTGAACTTTGGGGCTAAGCATGCAAATACACAACAATGGATGATTCACGAAAAGAAATTCAAACAACGTTGGTTTCGCACTCACACCATCTATCTCTTTATCAGCAAAAAAGACTATAAAAAATTTGTGCTTACTTATTCTGAAAATAAAGGATGGGTCATTGCGCAAGATTCTAAAAACCTCGTGGTCGTTAACCACTTGACCCAAGGTGCCCCATGAAAATTGTTTTAAGCTTAGTACTGCTTAGCGTTATCTTAAATAGCATTGGCCAATTATTATTTAAAACTGGCTTGAATCAAATTGGTGTTTTTACTTTTTCAGCAGCCAATTTATTTTCTTTTGGATTTAAAATAATAAGTAATATCAGTATTATGGCTGGATTATTCATTTATTTTACCAGCACTATAGTTTGGTTTTTAGTATTATCACGCGCCGATGTAAGTTTTGCTTATCCGCTCATCAGCATTGGTTATATTTTTAGCGCTCTCGGCGCATATTTTATTTTGCATGAACCCTTTTCACTCATGAAAATATTAGGGACGATAGTCATTATCGTGGGTGTTGTATTGATTTGCCAAAGTTGAAGTTGAGGAACTATTATGTCAGATGCATTTTTACCGTTTTCAAAACCGACTATTTCAGAAGAGGCCGTCGCTGAAGTGGTTGACTGTTTACGCTCTGGATGGATTACTACCGGCCCAAAAGTAGAAAAACTTTCTGGTATGCTTAAAGATTATCTTAACGCACAAGAAACTGTGTTACTCGCTTCAGCAACCGCAGGTATGCACTTAGCCTTGCTTTCTCTTTATTTACAACCGGGAGATGAAGTTATTACCGCTTCGATGACATTCATCTCTACGCCAAATATGATTGTGCAGACAGGAGGAACGCCCGTTTTTGTTGATATCGACAGGAGTGGCACACTCAATATGAGTATCGACGACATAGAAAAAGCCATCACACCTAAAACACGCGCGATTATTCCTGTGCATTTCGCTGGGCTACCTGTGGATTTAGATCGATTATATGCGCTAGCAAAAAAACATAACCTGCGTGTCATTGAAGATGCTGCTCATGCTATAGGAGCTGAGTACAAAAACAAAAAAATTGGCAGCTTCGGCGATACGCAAATTTTCAGTTTTCATCCGAATAAAAACATGACGACTGGCGAAGGGGGCTGTGTCACAACAAGCGATAGCGAACTCGCTGCGCGCATTCGATTATTAGGTTTTCACGGCATGGATCGCGTTGCCTGGAATCGTTATGGAAAAACCGGAAAACAAGATTATGAAATTGTTGCGCCTGGATTTAAATACAATATGATGGATATGCAAGCTGCAATCGGTATTCACCAATTACCTCAACTTGATGCGTTTAATCAAAAACGTAAAGCGTTGGCCCATCGATACTTGGAAAAATTAGCCGATTGGAAGCAATGGCATTTACCCGCGACGCCCAACTATGACGCTCTACACGTTTGGCATATTTTTACGCCATTGCTGAATATCGAAGAAGCGGGCATGAATCGTGCGACTTTTATGGAAAAAATGAAAGTACTCAATATTGGCAGTGGCGTACATTATAAAGCGGCACATTTGTACCCCTATTATCAAGAGCACTACCCAGTGAAATCAGGTCAATTACCTAACACTGAATATGCTTCTGAGCGTATTATCAGTTTACCACTTTTTCCAACAATGACTTTCGAGGACCAAGATCGTGTCATTGATGCAATGCACACTATATTTAATTCATCTACTAGGAATAACTAACATGTCAAAGAAAATACTCATCATCGGCGTAAACGGTTTCATCGGCAGCACTTTATCCGAAAAAATATTGGCCAGCACAGACTGGGAAATTTATGGAATGGATTTGCATAATGATAAGATTCAATCCTGCTTAAACCACGAACGTTTTCATTTTTTTGAAGGCGATCTAACCATTCATCTTGAGTGGATTAAATATCATGTGAAAAAATGTGATGTAGTCTTACCACTTGCCGCCATTGCGACTCCCTCTACTTATGTTAGCGACCCACTTAAAGTGTTTAAGCTAGATTTCGAAGCCAATCTTGATATCGTTAAACTTGCCGTCACTTACAAAACGCGTATCATTTTTCCGTCAACTTCTGAAGTATACGGTATGTGCCCGGATGAACTTTTCGATGAGGAAACCAGCAACTTGGTTTTAGGCCCCATCAGTAAACAACGTTGGATTTATTCTTGCTCTAAACAATTACTTGATCGTGTTATTTATGCCTACGGCATACATGAAGGATTAAATTATACTATTTTCAGACCATTCAATTTTTATGGCCCAAGACTGGATGATGTCAACAAAGGCGGCTCACGTGTATTAACACAATTCATCAGTAATATTATTTTTGGAAAAAATATTGAGCTGGTTGATGGCGGCGCGCAACGACGTTGTTTCTGTTATATCGATGATAGTATTGATGCTCTGATTCGAATTATTGACAACAAAGATAATAAAGCAAGTCAACAGATTATTAATATCGGTAATCCTTATCCAGATTCAGAAGCATCAATTCGTGAACTCGCTGAACAATTGATCAAAGCATTTGCTCATTTTCCTAAATATAAAGAACATGCCGCTAACGTAAAAATTATCGATGTTACTTCTGAACAATACTATGGCAAAGGTTATCAAGACATGACAACCCGTCGCCCTTCTATCGAAAAAGCGCAGGCACTTTTAGATTGGAAACCAACGGTAAAATTGCAAGATGGTTTGATAAAGACGTTGGAATATTATTTACAGTAGAGATTGAAAAATGGCTGCATTTAACACTGATCATTTGGACCAATGCATTCGGACATTGGAATCATCGCTTTTTCGATTGAAAGCGACTGAACCTAACAGCATTGATTATGAAATTTTTCGTAATGCTACCGTGAAAGGGTTCGAACTAACTCTAGAAACAGCCGGTAAGCTTTTGAGAAAGGCATTGAAAGCTTTTAGTGGCAATCCGCGTTCAGTAGATACATTAACCTATAAAGATGTTTTTCGTCAAAGCACTAAACATGGATTAGTAGACGCTGCCGCTGTGCAACGCTGGTTTTCTTATCGTGATAATCGTAATGATACTGCCCATGATTATGGCTTAAGTTTTGCAGAAACGACCCTTCTATTACTTCCTGCATTTCTTAACGATGCCAAAGCACTGCAAATAATGCTGAAAAATAAATCTGAGGAAGCCTAATGCTCGATCTTGATCCGGCCTATTTAACAGAGCTACAGGCGATTCTCGCCAAACATGTGCCTGATAAAATTGTATGGGCCTATGGCAGCCGCATAAAAGACACATCGCATCAGGGCAGTGATTTAGACTTGGCTCTTATCGATCGAAACGGATTAAGCATTCCTGCACAACAGTTTTATTCATTACGTGATGCGCTAGAGGAAAGCAATTTACCCATCTCCGTAGATGTTTTAGATTGGGCAGCACTTCCTGAATCTTTTAAAAAAGAAATTGAGAGGGCACATGTCGTTTTACAGCATTAAGCCAAAAACGGCTTGTCGAGCAAACTTAACGCACTCGCTGAATCCTCGCACCTAACATCCCAAATTTTTCCTCAAGACATTCATAACCTCGGTCAATATGATAAATCCTATCAATCAGCGTTTTTCCTTCGGCAGCTAATCCTGCCAATACTAAGCTTGCTGAAGCACGTAAATCCGTTGCCATTACCGGAGCACCCATTAAATGTTCAACACCATGACACACCGCAGTATGACCTTCAATACGAATATCTGCCCCCATACGTTGTAGCTCTGGTACGTGCATAAAGCGATTTTCAAAAATGGTTTCAATCATGGTGCCAACACCACTTGAAAGGCAATTTACTACCATGAATTGCGCTTGCATATCGGTTGGAAACCCAGGGTGAGGGGCAGTTTTAATATCAACAGGCAACGGTCTTCGACCCGTCGCATCAATGGTAATGGCGTCCTGATGCAACTCAATCAACATACCTGCTTCCTGTAATTTAGCGATTACAACATCAAGCGCATCCACATCAACACGTTTTACTTTAATTTTTCCACCCGTCACCGCTGCAGCCACCAAAAATGTACCTGCTTCAATACGGTCAGAAATGACCTGATGCTCTCCACCAGATAAATTAGTAACACCTTCTATTGTAATCGTTGGCGTTCCCATGCCTGATATCTTGGCCCCCATTTTATTGAGGCAGTTCGCAAGATCAACCACTTCAGGCTCACGCGCCGCATTCTTAATCACAGTGGTGCCTCGTGCCAAGGTTGCCGCCATCATTAAATTTGCAGTTCCGGTCACCGTCACTAATTCACAGACAAAATGCGTTCCAACTAATCCATTAAGTGCATGCGCTACAATATTTCCACCTTCAACATCGATGGTTGCACCCATTGCCTGCAATCCCTTTAGATGGATATCAACTGGCCGACTCCCAATCGCACATCCGCCCGGCAAAGAAACTGTCGCACGACCATAGCGTGCTAATAGCGGACCTAAAACCACGATAGAAGCACGCATGGTTTTGACTAGTTCATAAGGAGCGACTAAATTTTTTATGGTACGGGGATCAATAATCACGTCCGCTCTATCTGATAAGTGCACCGTAGCGCCGATATGACTAAGCAAGTTCACCATGGTCGTCACATCGTGCAAATGCGGCACATTTTTAACCGTCAATGGAGCATCTAATAACAAACTGGCAGCCAAAATAGGCAATACTGCATTTTTTGCCCCAGAAATAGCCACTTCGCCATTTAACGGAATACCGCCCTCAATACTTAATTTATCCAAGATTTTCTCACTTTTTCTGCCATTCGTTATTCGTCAATGTTTTCATCGTAAGCGCATGCACTTCCCCACTAGAAATCTTATCACCCAAACACGCATACACACACTGTTGACGCTTCAGTGTGTTTAAGCCTAAAAATTTATCTGATACTATCACTGCATCAAAATGACGCCCATCGCCGCTGACTTCAATATAGTCGCAGTTTAAGTGATTAAGAATCCATTGTTTTAATTCATCAGGATGCATCGAATTTCCCCGGTTATAATAAGACAACGTCATAAAACTAAATATGAAGAGTATAACGCAAAGAAAAGAAAAATCTTGTTATTCTGACTTAAATCAGTATTATTGTCGGTTGTTTGAAGAGATCATTGGGTCGTTAGCTCAGCTGGTAGAGCAGCGGACTCTTAATCCGTCGGTCCTGCGTTCGAGCCGCAGACGGCCCACCATTTGAAACTTCATCGTAATATTCAGAAAAAGCTTGTCATTTTTTACCAAATAAGTATCATTGTCCGGTCTCTCGATTATCTTTTTATGGGTCGTTAGCTCAGTTGGTAGAGCATCGGACTTTTAATCCGTTGGTCCCGCGTTCGAGTCGCGGACGACCCACCATTAAAATGACTAGTCAGCATTCTTTAATTATATCCCTAAAATTTTAATCAATAGAAATTAAGGATTTATAGCCTAAAAGCCCATTTGTTAAATAAAACTTTTTTTAAATCCACGGGTTTATGAAGGCAACTTCAGTTTCTTTAATTAAAAATAAAACACGAGCCTTGAAAATAGATCGGTAGAAAACAGAACTCAAACTATAAATTATCTAAAATCGGGGAGAATTAGGTAAAAGCAGAAATATTTTTCTGAAGATATATACGAGGTGAACCAATAAATGAATCTTAGCTCACCCGCTTCTAATTAAACTGCAGCAGCAGGAGCCTCAGTCATCGCTTTGATACGTTGACTCAAACGACTTTTATGTCGCGCTGCTTTATTCTTATGAATCAAGCCGCCACCCGCCATGGTATCAAGCACTGACGTCATCTTGATAAAAAGGCTTTTTGCAACTCCAACGTCACCAGATTCGATTGCGTGAATAGTTTTCTTCACATAGGTACGCATCATAGAACGACGGCTAGTATTTTGAGCGCGGTGCTTTTCAGCCTGTCTGACGCGCTTTTTTGCCTGTTTAGTATTAGCCAAGGAAATTCTCCCGTTAAAAATCACAACTGCAGCACTAACAACATGCATTAGCACTACCATCAAAATAGCCCGCAATTATATAGGACTGCCCAATATTGTCAACAACGAAAATTGGTTAAAAATACTACAAATCCAGCAGGCGCTTATACAATTCTGGACGGCGGTCGCGAAATAGCCCCCAGCTACGTCGATATTGGTTAGTCGCTTGCAAATCCAATTCGGCATATTGAATGATTTGTTTATCTCGAGGCGATTCGGTAATGAATTCACCACGGTGATCGCTGACAAAAGAAGAGCCATAAAAATTGATACAAACATCATCGTCACATTCTTGGCCAATGCGATTACTGGCGATAACAGGAATAATATTAGCTGCAGCATGTCCACGCATGGCCATTTGCCAATGCGATTTCGAATCAATCGAGGCATCTTGCGGCTCACTGCCAATTGCAGTCGGGTAGCATAATACTTCCGCCCCCATTAATGTCATGATACGCGCCGCTTCAGGAAACCATTGATCCCAGCAAATCGCACAACCAATACGACCAACTTGGGTTTGCCACACTTTAAAGCCGGTATCTCCAGGGGAAAAATAAAATTTTTCTTGATACCCAGGGCCATCTGGAATATGGCTCTTGCGATACACCTCTAAGATTTCACCCGTCGCATCAACCATCGCCAATGAATTGAAATAGCATTGCCCAGAACGCTCAAAAAAACTGACCGGCAAAACCACATTGTATTCTTTGGCCAGCTGACTAAACGTCGCTAGAATAGGGTTATCCTTTACTTCATGCGCCAACTCTAAATATTGTGCTTTTTGTTTTTTGCAGAAATAAGGAGTTGCAAACAGTTCTGGCAAAAGAATTAACCGCGCACCATGTTTGGCTGCTTCAATCACTAACTCTTTACCTAATTGAATATTTTTTTGCGAGTCTGATGACATGGCAAATTGCAAGGTTGCTACTTTTAACAATTCACTCATTTTTTCTCCTATTTAAGGGCAGGCACAAGGCACGGCGCCTACATTTATTCACCTTCTTCTTGGTCATTAGAGCGAGATAAAAACTCAGCCAATTGATTAACTACGTCTTGAGTGCCTAAGTTCGAGATCGCCGATACTCGAAACACGGGTGCCGTCCAAGATAACTGATCAATCACAGCCTGACAGCGCGCATCGCGCTCCTCCTCGGGTAGCATGTCAATTTTATTTAACACTAACCAACGAGGTTTATCCAATAATTCATTGCCAAATTTTTCCATCTCATGCTCAATAATTCGCACGGACTCAGCAGGATCAGTATCATCAAACGGCGCAACATCGACAAGATGCAGCAAAACCTTGGTGCGCATTACATGTCGTAAAAATTGAATGCCTAAACCAGCTCCCTCAGCGGCCCCCTCAATCAAGCCGGGTATATCAGCCATAACAAAGCTTTGATCAACCCCTGCTCTGACCATTCCTAAATTAGGAGCCATAGTGGTAAAAGGATAATCTGCCACTTTAGGTCGCGCTGCAGATACAGAGCGAATAAAAGTTGATTTACCTGCATTTGGCATGCCAACTAACCCCACATCTGCCAAAACCTTTAACTCTAAGCGTAAGGTGCGTGCTTCACCAGGCGTCCCCGGAGTCGTTTGTCGCGGAGCACGATTAGTGCTGGTTTTAAAACGAATATTGCCTTGGCCGTGCTCCCCTCCTTGCGCCACCTTAAGAGTGGAACCATCTCGCACTAAGTCACCCAAGCATTCGTCTGTATCCATATCATAAACAACCGTTCCTACCGGGACGGTTAAAACCAAATCTTCTCCACCCCGCCCGGTACACTCACTCCCTTGACCAGAACGACCATTTTCTGCTCTAAAAATTCTTTTGTAGCGATAATCGAGCAAGGTGTTTAAAGCTTCGTCTGCTTTCAAAATGACAGATCCACCATCGCCACCATCGCCGCCGTTCGGACCACCACGCTCAACATATTTTTCGCGTCGGAAACTCAAGCAACCGTTCCCGCCGTTACCAGCATAAACGTCTATCCTAACTTCATCTACAAATCTCACTGAGCCACCCTCTTTATCACACATTCAAAACAAAAAAGCCCCAGTGAAGGGGCCTTTTAAAAAAACTATTGTCTATCTGCTACGTACGTTAGGCAGCTTCCTTCTCGCCTTCCAACGGTTTAACCGCAACAAACGGACGACCCTTTGGGCCACCTACTGAAAACACAACGTGCCCATCAACCAAAGCAAACAAGGTGTGATCTCTGCCAAGACCAACATTAAGCCCTGCATTCACCTTTGTGCCGCGTTGGCGAATAATGATATTGCCTGCCAGGACACGCTCTCCACCAAATTTTTTTACTCCAAGACGCTTCGAGTGCGAATCGCGTCCGTTACGAGTACTACCACCCGCTTTTTTTGTTGCCATGACCTAATCCCCTACAATTTTTTATCGTTGAATTGATTCAATTTTAACTGAGGTAAAGTTTTGTCTATGCCCCATATGTTTACGCGAATGCTTACGACGTCTGAATTTAACAATTCTAATCTTATCACCACGACCGTGTTCTACAATACTTGCCTTAACAATAGCTCCCTCAACCATAGGGTGACCTACAGTGATATCATCGCCATTGGCAATCAGTAAAACTTCTTTAAAATCAATAAATTGCCCTTCTTCTACTGGCAAACTTTCTACTTTCAATGTTTGGCCTGCGGCCACCCGGTATTGTTTTCCACCGGTTTTAATAACTGCGTACATCCGACCGCTCCCATAATTATTTAGTGCCCATGGCCTGACGGTTTAGCCACAAAGGTCGGTCATTCTACGGAAAAATTACGCTGAAGGCAATACGCGTTTCAAGTTTTATAGAAACAAGAAACCTCACCTTGACAATTCTACCCTGCCCACCTAGGATGCCGGACTGATTCATTGACCACTATCGTATGTCTATTATGACTCTTGAGCAGATTCAAGCCATCGTTGCTACCGACCTACATGCGGTCGAAAAAGAGATGCGCATTGCAATGCAATCTGACGTTGCACTCATTCACGATGTTGGCCAGCACATTATTCAAGGCGGGAAACGTATCCGACCTCTTCTCGCACTGTTGATCAGTCATTTAGTTGGGGAAACGAAACAACCACAAATCCTCCTTGCGAGCATTATTGAATTTATACATACAGCCACCTTGCTACATGATGATGTCGTCGATAATTCGACTATGCGCCGAGGAATGGCTACAGCGAATGACATCTGGGGAAACGAAGCCAGCGTCCTTGTCGGTGACTTTCTTTATTCTCGCGCTTTTCAGTTGCTTGTCAGCATGAATGAACACTCACTCATGACTATTTTGGCAAAAGCCATCAACATTATGGCAGAAGGCGAAGTATTACAACTGATGAGTCGCCATGACATTACCCATAGCGAAGAAACCTACTTTAAAATCGTACATGCAAAAACAGCAGTATTGTTTCAAGCAACGTGTGAGATGGCAGCGACTCTTGCCAAAATTGATCCGCACATGATCAAACATGCCGCAGATTTCGGCCAGCATATCGGCCTGGCTTTCCAATTAGTTGATGACGCACTGGACTATCAAGGCAATGTCACTGAGCTAGGCAAAAACATAGGCGATGATGTTGCTGAAGGAAAAATAACACTCCCCCTGATTCATGCTCTACGCCACTCCACTCCAGAAGAAAAACAACTCCTTACGCATATCATTGCGACAGGAGAGTTAACACAACTAGGCAAAGTTCAGACAATTATAGAACGCCACGAAAGCGTTATTTATACATTAAATTTAGCAAGACACCACCAACAAAAAGCTATTCAATCTCTTCATTCCTTCTCCGAATCTAGCTATAAAACAGCGCTGATACAACTTGCTGAATTTATTTTAACTCGCAGCTATTAAATAAAATTTCTTACCTTTATACTAAAACCACTGTCCTTTTTAGAGCAACTTCCGTGCAGAATATGATTAAATTATTTCTTTTCGCATGCTTATTAAGCAGCTCACTGTCAATCGCCGCAATACCCACCGATGCGCCATCAGTAACCAATCCTGAAAAAACCATTATAGTGGATAAAGAAAATCAAGAATTCACCATTATTTTAGCCTCAACGCCATCAACGGGCTTTTCTTGGCTACTTGAATCTTATGATATCAATCTTGTAAAGCCCATCAAACATGATTACAACGCGCCTGCTAAAACAGCGCTAGGCGCTGCTGGCGTTGAAAGGTGGGTTTTTGCTGCCTCCCCAGAAATAATTGCAGGCCCACAAGTCACGACAATCACCTTAATTCAAGCTCGCATGTGGGATATAAAAAACACTACTAGCAAAAAATCCGTTTTTACCGTTGTTATTAATTAGGAACACTGCTGTTTTATAGCAGGCAGCCGAACAAACGCTTGTGCATCTAGCTTTCTAACGACAATCGCAGATGTTTGACTCGGGTCAACCAAACGATACAGGTAATTGTTTCGCCCTGACGACATGCCTTCTACTTCTGCAACAAAATAAACAAACTCATACCGCCTGCCTTCTTTGGCAGTGAGCTTATATTTCCCTTCAGGAAGCGGAGGAGCTGTCATACTATATTGATATCCTCCATAGGCGCGACAATATATTATTGGAATATTTTTTTGCTGTTTAAGTTCATTTAAATAGGCCGAGAAAGATTGATAATCGAAGCTTCTTGATAACACTTCATGCGGAAGCACATAAACTCCCATCACCAACATAAACGTAAATACGCATAATCGTATCGACTCAAATATCACGTCTCTTTTTGGCAAACAGGCTAGTCCAACCCCTGCAACAACCATCAGACTCTCAAAAAATAACACCCAAAAATAAGTAATCGCAGGGTAATAAATGTTTGACATGACCCACTGCGGAAAAAACAAAGTTACAATCTCTGCAGCAATAATAAATCCAGTCAATAAAATCAATACGCCACGCGTACTATTAGCCTGAACAGAAAAAACTGGTTTATTTTGAGATAATGCATACGCATACAATAATGCAAATAACACAAGCGATGACATCAGATAACGCAATGCTTTAGGTGGAATGAGAGATAAGATAACGAGACTTAAGATTAAACTATAAAAAACCAGTTTAAATCCAGGATTATAGTTTTTTTTCAATGCGCAAAAGAACGACCTCACTCCATACGGCCACAGCATCCATGGAAACATTAAGAAAAAGCCTGCCTTGAAATAAAAATAAAACGGGGCGGCTCCATACGTCGCCCCGACTCCGAAACCTCGACGCAGTAATAACATATGTTGACGAACAGGGCCTAGCTGATGCAACACGGGAATCAACCATATCAGCATTAACCCTAGCATAACCAATACGCTGAAAAAAAATCCAAAAAACCACGCGCGATCTTGCGCGCCATATTCACGTCGAAAAAAAGTCGCCACAATAAAAAATGGTAAACAGAAAGCAAGAATAATCGGTCCTTTGGTTAAAACTCCTAAACCAACCGCTATTCCAAAAAGAAGAAAACCTTGCACATAATTTTTCTTGAGCGCCAAAGAAATCCCTATCGCGCTTAACACAAAAAATAACACTACTAAAATATCAAAACAAAAATTTGTTCCACGCGCGAAAAATAAAAAGCTCCCCAGTACAATTACTGGCGCCAATTTAGCTTGTGCAGAATCATTAAACAATAGTTGAGATAACTGTTGAGTTAAATACAGAACGCCTGCTAGTGTCGCCATCAACAAAAAATGAACAACCCAAGTATGCGGGCCAAAAACAGTCCATAAACCCGATAACATCCAAAACAACAAAGGCGGTTTGCTTAAATAAACACCCATAGTATCTTGCATTAACCACCAATGATGGTAGTAAAACATATTAGAAGCGACTTCAAGATAATGATGCTCTTCAGAAAGAATAAAGTTAGGATAAAAAATGCTTTGTAAAATAAAAATCACAAACAACAAAAAATACACAAGACTGCATAGATTGGCTTTGATTGTCATTATTTCTTGTCATTCCAAAATATGTTACGATTGATTTTTTATGCTTGGCAGCTCTATGAAATCACTACGCCCTTATGTTGATTGTATCATGATTTTCTGCTTGAGCATGCTTGCTTTTACCTATGGTTTATTCGATCGTGAACTGATTGGATTCGAAACACGTTTTGGTGTGTTTGTGCAAGAAATGTTTCGCAATGGCGTGACCATTTTTCCTACTACTTATAACTTACCTTATCCAGATTATCCTGCTTTACAAACATTCTTAATTTATTTAGTCAGCTTACCGATTGGTAAACTGACTGTCTTATCCGCTATTTTACCCAGCGCGATTGCTTCAGCCATGACGTTGGTTTTGCTGTATTTACTATTAGAAAAACATGACCGTGTGTGGGCTTATGCCGCCGTATTGATGACTTTACTCAGCTATCAATTTTTAGATTCTGCACGTAGCTTGACCATGGATTCCCTGATTATGCTGGTAACGCTGTGGGCTTTTTTCAGCATTCACTCAACTCGTCGAGTAAACTGGAGTTTATGGTTAGCATTAATCACAGGCTTTGCCATTCGCGGCCCAATTGGCTTAGTCATGCCAGCAGCAGTTGTCGGCATCTCACTATGGAGTGAATACGAATTTAAACGCGCATTGCAGTTTGGACTAAAAGCGCTAATTTTATTAGCCGGCCTTATGAGCTTGTTATTGATGGCCGCAAAATATCAAGGTGGATCGGTATTTGTCTCTGACGTACTGCGTATGGAAATTTTTGGACGAATGAATGACCACGATCAGCATCATGAAACTTTTGATTATTTCACCATGAGTTTCGCTAATTATGCCCTAAGCTTTGAAATGGCTTTACTTACAGTTATTCTTTTTACGCGATCGATTTTTCAAGCTTCTACTCCAGCACTGCAATTACTGCGCAAATGTGTATTGTGGGTACTTATCATCATGATTGGCATGAGCATTCCCAATGTACGAAAAATCCGCTACATCATGCCGATTGTTCCAGCACTAGCAATACTTGCTAGTTATTTTTGGTATCAAACCAAGCTGGATATAAAAAAAATTAGGATTGTGACTGGGATAAATTATTTCTTTTTAGTCTTGCCGTTTATATGCTTAACATTAATAGCAACTCTTGAACAACTAGCACAGCACAAGGCTCTTAATATCAATGTGCATTATATTTCTGCTTATATTCTATTAGGTTTATTGGCACTGACCAGTTTTTACGTGTTGTTAAACCATCCAAAAAAATTTGGCTTAATGCATCCATTACGAGTAATGCTTATCGCAGTTTCAAGTTTTTGGGTAGTCTTAGTGTTTATCATCACCCCGATAGAGGTCAGTTTAAATAGAGCTCAACCGTTTGTGTCACGATTACTACAACAATTGCCAATAAATAAAGAATTAGTACTATTTAAAGTAAATCCCGATGGAGTGGCGATTCAATTTATGCTGGCGGCAAATCCAACAACACCGCCCAAGTTTGTATCAGTGATTCATTGGCGCCATGATCAAAATCGTTGGTTTCTGACGTCTCAAGAAATATTTGATGTGCAAAACGATACTTTTAAACAACATGTAGCAATCATCCAAACAGGAAAACTAGGGCATAAATCCATGATAGTGTTTCAACTACGACAGTGAAACTCATGGTATAATCTATAAAAATCGATTGCAGCTTTTATAAGATTTTGTTACCGTTACTACTATCCCCTGGAAAAATCTCATGACACAGTTTATCTTTATTACTGGCGGCGTTGTTTCTTCTTTAGGCAAAGGCATCGCAGCCTCCTCTCTTGCCGCCATCCTTGAGTCACGCGGTCTAAAAGTGACCATGATGAAACTCGATCCTTATATCAACGTTGACCCCGGAACAATGAGCCCATTTCAACACGGTGAAGTATTTGTCACCGAAGATGGCGCCGAAACTGATCTTGATCTGGGCCATTACGAGCGTTTTGTGCGCATGAAAATGACTAAGGCCAATAACTTTACCAGCGGTCGTGTTTATGCCAATGTGATTAAAAAAGAGCGTCGCGGTGATTATTTAGGCGGCACAGTGCAAGTTATCCCGCATATCACCGATGAAATCAAACGCTGCATTTGTTATGCGACAAACGATGCTGATGTCGCGCTGGTTGAAATTGGTGGCACAGTGGGTGATATTGAGTCCCTGCCGTTTTTAGAGGCAATACGACAAATGCGGATTGAGCTGGGTCGAGAACAAGCCTTATTTATTCATTTGACACTTGTCCCTTATTTGAAAACTGCTGGTGAAATCAAAACTAAGCCCACACAACATTCAGTGAAAGAGTTGCGCTCTATTGGGATACAACCCGATATTTTATTATGTCGCTGTGAACAATTTTTACCCGAACATGAGCGCACTAAAATCGCCTTGTTTACCAATGTTGAACGACGCGCAGTGATACCTCTCTACGATGTCGACACGATTTATCGCATCCCCATGGAGTTACACCAACAAGGTTTAGACGATATTGTTGTCAATATGATGGGGTTACGCACCCAACCAGCGGATCTTGGCGATTGGGAGCGCGTTGTTGCCGCACAAACCAACCCCCTTTCCACTGTAACAATTGGCATGGTAGGAAAATATACTGACCTTACTGATTCCTATAAATCACTTACCGAAGCATTGACCCACGCTGGCATTGAAACGCGCATGAAAGTCAATATTCGTTATATTGATTCTGAAAGCATTGAACGTGACGGCACCAGCATTCTTGAAGGACTGAACGGCATTCTTGTCCCGGGTGGTTTTGGTGCGCGCGGTATAGAAGGAAAAATCATGACAGCGCAATTTGCGCGCGAAAATAATATTCCCTATTTTGGCATTTGTTTAGGCATGCAAATCGCGATGATTGAATATGCGCGAAACAAAGCTGATATGCCAAATGCCAACAGCACCGAATTTGATGTCAACACGCCTTTTCCTGTAGTCGCCATGATTACAGAATGGAAAGAAAACGATGGCTCTATTCAAACACGAGACGAACACACCGACAAAGGTGGCACGATGCGCTTAGGAGGATATCGTTGTCGCTTGGCCCCAGAAAGTTTAGCGCGCACCTTGTATAAAAAAGAAGAAGTAATTGAACGGCATCGCCACCGTTATGAGGTTAATAATCAATGGATAGGGGCATTAGAAAAAGCCGGATTAAAAATTTCAGGCGTGTCTGTTGATGGCAGTTTGGTTGAGATGATTGAGATACCGACACACGCTTGGTTCGTCGGCTGTCAATTTCACCCAGAGTTCACCTCAACCCCTAGGGATAGCCACCCTTTGTTTAAAGGGTTTATTGAAGCTGCAAAAAAACGCAGAGATCTCAATGTTAATGGCTAATCCTAATCTAATCTTATTCGACGCTCAAAGGGAGATACTCTTTTTTAGCGTCAAAATAAGTGAAAATTTCACCCGTTTTAATATCGAAAAACCACAAATGAATCTCTAATTCTTTTCGCAATACTTTTTCTTTGATCCAGGGAAATGTTAAACAATTTTTATAGGATTGATGAAGCGCTAATTTTGCATATTCATCAGTTGTACACTCGTTACAACGAGGCGCTTTGATCAGTGATACCCAGCTCGATATAAAATCATTCTGGCCTACCCGGCTCTCGTCTAACAGCGCTTGAATACCACCACACTGACTATGGCCTAACAAAATAAGATGATCTACCTTTAAAAAACATACGCCAAACTCTAATGCCGCGCTCGTACCATGATGCGCTTCATCTTTTTCATACGGTGGAATGATATTAGCCACATTTCGCACGACAAATAAATCACCAGGATCGCATTGTAATATCAGCGCCGGGTCGACTCGCGAGTCACAACAAGACACCACCATGGTTTGGGGTTTCTGGCCATAATCGGAAAGATATTGCATGATCGATGAATCGCCATGCACGTATTTGTTTCTAAAGCTTTGGTATCCCTCAAGTATCTTTGTGAAATGCTCCATAGCTATCCTCTTAAAAAAAACAGTTGCTCACTTTATTGAAAGTGAAGATAGAGTCTTTATTGTTAAGATGCAACCATTACCAGCTTACTCAATACCTCAACAAGATGCAAAATGAGGCGTGGCAATCGAATAAAAATAAGCTACAATAAAGTAAGTTAACTTCTCATATTGCATGAAATTATGATTAAACGATCCCTAACCCCGGAATTAATTGCCGCGGCACGACAATACCCTGTAGTGACCATCACCGGCCCAAGACAATCTGGAAAAACCACATTGGTTAAACATACATTTCCAGAAAAACCTTACATCAACTTGGAAGAGCTAGACACCCGCGAACTGGCAAATGAAGATCCTCGTCGTTTTTTAGCTCAATTCCCTCATGGCGCAATCTTTGATGAAGTTCAACGAACTCCCGACCTGCTTTCCTATATTCAAGTCATTGTTGATGACAAGAAAATAAACGGCTTTTTCATCTTAACTGGCAGCCATCAACTATCGCTACATCAAGCAATCACTCAATCATTAGCAGGACGAACAGCTCTACTTAATCTTTACCCCCTATCATTGCATGAACTTGAACAAGCTGATCTTCAGACAGACACGGATGAGCTTTTATTAAAAGGAGGGTTCCCACGTATTTATGAACAATCGCTAGACCCAACTAAAGCTTCTCGCAGTTATTTGCAAACCTACATTGAACGAGATGTAAGGCAATTAATTAACATCAAGGACCTAGGTATTTTTTCTAAATTTCTTAAATTATGCGCGGGAAGAATTGGTTCATTATTAGAGATTACCTCGCTGGCTAATGACGTTGGTGTTTCTACCCACACAGTGCGAGAATGGCTTTCTGTTTTAGAAGCCTCTTTTATTGTTTTTCGACTGCATCCCTACCATGAAAATTTTAGTAAACGAATCATTAAATCATCCAAGCTTTACTTCACTGACTTAGGGCTGGCCAGCTACTTGTTAGGCCTGGAAAATACCATGCAAATAAGTCGCGATCCTTTGCGAGGCTTTTTATTTGAGAATTTGGTCATTTTAGAGCTGCTAAAATATCGTGCGAATCAGGGCTTAGATCCTAATCTTTACTTTTACCGCGATTCACAACAAAATGAATTAGATATCATTATTCAATCAGGACATGAGCTCATTCCTGTGGAAATCAAATCTGCGCAAACCTTTAATAAACATGCGCTAAAAAATCTGCATTATTTTAAAACACTAGCAGGGCAACGCATGCCCTGCGGTTTTTTGATTTATGATGGAGAAAAAGAGCAAGACATTCACTCGCTCAGCTTGCTAAATTATCGCCATACTCACAAAATCTGGGGAAAAATTATTAATGACAACGTATCATTATAAAATGGCTAGCCCCTCTTGAACCCCTTTGCCATACGCAGCATCCGCTTTAAAAAAATGCGCTACTTGGCGTTTTTGCGTCTCAATATCAGCGCCTTTCAATGAATCCACGATATTGTTAATTAATAGCTGCTGTTGTGCAGACGACATCAATCGAAATAAATTACCTGCCTGCGAATAATAATCTTCGTCAACGCGATGATTAAAATGATCACTCCAGACATTATCACCTAAGGATAAAGCCGGCTCTTTGTAAGCAGCATTTTCTTGAAGGCTACTCACAGAACAGCTCGGTTCGTAATGCGGAGTAGCGCCGCCATTACCATCTGCACGCATCGCACCATCGCGGTAATTGTTATGAAACGGGCAAGTCGGTTTATTCACCGGAATTTGATGGTGATTAATCCCTAAACGATAACGATGCGCATCAGCATACGCAAACAAACGACCTTGTAACATTTTATCCGGTGAGAATCCTAAGCCAGGTACAATCTGACTCGGTGCAAAAGCCGACTGCTCGACTTCGGCAAAGTAATTTTCTGGATTACGATTAAGCTCTAAGGTCGCCACTTCTATCAAAGGATAATCTTTATGCGGCCACACTTTAGTTAAATCAAAAGGATTGATCACATAATCCAACGCGTCTTTTTCTGGCATAATTTGCACGGACATCGTCCATTTTGGGAAACTCCCATGAGCGATTGCATTGAATAAATCGCGCTGCGAATAATCTGGATCTTCACCGGCTAATCGATTCGCTTCCGCATTTGATAAGTTTTTAATCCCTTGCTGGGTTTTGAAATGCCATTTACACCAGAACCGCTCGCCTTTGGCATTGATTAAACTGTAAGTGTGACTGCCAAAACCATCCATATGACGATAGCCATCGGGTAAACCACGATCTGAAAATAAAATCGTAAATTGATGCAAAGTTTCAGGCGATAAAGATGCAAAATCCCAAACCATTTGCGCGGATTTCATATTGGTTTGCGGGTCGCGTTTTTGAGTATGAATAAAATCAGGAAACTTCACAGGATCTCGCAAAAAGAACACAGGAGTATTATTACCCACCAAATCCCAAATGCCTTCGTTAGTATAAAATTTAATCGAAAAACCACGCGGATCACGCACCGTATCGGCTGAGCCTTTCTCGCCACCCACGGTTGAAAAACGTAAAAACAGTGATGTTTGCTTGCCAATGCTACTAAACAAGTCAGCTTTAGTATATTGTGAAATATCATGAGTAATCGTTAAGGTACCATAAGCCGCTGAACCTTTAGCATGCACCACACGCTCAGGAATGCGCTCACGATTGAAATGGGCTAATTTCTCAAGCAAATAAAAATCTTCCAATAAAAGCGGACCACGCGGCCCTGCAGATTTGGAGTTTTGGTTGTCAGCGATCGGGTAACCTGCAGCGGTAGTAAGTTTTTCCTTCATAATGGTCTCTATTGGGGAATGATTCATGCATTCAATATACAGATAATTGCAAAAGAGAAAAATAGTTTTTTCTTATCGCATCGATAAGTACTTAAGGCATTGAAGAGCTGATAAATTCCGTACAAAATTAAAGTTGAACTTCATTTTTGTACGGTATTTGGCATGAGAAGCGACTATTTGCACGAATAATTGCTTACGTTACGCATGAGTGATTATTTTACAAAAACAACTCAGCCAAATAATTTTCAGCGCGCCGAACAACAATATCTCCAGCCGTATATTCATGCTTTAATTCTTTCACCAACAGAATTGCGGGCAGCTGATATTTCTCTTGGAAATAGATAAGATTTTTTGGCATTTTCTCATTGGCATATTTTGCCTCAATCAACGTTTCTACTTTTCCTTCTTTTGCTAATGCAAAATCAACCTCCTTGCCTTCTTTTGTCTTTACGTAATGCAATTGATACTCTTCTGCTTGCAAATCATTTTTCGCATACACATGCTTAAGCAGGCATAATGCAACAAGATTTTCGAATTTTGCTCCAATATCTCCCTTCACCAACGCGGTGTCAAAAAAATAAATTTTCGGTTCTTTTTTTAAGCTACGTGCAATATTTGTAGAAAACGGTTTGATACGAAACACAATATAAAGCGACTCTAAAATTTCAATATAACGTTTCACTGTACTCGGCGAAATAGCCACATCTTGCGCAAGTGTTTGATAGGATATCGGTGAGCCAACCCGTTCACGCAGCAGATCAAAGATGAGTCGTAGCGCGTGAATATTTTGGATCTCGGTAAATTCTGGGGCATCTGCTGTTAACAGACTATTGATATATTGCTGTCGCCAACGCGCCGCATCAACGTCATCATCACTCAGATACGCCTCTGGAAACCCACCGCGATTTATCAGTCTATCGATGTCACATACTTCACCCGCCCGCCGAAGTTCACTCGGAGAAAATGGCAATAAATGGTGTAGATAAAATCGCCCCGCCAATGAATCTCCTGCAAAACGAATCACATCTAATCGCGCGCTTCCCGTGACTAAAATTTTTAAATGCTCAGACCGTGTATCAAAGACACCTTTTAAGTAATTTTTCCAATCTGGCATCTTATGGATTTCATCTAAAATAAGAAAATCCGTCGATTCGAGCCAGCTTTCTTGCAAAATAACCTGCCGATCAGCCGCACGATCATAACTCAAATACAGCGGATGCTTAAAATGAGAGCCCAATGACTTAGCCAGCCACGTTTTACCTGCCTGACGTGGACCGACTAATAACACGATTTTTTTATTCACATCCTTAAGGATGTAGTTGTCTTGTATACGCTTCATGTTGACTATTCTGCAGCCAAACGCGAAATAGTCAAGACTTTTCAGTGTTTGGCTGAAGAATAGTCAAAATAGACGAGAAAAATCCATAAGCCATAAGTCGATAAGGAATGATTTCCATAGCGCTTCTTCCTATAAAAAACACTCATTCGCTGCTATCACATTGCCTGATTTGCAGCACCTTAAGCATTTTGGAGACAGCTATTCTCGCTGAATCTTTCTTGACCATGGAATTTTAGTCTATTTTTCAATATTTCTTGGCCAACTTTTATCCTAGAAACCGCATATATGGGCTCGCCGTATTGTCAAGGCCAATTTCGCTCTGATGATAAATAAATGGTAGAGATTGCACACATATATTGACGTCTCAGTGCAATTGACTGGCGCCTTGATGAAATTCGCGCGTTTTCTCCTTATCAATCTCACGGCTATGTATGAACAAGCCTCGTTTCATATCAGGTTTTGAAAACGCTGGTCTTA
>JAIXPZ010000017.1 GCA_027486005.1 Legionellales bacterium
TAAAGAGTTAGACGCTTATGAGCGAAATTGGGATGCTATTCGTTGTAAAAACACATTGATGGAAGATAAATGGGAAGAGGGCTTAGAAAAAGGGCGAGAGGAAGGACGTGAAGAAGGTGTGCAAGCTGGCTTGATACACGTCGCTAAAAACTTATTGAAGAGCGGTTTTGAGTTGAACGTAATTGCCCAAAACACTGGTTTAAGTATGGAAGTACTGAAAAAGCTAGAAGCCGAAACCAAGCATTAATTGAGTTTTTAGCAACAAAATCAATATCCAAACCACTGACTAAATTTGATGGTAGACCCCTTTTTAAGATGCTGCTTGCTTGAAAATGTCAAATAAATACTAGAACCCCTTTTTCTCAATTATTATTCTCTTGACCTCACTATGGCCTTAATTTAGAGTCAATTATTCTAAAAATTGGCATAAAATAGAAAAATGATTTCCAAAATCTTGAATATTCCGCTGCAACACCCGAAAAGCTTCTTTCTTTTTGGCCCGCGCGGAACGGGAAAAACACATTGGATCAAAAAGAACCTGCCAAACGTATCCGCTACATAAACCAGGGCGGGTGTCACCCCAGCGCAGGCTGGGGCCTAGTCAGCATTTTTAACTCATTGATAAGACTAGGTTCCTGCCTTCGCAGGAATGACACTTCGTTTGGTTGCCATTAAATTTGTCGGGGATACCAAAAATTCTATAAAAAACTTAAGCCATACTCCAAAGCCTGCACACCCAAATGCTCGGCTACCGTCTGACCAATATCCGCGAAACTATTTCTTGCTCCTATGGGGCTCGGCTCAACACCTGGACCAAACGCTAATACAGGAACATGTTCTCGCGTATGATCACTGCCCGGCCAAGTCGGATCACAGCCATGATCAGCAGTAATAATCGCAAGATCACCGGGTTGCATCGCAGCAATAAAACTTGGCAATCGTTTATCAAACATTTCTAGCGCTCGTGCATACCCTGCGATATCACGACGATGACCAAACAAAGTATCAAAATCATTAAAATTCGCAAAAACAAAATCACCCTCTTTTGCTTCTCTTTGCGCCCGCAAGAGCGCGTCAAAACTTTCCATGTTCGTATAGGCTTTTAAATTTTTTGTAACGCCTTGACCAGAAAAAATATCAGATACTTTACCAATCGCAAGTACATCATGACCGCTTTCTTTTACATGATCTAATAAAGTAGGTGCATAAGGCGGAATACCCAAATCTTTACGATTACCGGTGCGTTTGAAATTATTAGCAGAATCGCCTAAAAAAGGTCGCGCAATCACACGCGCAATACGATAGGGATCCACTAATTTTCTCGCGATATGGCAAATGTCATATAATCGCTTCAAACCAAATGCCATTTCATGCACAGCAATTTGAAATACGCTATCAGCAGAAGCATAAACAATCGGTTTACCCGTTCTTAAATGCTCTTCGCCTAATTTTTTTAAAATCTCTGTTCCAGAAGCATGACAATTTCCTAAAACACCCGGCAATTTTGCTTCACGAATAAAATCATTTAACAATGATTGCGGGAAACAATTTTGCAAAGAAGAAAAATACCCCCAGTCTTCAATAACCGGTAATCCTACCATTTCCCAATGACCACTTGGCGTATCTTTGCCGGCACTTTTTTCTACAGCATAACCGTATGCACCGGAAAATTTTTCTAAAACAGGCAGCCCTTTTCCATAAAGGCCTGAGCTTTGTTTAAGCGCTTCATTTAATCCTAACGCGCATAAATTAGGTAAATGTACGGCCTGGTTTTCAGCGACATGCAATAAGGTATTTGCACCTTGATCTTCAGCACTAGCATCTTCTGAGTAACCAATACCAAAAGAATCTAGGACAATAATAAAAGCGCGCCTGTTAATATTATTCACAGCATTTCCCTTGTATTGCACAGTTTATTAATTAAATGCATCGGTAAAAAAAGCTTGGCAGAAGCAAGCGGTAGAAAACCATATTTTTGATAAAAGCTGGCGGCCGTCTCATTTATAGCGTCTACAACAACTGCTAAAGACGCGACCGTTTCACTCGTCTCAGAGACACGCTTAAGTGCATCAAACAATAAAACTTCACCTAGACCTTTAGGTTGATAGTTGACATCAAGCGCTAGACGACCAATTAATGTAGCGGGTAATAATGGATAACGAGGTAGTTTTTTTATAATCAAATCTGGCAGACCAGAGCATTCTATAGAAGTTGAAGAGAGCGAATAATACCCCGCTATTTTATTTTCTTCCTCGTCGTTCAAAACATAAGTAATTGCAATATTTCTTTTTTTATCTTGTGTAGCGAAGTGATGAATATAATTATCAAGCACTTTTATGCCACAAGAAAATGAATTTCTTTGATGTAATTCATCAAGCCTTCGTATGGAATAGCGCTTGTTTTGCATTATTTTTTATCTTGGTCTTCTAGTAAAGAGTGATGGCGCTTGGCGGCAATTTTTAATGCATCGTTTGGGTCGCGCGGATTCAAAAGAGCATTTGCAAAACGCACTGATTCTTCAGTTGTTAATGTAATAATCTCATGCTCACGAATAACTTTTCTTGCGGCCTCTTGCGAGGAAGTTACTACAAAATCTGTTAGCGAACGACCCAATATATCTGCCGCTCGTTGAATAACTTGTTTTTGTAGGCTATCTAACCTTGCTTCAAATCGCTCTATTTTTGGAGAAGATGCTTGCATGATATGCTCCTGATCAAATCTGACCTTGGATAAGCATACGGCAGTTATCCGTACGGGTCAAGTGAAAATATAAAGCACTCAGATTTTTTAGATTTAATCTGACAAATGCTGATACTCAGAACGGCATCCAGTTTCTTTTATACCTAAAGCAGTAAAGAATGAAAGCACAAAACACACCGGCATAATTAACATCGCCCACATGAAATCACTGGTTAAATAAACTGGCTGTCCATTCACCATGGCATGATCCCAATGCAAGCCAATTAACCAACCCGTTAGAGGTTGCACGATAATGCCACTCGCCATGATAACGATTGAAATAATACTGATTGCACTTGCGGTAAGTTCAATCGGATTTAATTCGGCAATCGCAGGGTAACTAATAACTTGTGAGCTAGTTAAAAATCCAAGCAAGAAAAACAGGATTAACAATATCGTTACTGATAAGTGTGGCACGTAGAGAACTGGCAGAATAACTACTAATGATGCAATCGCGCCAATAAACATTGGCATACGCCTTGACTGAATTTTATCTGAGAACCAACCAAACGCTGGCGATCCAAAAATAACGCCGACAAAAAGCATACTGGCAACATAAGACGCTTGTGCGTGGGTAATTCCATGAACACGTTCTAAGTAAATCATCCCCCAAAGCGCACCTAAAATAAAAATTGGCAAATTCATCAACATGGTATAAAAACCACCTAACCAATTATTTTTATTCTTCACAACGTGTGCCAAACTATGTAGCACGCCATATCTCTGTAGCTGCTGATGTTCTTGCTGAATATGACCATCCTCTACAGCGGGACAATCGCGAACTATTAAAAAAATCAACGCGACGATGATTAATCCCAATATTCCATTGCTTAACATTGCATGACGCCAGCCAATCATTTCGGCTAAAATTGTCATCGGGGTCTGCGCCACTAAGCCACCTAGCATTGCCATAGTAACAATCACCCCAGTCACAAAAGCAAGTCTGTTAGCAGTAAACCACCGTGAAGCTAAACGAATGCAAGAAAGGAAGCAAAAGCCCGCACCAGTACCGGATAGAAATCGGCATATTGCAGCAAGTTCAAAACTGTGCGTGACTGAAAAAACAATCGTCGCCAAGGTTGAAAGTAACATCGCAGTGAGCGCAATGGTGCGAGTCGAGTATCGATCCAGCAACATTCCTGCAGGAATCACCATTAAAAAGTTGCCATAAAAATACATAGACGCCAAATACCCAACCTTAGTTGAGCTTAAGCCAAAAGTGGATTGAATATCTTGCGCAATAGAATTAAAAATATTGAGTTGTAAAAATTCATAGAAGAAAAATAAACTAATAACGAGGCAAACTAACCAGGCCCTAGGAGAATTGAGCCCATTCTTTTTATACGATGCGCGGCCACTAGCTGACATTGTTTTCTCCTGCTGATTAAGTTATCTTTTCTTTGAAATGCTTGCGGCAAACTGACACGTAGTCATGCCCGATATGCACTTGCGCTCCTTCAGAAACCACATCTCCATTTTCATCAATACGTAAATTCATGATAGCTTTCCGGCCACAATGACATACAGTTTTTATTTCTGAAAGCTTGTCGGCCCATGCGAGCAAATACTCACTGCCTGAAAAAAGTTCTCCGCGAAAATCGGTGCGTATCCCATACGCAAGCACTGGAATACCATGATAATCACAAATATCCGATAATTGTCGCACATGTTCTTTTGTTAAAAAATGTGCTTCATCGACTAAAATACAACTTACTTTTTTTGTGCTCTGAGAATCGCTCGCTATATATTCAAGAAAGTTAAATGCCGCATCGAAGATAACCGCATCGTTTTGTAAACCTATTCGCGAAGTTATTTTTCCAACGCCATAACGGTCGTCAAACCCTGCGGTAAATAACAACGTTCCCATGCCGCGCTCATGATAATTATAATCAGATTGCAACAGCGACGTGCTTTTTCCAGCATTCATTGCAGAATAATAGAAATATAATTTAGCCACTCACCCTCGCTTTTAACCGACTCTTTTTATGTATTCAACGATCAAATTTGTTAATCTGCCCGCACATTTTGCACTTTCATCTAAGGTATGTTCGTGACTTAGCTCTTCACCTGCGTTCATGCCTGCGCCTAAATTAACGATTGCAGATAAAACCGCTATTTTCAAGCCACAATGTTTTGCAAACAAGACATCTGGAATCGTGGACATGCCAATCACATCTCCACCTAATAATTGAAACATACGAATTTCGGCAGGAGTTTCAAAATGCGGGCCACTGACTCCAACATATACCCCTTCGTGTAAATTAAAACCTTGCGCGCGGGCTATTTCTTTCAAGACATGATTCATCTGGGCGTCATAAGTATTGGTCATAGAAACAAAACGCGGACCAACACTATCATCATTTTTTCCCATTAATGGGCTATCAAATGAAAAATTAATGTGATCATTAATCGCAACCAATTCCCCTGGCCCGACACTTGCACGCAAGGAACCAGAGACATTGGTAATGATAATAGAGTCAGCGCCTAAGCCTTTTACTAAATTGATTAGCACTTGCATAGAACGATATGGAGCACCTTCGTAACGGTGCAATCTTCCTTGTAAGCAAACGATAGGAATATCACCAAGATATCCCATGACTAATTTTGAAGCATGGCCCGCAACACTGCCAGCAACAACTCCGGGAATGTCTTGGTAGGGAATAACCACAGCGCGAGCAAGAAGCGTAGAAAATTCAGAAAGACCAGAACTCGCCACAATGCCCAGCCTTGCGCTGAATCCTGGAGCTCTTGCTTTAACGAATTCAACTGCAGCCTGAATGGATACCGGCGATGTCATTTTAGCCCTCCAACTCTCGTTTACTAAAACTGTGTGGCAATAACGTTCCCATGGTTGTCGTATGCAAAGCATCATTTTTTGCATGACAAATGTGAACGATAGTATCTTCTTGTGAAAACTCCGCTAAGCGTTGACGGCAACCGCCACAAGGAAAGCAAAGCGTAGAACTTTGAGAGCAAATGACTATTTCAGCAATTTCTCGTTCACCAGCAGAAATCATCTGCCCTAGAGCTGTCCCTTCGGCGCAAATACCTTCAGGATAAGAAGCGTTTTCCATATTAACACCAGAAAACATCAGACCACTTTTTGATCGAATAACACAGGAAACAGGAAAGTTGGAGTAAGGTGAATACGAGTGCTTTAAGATTTCTCTTGCAAGCGGAAGCATCTGGTCAAATTTACTCATACACCTACCAGGTAAGAATGGAATCTAGCGGAAACTGTCGTAAGTATAACAACTGTTTCCACAAGAATCTAGAACTGAACGAATCAAGAATAACAAAATTAAGCAGCAACCAATTTGAAAACCGCTTTCAACACAAAGAAAAATACGATACAGAGAGCTGCAGTCGCAGGGATGGTAATTACCCACGAGGTAAAAATGTTGCGAATAACCGTTAAGTTCAAAGCACCAATACCACGCGCTAAACCAACACCTAGTACTGCGCCGACAAGCGTTTGCGTCGCAGAAACAGGTATTCCAGTACTCGTAGAAACAATGACCGTGGTTGCAGCAGCTAATGTGGCTGAAAAAGCGCGACTTGGGGTTAATGCTGTAATGCCCGAGCCCACAGTTTCAATGACTTTTCGACCATAGGTTAAGAAACCCGTAACCACTCCGATAGCACCCAAGGCAACCGCCCAAGTAGGAATAGGAGTGGCAGCACTCAAAGCTTCACCGGAATGGACTACACCCAATACTGCGGCAATCGGACCGACCGCAATCGCAACATCGTTGGAACCATGTGCAAACACCATCGCACAGGCTGTTAGCCCCATTAAGACACCGAATACTCTTTCTACATAAACAAGTTGGCCGTGTAAATCATGGTGCGTTGCTAAGGGAATACGCCATAACAAACTATAACCGAAACTTAAAATTAAGAGACTCGTCAAAGCGACTAAGCCAAAACCCATTATAAAAGAAAAATGAATGCCGAAATGCTCAAACCCCTTCAACACCACCATAACCGATAAAACCGCTCCAACTCCCAATAAAAATACAGGAAGAAATCTCTTAATTGCTTGCTGTGGTTGACTACGACTTAAAATACGTTTTTGAATAACCACAAAAAGCAAATAAGATACTAAGCCGGAAATCAGGGGTGAACATACCCAACTGATGGCAATATGCCTCACCATTTCCCAATGAATAGTATCAACCCCTAAAACAATCGCTCCGAACCCTACCAAACCACCAACAATAGCATTGGTAATCGATACTGGCATACCGATAAAGCTCGCGAGCGTCATCCATACACTGCCTGCCATTAAAATGGCCAGCATGCCATAAATTAAATAAATTTCAGGATTCACTAAATCAATATTAATAATTCCAGTGCGAATAGTACTGGTGACATGGGCGCTTCCAAAAAAAGCACCGGCAAATTCGAATAACACCGCAATGATAATTGCTTGACGAGGCGTAATCGCTTTAGAGCCCATAGTAGTGCTCATAATATTAGCTAAGTCGTTCGCACCCACGCCCCATGTCATAAAAAGACCAACAACACATGCCAATAAAATGTAAACAAGATCCAAAGACATCACCGCTCCTTTTTAACTTGCTAACAAAATCTGTAAACGACCACCAACTTTTTGCGCCTGATCAGCAAGGTCGCCAACCCATTCCACCACGCGATATAAAAACATCATATCGACTGGTGGCCAGTCATTTTCAAGCCGCTGTAATTGTGCGCGAAGTTTTATTTGCAACACATCGGTCTCATGCTCAATGGCTTCTAATTGCGCAATCATGTGCTGAACGATCCGAACTTCTTTGCCACTGAATCCAACTTCAGCTAATTCGTCCAACTGATTAATCGCCGTGCGCGCTTGAAACGTAGCATCAATAGAGCGCTCAAGATAAACAGTGAAAGGCACAATAACTTCCGCAGGAAAAACCATGCGCCTACCTAAAATAATTCCCGCAATATCTTTCGCTCTATTGGCCAATAAATCTTGTTCTAAAAAAAGCGCAAGCAAATCGCCCCTGTCAATCGAAGTAAACATTTTGCGCGGAAGATTGGTGCGAACATCGCGTTTGATTTTATCGGCATCATGCTCAAGTGCAGAAATTTTTTGTTGCACTGCTTCCGCTTTCTGCCAAGAACCTGCAAACACTGCTTGAAAAAACGCAGTCAATTCTTCAACACAACACGCAACTATCGACATATGCTCTTCTACTGGCTTAATAGGCGATCTGCCGAACATGTTGAAAATAGATGTCATTGTGTTGCTCTCCTGCTGAAAACGGGCGACCAACCGGTCACCCCTACATTATTTTGCGTTCATAAGCGCTTGCGTCGTATTTAGCATACGATTTGAAAATCCCCATTCATTATCGTACCAAGAAAACACTTTAACTAAATTGCCAATCACTTTCGTTTGCGTCGCATCAAAAACCGAAGATGCTGGATTATGATTAAAGTCCGTAGAAACAAGGGGCTCTGAATTATAAGCCAATATGCCTTTTAGCGCGCCCTCAGAGGCTGTCTTCATTATCGCATTCACCTCTTCAACCGTAGTATGGCGATGCGCGGAGAAAACAAGGTCCACCACAGAAACATTGATCGTAGGCACTCGAATAGACATGCCATCTAATTTTCCATTCAATTCTGGCATCACCAAACCAACCGCGGCCGCCGCACCTGTTTTCGTAGGAATCATATTCATCGCTGCCGCACGCGCACGATGTAAATCTACATGATAAACATCACTGAGCACTTGATCGTTAGTGTAAGAATGAATCGTGGTCATTAGACCACTTTCTATGCCAATTTGTTGATGTAACACCTGGGCCAAAGGCGCTAAACAATTTGTGGTACAAGATGCGTTAGAAATAACTGTATCTGTCGATTTCAAAACATGATCATTAACACCGAACACAATCGTTGCGTCAACATCCTTGCCGCCTGGCGCAGAAATAATCACTTTTTTCGCGCCGCCTAAAAGATGCGCACCCGCCTTTTCTTTAGTCGTGAACAAGCCTGTACATTCATGCACTACGTCTACACCTAACTGGCCCCATAAGCATTCTGCTGGATCTCTAATCTCAGTGATCTTAATTCGATCACCATTGACTACTAAATCGCCATTATCGACTACAACCGTTCCAGGAAATTGACCATGAACGGTATCATATTTGGTCAGGTGCGCGTGAATATTCACATCCCCTAAACTATTAATCGCTACGATCTGGATATGCTCACGCATGCCAGACTCGTACAAAGCACGCAATATATTGCGCCCAATTCGACCATAACCGTTAATTGCGACTTTAATTGTCATTATTTTCTCCAAAGCACTAAATTATATTGTACCAGTTTAATGAAACCAACCTGAGCTCGCAACCTATTATCTCCCTATTTGTAACACTTCTAGTCACGGCAGAACGTCTATTCATGGTCTATACTAAAATCATGTCGGATATTCAAATAATTTATATGCAACAACAAAGCCAACAACAAAGCCTGACGGACACGCACCACACACCTGAACTCTCAGTGACTGAAATACTTCAGATACTGAAGGCACTTGATGGATTAATCGAAAAGGAAAAAAAGGATGACAGCCCTCTCAAGGACACCAGCGCGTATTCTGACGCCATGATGGTAACTTTTATCCTCTGCTCGACGTTGTCAATCGTTTACATACCTTTTCAAGGCTTGAAAGCGCTAGCGGATTTGATTATTTATTTCATTACTAGTGTTTTTTGGAATGGTGTTGACGCTACTGCGCTAGTGGACAGTGTGAAAGATTTTTTTGCTCATAAAGATGCAGAATCACGTCGCGCAGCCATAGCAGGCATGGGCTCGGTTGGCGTAATGACAGGGGCAACCCTTTGGTCCTTGATTGAAGTCGGATTGAGTGGGTGGCAACTCCCAACAGCAGCCAGTATTGCTACCGGAGGCGCTGTAGTCAGCGCTGGGTTTGCTGCTGGGATATTTAGCTTTTCATTAGCGATGTTCGCCTCTGCTTATCAAAGTTACGTGGCGATGAAACGCGCTAAGGAACGATCAACATATGACGGGTTATTGAAATACAAAATTGCGCAATTAGCTGAAAAAGAAGCTGAACAAAAAAAACTAGAGACAAAAATACAGGAGACAAAAATACAGGCACTTCAAGTCCAACAAACAGGCAATCCAGCCATAACCTCAACGATTGAAGGACAAACTACTCTTGATAGCTCAGCCATAACCCAAACAAATAAAGAAGAAACTCCTCTTATTTCGTCTGCGCCGTTAACAAAAATATCAAATAAAATCAGACAGTTAGAAGAAAAAAAGACACGAACAGAAACGGATATTGCAAATTTAAATAACGAAATCACAAAAATTCGTGCAATTAAAGAGCATTTCAGTGAGGATTCTAGTAACGAAACGAGCGCTGATCAAAATATCATAAGGGATGTACTCGCCACTGATCTTATGCTTAAAGAACAAAGCAACATCTATGCTGCTAAACAACTCGATACGTGGGCATCTCTATTCGCTGGCATTGGCTTCGCATTAGTGGCGGCTACGCCCTTCTGTCCGCCACTCGTTATCCCGGGATTTTTTTGTTGTGCTGTTGCAGCTGCAATCAAACTCTCGCAACTAAACGAAAAACATCTTGCGGAAGGAACCGTCAATCAAACCTCGCGTAATGAACGTGAACAAGTTTTTTTAGCAACCGCTAAAGAACTTAAAAAACAACCTTCAGACAGTGAAATAACCGCTGATCGAGTGCAAAGTGACTTGTTAAGAAAGTATTGTGAAAGAAGAAAATTGGACCCTGAGGCTTTCAGTAATGACATTAATCAAAAAAGAACAGCAGTTGACTTGGAATGTAAACATCAATACGCACAAAAAGGCATACTAGAACGTGCACAAGGCAGGGCAACAATAGCTTCCACACGCTTCTGTGGCTTTTTTTCGTCTAAATCTCAAGACAGGACTTCGCCAACTTCCAGCGTTGTACTCAAGACTTGATAAAACCGATTGAATTATCTAAATTTGGATAATATCTATTGACCAAACTTGGATAATGGATATAATATCTTTTATAAACATAAGGTTAGAGCTTGTTATGGACCCTCGATTTTCCATTTACAATACTCATATTAGCGCTGGTATTGACTATTTTTGTCAACATGACCCCCAATTAAGCGCGCTACAAGACATGCCCTACTCTTACGCATTTCCAATGGCTAAGCAGCTACCCACAGAAACGCCTGGCATTTACACGCTAGGAGGTAGTCGACAAATTGGTAAATCAACTCTACTCAAGCAGTGGATGAAAAGTTTGATGCTCGAAAAGCATGTGCTTCCTAGCCAAATACTTTTCTTAACAGGTGACATTATTGACGACCACCACCAACTCTTGCAGATTTTCACACAAATTTTAACTACCCTGCCAAAAGAAATTTTAGCTTATATTATAATTGACGAGATTACTTATATTAAAGATTGGGATAAATGCATTAAATTCCTCGCAGATTCAGGGCAATTACGTCACATTATTCTTATGCTGAGCGGCTCGGATCTGGCTATGATTAAAGAAGCCCGAATGCGCTTTCCAGGACGACGCGGCAACGCTGACACTGTCGATTTTCATTTATATCCACTTTCTTTTTTTGAATATTTGAAGTTGACCTCACCCGAATTAATAGAGGCCACTGATCACGCTTTATTACTTGCAAAATTCACCTACTACTTACAACACGGCGGTTACTTAACTGCAATCAATGATCTCGCACAATTTGGTATTATTCGCAATGCGACTATTACCACTTATTCAGATTGGATACGTGGAGATATGTTGAAGCGTAAGAAACAAGAAATTTATGTCAGAGAATTATTTTCAGGCGTTATCAAACATTACACCAGTCAAATTACCTGGAATACTCTCGCCAAAGAATTATCTATCGATCATCATAAAACCATTGCAGATTATGTGGATTGTCTTAGCGATATGGATGCACTATTTGTTCAGCACGCCTTACAAGAAGACAAATTGACCGCCGCGCCTAAAAAAGCTAAAAAAGTATTTTTCACTGATCCCTTCGTTTTTCACGCTACATTCGCTTGGCTACATCCAAGTGAAAATATTTATCAAACACAAATAGCCCCAGCCACTGCAGACCCCATTCGCGCAGCACAATTAGTTGAAACTGTTGTCGTTAATCATTTTCGACAACAATACCCAACTTACTACATTAAAGCCGAAGGCGAGGTCGATGTAGCTTATATCGATCAAGGAAAATTTTGGCCAATAGAAATAAAATGGCGCAATCAAATGCATCCGAAAGAATTCAAACAAATTAAAAAATATAAAAATGCGGAAATTTGGGTTAAAAATCTCACAAGCGACGATATTGAAGGGGTTAAAGTGCGATTTTTACCACTGGCGCTGACAAGAAAAGTTAAATGTTCTTTCTAGTGGCAAATGAGCGGCACTATATGAACCAAATGATGGCAACTTAGCTTTGTTTACAATAAACACAACCCTGCTATACTCTGCCGCCTGATAATAACTATAAGAACACCGCCAATGTTAGCTAATATAATCAAAGATTTAGAAAAAAAAATGCTTGCAGATCATTATGCCCAATGGGGTATTTTCCTTCGCACACCTGAAGCCAAACAAGGCGACTGGGTTTATAACGAAGTCACTGCTTTTTTATTAGATAATAATTACTCCGTTGGCGCCGATATACTATTCAACGCTTATCCCAGCCTTGCAGGTAATCTGAATATTCTTGTTACGAGACGCTTAAACACCGCATACGCTTATTTTGAACAGCATATTAAAAATGATTTAAAAAAACAGCAATTACAATACTTTAAAAATTTATTAGAGAGAACTCTCCACCTACTTTTACCCGAAACAACAACAACCAATAAAATAAACCTCGACTCATTACCGATACCCGTATATAGCGCCATTCAGCACCTATTTCAAGCGAATGATATCTCTATGGCCATTTTTTTTGAAATAAAATCCTTAGATAATACACGCCAACAAAGCTCAATAGACACAAGCAAAATCGCTGAGATTGATGCAGCCATCGAAAAGCTGCAAACAATAATTGAGCAGAGGAAGGCTGAGCAGCTGAAATGTCAAAAAATAACTGAGACTCACGGCACTGTTTATACTGCCAGCCGCGCAAACTCTGATGATCTATGCTCATTAGCGTGCACCATAACGTAGAGCTGTTTGTGGCGCCAAATCAACTTTTCTGCGATAATGCTCAGAAAAAATGGGGCAATATATGAAAAAATTTTTAGTGGCAGTGTTGATAAGCGCCTCTCTACTCGCCTCTTGCTCAAATGACGACAACAATGTTGTGCAAGGCTATATCGAAGGCGATCTGATTTATGAGGCATCTAGCCAGTCAGGTATATTAACTCGTCTAGATGTGCAACGAGGGCAAGCCGTTAAAGAAGGCCAAACTCTTTTTGAGTTAGATCCTGCACCTCAGTCTTATGAACTTACCCAAGCTAACGATCAATTAGAAAGCGCAAAAGCAACATTACGGGATATGGAGCTTGGTCAACGCCCGGATGAAATCGAAGAAATAGAAAATGACATCGCCTCAACAAAAGCAGCGATTCAATACTATCAAGCCGAAATGTCACGCTACAAACAATTATCACAACAAAATTATGTTTCTAAATCAAGTTATGATGAAAAACTGTATCTCTACGAGCAGAACACTGCGTTACTAAAAAAACTTGAAGCTTCATTACGCTTAGCCAAGACTGGAAATCGCGAAAATCAAATTGAAGCACAAAAGCAAACGGTACTAGCAGCGACTGAAAACGTGGCGATTATGCAATGGAATAAAGCACAAAAAACTGTCGCAACCAATGCTGCAGGATTAGTGTTTGAGACTTATTATAGACAAGGCGAATGGGTTCCAGCAGGTCAAGCCGTTGCCTCGATACAAGCACCTGAAAATATTTATGTGGTTTTCTTTGTATCTGAAGCACAGCTTGGAAAAATTCAAACGGGTGATACGATTGCGTTTCAATGCGATAGTTGCAAAAACCCGACTTCTGCGACCATTAATTATATTTCTTCTGAAGCAGAATACACACCCCCGGTGATTTATAGTGAATCGATGCGTGAAAAATTAGTGTATGAAGTACGCGCAATCATCAAAAAAGAAGTTGCGTTGCAATACCATCCTGGCCAACCGGTTGATGTTGCACTGAATGGCAAGTTGCAATGACAGAATATGTAATCGACGTTCAGAAGCTCTGCAAAACATTTGGCGACAAGCAAGTCGTCTGCAATGTCGACATGAAAGTTAAGAAAGGAGAAATCTTTGGCTTCTTAGGGCCGAATGGCAGCGGAAAAACCACCACTTTACGCTTGATTTGTGGCTTACTCCTCCCCTCTTCTGGTTCGGGGCAATGTTTAGGCTACGATATTCTCAAGCAGTCCTCTTTAATTAAAAAAAACATTGGATACATGACACAACGTTTTAGTCTTTACGAAGATTTAACCGTGCGTGAAAATTTAGATTTCTTTGCGCGCGTCTATCAAATGGATAACAGAAAAGATCGTGTTGCCACTTTATTAAAAAATATGGATTTTACTGACCGAAGCAATCAGCTCGCCGGCAGTTTATCTGGCGGATGGAAACAACGACTCGCACTTGCTTGCTGCCTCTTACACGAACCAAAAGTATTATTGCTCGACGAGCCTACCGCAGGCGTAGACCCTAAAGCGCGCCGCGATTTTTGGGATATCATTCATGATCTCGCGCATGAAGGAATCACAACATTAGTCACAACTCACTATATGGATGAGGCAGAGCGCTGCACGCGATTGGCCTATATTGCACAAGGAAAGCTGCTTACCGAAGGAACCATGGAAGAAATTATTGCAGCCTCTGGGCTTTATGCGTGGTCTGGGTCTGGCCCAGAAATTGGCGCCCTTATTAATCAATTGCGCACTAACCCCGACATAATACTGGCAGCTATTTTTGGAAATACATTACATGTTTGCGGTATTGACGAGAAAAAGCTCGAAGCTGCTATCACCCCCTATCAATCCGCACAACATCAATGGAAACCTATCGCACCTTCGATTGAAGATGTATTTATTAATTTAGTCGATCACTCCCATGGGAAACGGTAATGTTTCAATTTAAAAAAATCTCATTTAATTTCCCTCGAATTTTCGCCATGTTGATCAAAGAATTTATTCAACTACGACGTGACAAAGCAACATTCGGCATGATGATCGGCATTCCTATCATTCAATTACTGTTATTTGGTTATGCAATTAACATGAATCCAAAAAATTTGCCAACTGCTATTAATGTTCAAGACAACAGCGTCTTTACGCGCACTTTTTTAGAGGGCGTAAAAAATTCAGGCTATTTTCAATTTACGCATATTGCTAAAAGTGAAGCAGAAGCAAACAATCTTTTGCAGGAAGGACGCGTTTCTTTCGTGATTAACATTCCAGAAAATTTTTCAAAACAATTGGTACGCGGTGAACAACCGAGCATTTTAGTAGAAACTGATGGCACGGATCCTTCTGCAACTGGATCTGCTATTCAAGCAATCACCGATTTAACTCCTCAAGTATTCAATCGCAACTTAATTGGGCCATTAAGCTCACTGTTACAAAATCCCTCTCCAGTGAATTTACAGTTACATGCTCTCTACAATCCCTCAGAAATCACCCAATACAATATTGTTCCTGGATTAATGGGGGTTGTATTGACGATGACGATGGTAATTATCACTTCTATGGCGATTACACGCGAACGTGAAAAAGGCACCATGGAAAGTTTATTAGCCACGCCGTTAAAACCGATTGAAGTGATCTTAGGAAAATTATTACCTTATGTTTTGATTGGCTACATACAAGCGACTATCATCATGCTAGCCAGTCGTTTTTTATTTGACGTGCCTATTCTAGGAAATGTAATTACGTTAATGATTGTATTATTACCGTTTATTGTCGCGAATTTATCCGTGGGCCTGGCCTTTTCAACGCTTGCTAAAAATCAATTACAAGCCGTACAAGCAGGGTTTTTCTTTTTCTTACCTTCGTTATTATTGTCCGGTTTTATGTTTCCATTTAGAGGCATGCCCATCTGGGCGCAATGGATAGGCAGTATTTTCCCACTGACACATTTTCTCACCATCGTGCGTGGCATTATGTTAAAAGGCAATGGCTGGATTGAAATCTGGCCCGCGTTATGGCCGATATTAATTTTTATGGCCATTGCATTATCGATTGCTATATTGCGGTATCGACAAACGTTGGATTAGGAATTGCGACAGGACGACCAACCTGCAGCCTCTCCCAAGCCAATGAAAAATCGATTGCAACGACCCACTTAAAAATCACTGCAAATTATCTCTAACTTCTTTTCTGTCAATCCACAATATTCGTATATTTTTTCTGCCGGCGCGGATAACCCAAAGCGCTCAATACCCAACACCTTACCTTGCGTTCCGACAAATCGATACCAGGTATCAGGCACCCCCGCTTCTATCGCTACGCGATTAATAATTGCGGCAGGTAATACTTTGTTTTGATAATCAGCAGGTTGCTTTAAAAATAATTCTACGCACGGCATGGAAACTACACGAATGCCTGAAAGTTTTTTTGCAACATTCATCGCAATCTCCACTTCAGAGCCTGTTGCTAAAATAATTCCGCGCAATTGATCACTAGGTTCAAACAAAACATATCCACCACGTGAGATATTTTCCATTTGCTCGTCTGTTCTTGTTTGAAATGAAACATCTTGGCGCGTCAACAATAAAGCCGTTGGCGCAGAATATTCAATCGCGCTTTGCCACGCGATCGCCGTCTCTGTTGTATCACATGGTCGCCAAACATGTAAAAATGGAATCAAGCGTAAGCTTGCAGTATGCTCAATCGCTTGATGCGTTGGACCATCTTCACCTAAACCGATGGAGTCATGCGTGTAAACAAAAATGACTTTTTGTTTCATCATCGCCGCCATACGCACTGCGTTACGCGCATAATCAGAAAAGGTTAAAAATGTGCCGCCAAATGGAATAAACCCACCATAAAGCGCAACTCCATTCATAATCGCAGACATACCAAACTCTCTAACGCCGTAATGAACATATCGACCGGATGGATTGACCGCAGAAAATGTTGACGCATCTTTCCATAATGTTCCATTTGATCCCGTTAAATCTGCGGACCCACCAATCAGTTCTGGCAATGCATTGGCTAAGTCATTTAAACAAAACTGCGACGATTTACGAGTCGCCATTTTTTGTGGTTTTTCACGCGTTTTCAAAATGAGATTACGCATCGTTTCCAGCCAAGTTTCTGGTAACAAATGGTTTTTGCGACGCAATAAAGTCTTAGCTAAATCAGGATGTTTTATTTGGTATTCATGCCAAAGTTTATCCCATTGACGCTCTTGCTGTTCACCTACTTCTGTTGCATTCCAAGCTGCATAAATTTCTTGCGGAATTTCAAACGCTGCATAAGGCCATTCCAATTGGACTTTACTCAAACGCGCTTCTTCTGCTCCTAAAGGTGAGCCATGCACATCGGCTGTTCCCGCGCGATGTGGCGAACCAAAACCGATAACGGTTTTACAGCAAATTAACGTAGGGACATTGGTTTCTTTTTGCGCTGTTTTTATTGCAGCGGTAATTTCAGCAGGATTATGGCCATCAACTTGCGTAATCACCTGCCAACCATAAGCACGAAAGCGTTCAGGCGTATTGTCGGTGAACCATCCTGCGACATCGCCATCAATTGAAATGCCATTATCATCCCAAAACGCAATTAATTTGCCTAAGCCCCAAGTGCCCGCCAAAGAACACACTTCATGCGAAATGCCTTCCATTAAGCAGCCATCTCCCATGAAAACATAAGTAAAATGATCGATAATGGCTAAATCTTCTTGATTGTACTCTGCCGCCAATATTTTTTCTGCTAATGCCATTCCCACTGCATTCGCTAATCCTTGCCCTAATTGTCCTGTGGTAGCTTCTACCCCTGGAGTTTCACCATACTCCGGGTGACCCGGAGTTTTAGAATGTAATTGCCTAAAGTTCTTTAATTCCTCTAAAGCAAGATCATAGCCAGTGAGATGTAACAAAGCATACTGCAGCATCGAACCGTGGCCGTTAGATAAAATGAAGCGATCCCTATTCCACCATTGCGGGTCCTTAGGGTTATGCTTTAAAAACTGCTTCCATAGCACCGTCGCGATATCCGCCATCCCCATAGGCATCCCTGGATGGCCGGAATTGGCTTGATTGACCGCATCAATACTTAGTGCACGTAAGGCGTTGGCCATAAGTTGGAATTGTGAAGACATAAGTAGCTCCAAAAATCAGATGGCGCATTGTAGCAGGGTGGATTCATCAGCAAAAGTTTATCTTTTGCGTCGTGCAACCGATATGTCTTTTTAGGCGTAACCATATTAGAATGGCTGACTTTTTAAATGACAGGAAGAATAATGGCACGAGATTTTGTTTTTACCTCAGAATCTGTCTCTGAAGGACATCCCGATAAAATTGCAGATCAAATTTCTGATGCAGTACTCGACGCGCTGCTCACAGAAGACCCTAAGTCACGCGTTGCCTGTGAAACCTTTGTCAAAACTGGCATGGTCATGGTTGGCGGCGAAATTACCACGACAGGCTGGGTTGATATTGAGCATATAGCTCGTGCAGTGGTCAAAAATATCGGCTATAACAGCTCGGATATGGGATTTGACTGGGAATCATGCGCTGTTTTATCCGCCATCGGTAAACAATCTCCTGACATTGCGCAGGGAGTTGATGAAAGCAGTAGCCATGCCCAAGGCGCCGGCGATCAGGGGCTGATGTTTGGTTATGCAAGCAATGAGACCGATGTGTATATGCCGGCACCTATTACGTATGCACATCGACTGGTTCAGCGACAAGCTCAGCTTCGCAAAAACGGCACATTGCCTTGGCTAAGACCGGATGCAAAAAGCCAAGTGACTATGCACTACATCGATAACCAACCTTCACATGTCGACACTATCGTGCTTTCTACGCAGCACTCCCCAGAAATTCAACAAGCTGATTTAATTGAAGCGGTGATTGAAGAAATAATTAAACCGGTTTTTCCAGCAGAAATGCTCAAAAATACGCGCTATTTAGTCAATCCAACAGGTCGTTTTGTAATTGGCGGCCCCCTGGGGGATTGCGGGTTAACTGGGCGCAAGATTATTGTGGACACCTATGGCGGTATGGCACGTCATGGTGGCGGATGTTTCTCCGGGAAAGATCCTTCAAAAGTCGATCGTTCCGCGGCTTATGCTGGACGCTATGTTGCAAAAAACATCGTTGCCGCTGGCTTAGCGGATCGTTGTGAGATTCAAATTTCTTATGCAATTGGTGTCGCAGAACCTACTTCAATCAGTATTGAAACTTTTGGCACGCACAAAATCAGCGAAGAACAAATCATTCAACGAGTTTTAAGCTGTTTTGATCTGACGCCCAAAGGCATCATCCAGCAATTAGATTTACTGCGACCTATTTATCAGCAAACCGCAAGTTATGGGCATTTTGGACGTGACGATCTTGATTTGCCGTGGGAAAAAATAGATAAGGTGGCAGCATTGCAATCATAAGCTAATTATGCCCAATAATATGGGCATAACCTACACAAATTTTTTGCAGGCGTCACTCAATAAATCACTCGCTAAATCAATATCAGCTTGAGTCGTATACCGCCCAAATGAAAAGCGCAGTGAACTGTGAGCAAGCGCATCGGATATGCCCATCGCCTGCAACACATGCGAAGGCTCAACAACTAGTGAAGTACACGCTGATCCTGCAGACATCGCTAGTTGTGGCAATGCTTTCATTAATAGATCGCTATCAATCCCCGGAAAATACACATTCAGAATATGACATGCTGCATGCGCTATATCACTATTTCTACCTACTCCGGATAAATGCTGAATTTTTTGCCAAAAACTGTCTTTTAAGCGCTGTATATACGCCACTTCCTTAGACATATTTTCTTGCAGAATAGCACATGCCTCTCCCATGCCGACAAGTTGATGAGTGGCTAATGTCCCCGATCGCAAACCATTTTCATGGCCACCGCCATGAATCAAAGCTTGCAAACGCACAACAGGACGACGTCGCACAAATAAAGCACCTACTCCTTTTGGCCCGTAAATTTTATGCGCCGAAAAAGACATCAAATCCACTGCAAGCTTCTGCAAATTTATTGGCAACTTCCCTAAAGCTTGGGCTGCATCAACATGCAAAAAACTGCCATTGGCCTTCACAATCTCGGCAATTTGTTCTATCGGCTGAATCACTCCTGTTTCATTATTCACATACATAATAGAAACCAGTAAGGTATCCGGACGTAATGCTTTTTTTAAGCCCTCAAGCTCTAGTAATCCATCTTTATTAGGCGCTAAGTAACTGACTTCAAAACCACGTTTTTCTAAAAATCTGCAAACATCTAAAACAGCCTTATGCTCTGTTTTCATCGTGATAATATGTTTGCCACGATTTTGATAGAAATTTGCAACCCCCTGAATGGCAAGGTTGTTCGACTCCGTCGCTCCGCTTGTCCAAACAATTTCACGCGACTCAGCATTAATCAAAGACGCTACCTGTTGACGCGCCATATCCACCTTTTGCACCGCTTCTTGACCATAAAAATGTGACGAGGCCGGATTACCAAAAACGCCATCCACACCAAGGCACTGCATCATTGCGGTGATAACTCGCAAGTCAACCGGGGTTGTAGCAGCATAATCAAGATAAATTGGCTTCATAAACCACACAAGCAGGAAAAAAACCAGATTCTACCACAAGAAAACATGCCGCAAAAATGCAAAACGTAATTTTTGAGCTATACTCAAATTCGAATAACATAAACAATAAAAAACGCAATGCCAGCGACTATTGAATTACCTATCAACCACACTAAACTCGACGTGTTTTTAATGGCAGTTGCGGTGCAAATTCATCAGTATGATGAAAATGGTGAAAGTCTTTCAAATAATGCCCGCATATTTGAAGCGCCTAATATTTCTGGCAAAACCTTAACTGAAAGCCCGCACTCAGATGAAAACGTGACGGCTTATGAACGCTTTTTTGCAGGCATACCGGCGCCGCCTGAATGGGACGCAATACAAAGCCAACACCCTTTTCAAATTGTTGATGGCAAGATCAACGCGTTACCCGACAAAGTCACGCGTCAACAATTTGCGAATTATTTTGTCGCAGTAGCAGAATTTTTCAAGCAACTCTGGCCGACGATTGAAGCTAAAATAAAAGAGCAAAAACCAGATATCACTATTACCAAAAAACTACAATTGAGTTTATTAACAGCACTAAGCACCGCTTTTACTCCTAAAGTTCCTGACGGAATAATGGAAGAAAAAATACAAAAAGAAAATTGCCTTTTCAATTTATTGCAAAATAGAATTTTTAGTGCAGCATTTATAGAAGATGCTGATGATTATATTGAATCGATTTATAAGTCTGTATTGAAATCAGCATCTACGATAGTCACACCGCCAATTAATTCAGAAACACCATACAATGGCATGATAAAAATAACACTGGATGCTGGAGATGACATAGATAACCTCTTCATGAATGAGCCAGAAAATCTTGAGAAATTTAAACGACTAGACACTTATACTCCTCCAGAATACTTTCTTATTCTCACTAAGAGAGACGCTTTTTTCCCTCATTACCTTGAAGAAAGAAATAAGTTTTTATTTTTAGTGAAAAAAGATGAATGTCATCCAGAGTTATACAAAAAATCTGTGGGACGCTTTCACAGGGCTATATTCGAAGATAGGAACTGCAACGCATGGGTAAAACGAAAAACTTATGAGTACTCTTGTATGCCCAAAGATTTACTTGCTAAATATGGCGCTCTTGTGAAACTAGCTAGTCAACCAGAAACAGACCCTTTGAACACTTACATAAGAAACACACTTAAAATCGATACCAATCCGCAAGACAGCTCATGGCCATTATTAGCTGTTGCCAGCAGTAACACAAAATATCCCAATAAAGTTTATTATATGGATGCAATCTATGAAGGTATATTAGTCAAAACAACAGAAGAATCTATCAGCAGACTCAGTTCAGGCTCAGTCTCAACTTCGTCAGCCGACTCAAAATCATCTTATCCAGAGTCACCAAAAAGAAACTCATGGGCATTTTTTAGGAGGTCATCTTCACCGACCATCAAAAAATCAGGTTCGTCAACTCATGGCTACTAATTCAAAATAGTCTTTGTTATGATAAAAAAATGAAATTGCAATATAAAGAGAAACCAAAAGTGCGCCTAATACTAACAGCGATTGGATTATTCAGCCTAACCCTATTAAGCGCATGCCAGCACTTTGACCCTAAAGATGCTTTTATAAAAGAAAAAATTATCAATATTGCTATCGTCAATAGCGAATCTTACATGCTGGTTCCTAACGCACACTGCAGCATCATGACAAATACACACGATAACGTTGAAACAAAGCTCAACCCTGACGCGATTCTTTTAAGTATGACTGACTATCAAAGTTTAGCGCTAGACTGTGAAGCAGATGGTTACCAACAACATGCGATTGCGATTACAAATACTATTAATCATTGGGCAGCCAGTGATTTATTCGTTCTGCCAGGCAATGTTATTGACCTCACGGGTAATTTGCTGCCGTACTACCCGTCACATGTGCTAGTATTAATGAATAAACTGCCTTTTGCGACGCCGAATACAACCGAAAATCATTACAAACGCGCGAAAGCAGACAATATTTTATATCAAGGAACCGTCGCCTGAGATAATACTTGCTTTGCCACATCTCTCTCCGCTCGATAACCTTCTGCCTTTTTAGGTGAAGAAAATCGAGTCATACAATAGCGAAAAAGCGCTCGTCGCGCATCACGTCGCATGACGCGGTTGACCTCATTGCTGGGATAATGTTTTTGCAAAAACAAATACAATCCTTTCATTTTTAAAACTTTTTTCTGATAGCTTGGCAATTGATCTGCGCTGGCACTGCCAATATGCCCCACTGTCACATCAGCGTCCCAGGCAATTTCAAAACCTTGCTTTCTTACTCGCAGACATAAATCGACCTCTTCGCCATAAAGAAAAAAATCTGGATCGAATCCTTGCACTTGATTAAATACAGTCGCTCGAATTAATAAACTTGCCCCAATTACCCAGGCAATATCTCCAGGAAGATTACCCAACGATGTCGACATTTTTTTCTCTTTTGGATAATCTCGCCGCGGCATGATTTCTTTACCTGTTGGCTCAACAACACGACTACCGATTACCCCTGCAGAAGGATGCGCATTTGCAAATTCAATTAATTTCGCTAAATCATCTTTTGTTTTTAATATTGCATCAGGATTAAGTAGGTAAATAAATTCACCCGCGGCATGTTTCGCGGCTTCATTTACGGCACGACCAAAACCAATATTGGTTTGCAATGGGATTAAAGTAACATTCGGCGTGACCAATGTTTTACATACTGCTAGCGTTGCATCTTTACTTGCGTTATCTACAATCCAGATACGGCATTGTAAAAAAATTGTTTGCATCGCTAAAGATTCTACACAATCTCGAATTTGTTTTGCAGAAAAATACGTCACAATAATAATATCAACCACCATAGCCGTCCTCCAAAACCTCTCTAATCATCTGCGGAGAAACTGTATCAGCTATAAATGCTTCACCAAGACTTTTTAGCAATATCAGTCTAACGCTATCATCACTATTTTTTTTATCCGTACGCATAGACGTTATCAACGCCTCCGCTGCAACCCCAGCTGGGGTGGAAATAAGCAAGTTGCATTGTTCAAGTAAACTTCTTACCCGAACAACTTCTTCCTGCGACAAATAACCTAAACGTTGAGATAATTGACACGCTTTACACATTCCCCAAGCCACCGCTTCACCGTGTAATATCGTATAATTCATCACACTCTCTAATGCATGACCAAAAGTATGTCCAAAATTGAGTAATGCACGTCGCCCATTCTTATCATATTCATCTTGTTCAACAAAGCAAATTTTTATACGGCAACTCACTTCAATCACATAGGAAAGAACACCCGGAGATCGCTGCAGTATGGCGTCAATATTCTGGCACAAATAATCAAAAAAAATCTTATCTTGAATTAATCCATACTTAATCACCTCGGCTAATCCCGAACGAAACTCTCTCTCGGGTAATGTAGCCAAAAAAATAGTATCAATAACCACCGCATTAGGTTGGTAAAACGTGCCAATATAATTTTTCATTGCGTGATAATTAACGCCAACTTTTCCGCCAATAGCGGCATCAACTTGCGCCAATAAAGTGGTGGGCACTTGAATAAATCCCACACCGCGCTGATAACAAGCCGCAGTAAAACCCGTGATATCGCCGATAACGCCACCCCCCAATGCAATTAAGGTAGTATTGCGGCGATGTTGATCCGCTACGAGTGTATCAATAATGTGCAAGCTGTCATCGAGTTGTTTATGCATTTCACCATCAGGCAATATAACAATGCTGCAAAAATAATCCGAAAAAACCTCAATAAACTGAGATAAATACAATGGCGCTATGGTTTCGTTAGTGACAACACAAACTTGTGAACCAGAAATAAATGATTTCCAAAATTCTTTGTGGGTGAAAATAGAATGGCCAATATAAATAGGATATGAACAATGCGGAAGATTGACGGTTAACATTGGCTCATCCTTGGGCGAATACAAGACTCGCCCATACAATCACAATCGATATTCATTTGCCTCTAGAAAATCAATGATATCTTTGACAACGCGATGAACACTCTTATCATCCGTTTCAAATACAGCGTCAGCGATTTCTCGATAAAGCGAATCACGCTCTTCAAACAAACCTCTCAGTGCTTCTTTGGGATTTGCAGAAGAAACTAATGGTCTTTTAGTATCTTTGTAAATTCGTTCATATTGCTGCACAACGGTTGCATGCAAATAAATCACAACACCTCTAGCAGCTAAAAAATTTCTGCTTTCAGAATCAACAATAGTACCGCCGCCCGTAGATAAAATAATACCTTGGCGCTCTACTAGCTCTTTGACAACTTCGCGCTCACGTTTACGAAAGCCTTCTTCACCTTCGACATCAAAAATCCAAGGAATATCTACCCCAGTACGTTTTTCTATTTCGTGGTCGGTATCAAGAAACAATAACCCAAGTTCTTTGGATAAAAGTTTACCAATACTCGTTTTGCCGGCCCCCATTGGACCAATCAAAAAAATGTTATTCACTTTTTTCATAATTATTTTACACAGATTTTGTTTATTTTTATGCGGAAGATGACAAAAAAACGCCCTACTTGGTTTAAAAAATCTCCACGAAACCGAAAAAGCTACCACCAATAATACCTTCCAACCAGGTCTTTTGGCAAGTTATTCTTAGCTTTTCTCTTAGTCTTCAGGTGGCAATCGAAAAAACCGAGGCAATTTTTTAAACTTCTTGCAGCTAAATAATATACACTTAAGGTGTTGCGTTTATTATGGCTGCAGTTGTTAAAAAAATAATGATATAAAAAAAATGAAATTCGATATTAATTGGCGTTATAGCGATGATGACATGGCAGAGGCCTTCAGGGGCTTGCTGGAGGAGGGTCCCGGGGTCAATGAATTTGAGGCAGATATTCACACCTATTTTGGGGCGGTGCGCGAGTTTTCCGCCGTATTTCTTGGAACTTTTTACCAAATGTACGCTTTGTTTAAACGTACAACACCACCACTCACTGCATCATTATTGGCCGCTGCTTGCGCTCTTATCACTGGCGCAGGATCTTCCTATACGCATTATGAACTAGATCGACAACATCAAACTGGCTCAGAAAAAAAACCAAAAATTGGCGACTCCAGCTATTCATCCTCTAAAAGCTCCTCTCTTTCGTACGCTCAATGCATGTTGCTACTAACGACCGCATTCGGGCAAGCCAATGACTCCGTTGGATTTCCTAGCAATATACTTGATATTGCTGCGGAGGGCTTGATCAACAACAATCATTTACTGGTGATTAGGGCCGCATTGTTTATGCTGGGGCTCATGGCCGCTTGGGCAGAAATAAGAGCATGCAAAATTGCTATGCAAATCAATAATGGGTCGGCGCAACCCGAAAAGGAAGACCCAGGTTTAAAAGCAGATGGGTGGTCAAAATTTTCAATCTTTATGAAGGTAATACAAATTGCCACCACAAGCGGACTTTTCTGGGCAAGAGCGTTTGATCAATTTATTATCAATAAAAAAGCTACTCCAATGGGCGTTTCAATACAAGGTCTCTATGCCGCGCTTCCGCTGACGGTATTTATTACATTCTGCACTGTCTTTTATCAGCACTTTATTAATATTAATAACCAGGGTCATTTTGATCATAATATTATCTTTAGAGTATCAGAAGAATCCGAGAGGTGCGCATTGGAAGGCGATAATGATGAAACCAGCTCATTAGCAGGCTATATGCAGTCTTTCGTATTTGCATTAAAAGCTGTTGGCATTTTACACGATGATATCTCAAGCAATCGTTACGTTACGCGCGGGGAAAAATTTTTACTGCTAGGGAGACTGCTAGGGTCAGCGGGTGAGTTTGCTGAAACGCTCTCATTTTTAATCCTTACCGCTCTTTCTCCTCAGTGGTTTCTCCCTGTTTTATTTGCTTGTTTAGTTACCGGAATAGTCATTTCCATTTCTGATGCAAGAACCGCGAGGAATAATTTAGAAGATAATAGGAAAAAATCACAAACCCTTGTTTCGCCAGAACATAAAGTTACATCATTATCGAGCTTTTTTTGCTGCACCAAGCCTGAGAAAGATGATTTAGAGCAACCCCTAACGCTTAGCACTTAATTCCTATAACATAATACCCAGTGCGCACGTTTCTGCTTATCTTCAAATACAACGGATTGATGAGTAATATGATTGACGTGCCACTGCTTATTTTCTAACCAAAGCCCTATTCCAAAATATTGCACCCCCTTTTGTGAACGAAGAAATACTCCCAACAAATTATTTTCTTTTTTTACTTTTCCGACTAACCGCCAATCTAGCTCAACAAAGGATTTCATGGAAAAAATATCTTTATGCGTTTTTTTTCGAGAAATAAACGGCGATTGAATATCATTCAATTGACCAAAAGAATCGGGTAAAAATTGGGGGATTTCTACGGGCGACAGAGCGGTTCGCAAATCTTTATCAATTGCATCAACCTCTTTCATTGAATGAGAAGACTGCTGACCATCACAACCAAAAATAAAACAAGAAAGAAGCATGATAATGCATAGCCGAAACATCAAACATCTCCATTATCTTGCAAAACTATTTCCATCCTGTTTTTCTCTATTGATAAATAAACAAAATCCATGGCATTAGGCTGGCGAGAAAGATTTGAGATGAAACGCAATAAATCTCTATAACCCCCCTCCATCACCAGATTAATTTCATTATGCTTGACTCCTTGATACGGCCGTATTGATTCAATTAATAATTTATTTTTACTTAAACTCTCTTCAAGCATTTGCAAGCTAAAATTTTTATACGATTTTCTCTGAAAAAAAACTAATTGCTGCTTTTTTTTGTTAATAGCATCAGGCACTTGCTCAAGCATTGTGCGCACACCCTCCAGTAAAGTTTCTTGTTTTTCCAACAAAACATGTTTTTGATAAATAGGCATAATAATTAACAGAAATGGCAGGGCTGAAGTTACAAACACCAACCCTATTGAAAGCAAAACGATTTTCAATGGCTTCATATTGACTCACTTACCGTTTTGATCTCAAACTGAATAGGAAATTTTTTATCCGCAGAATTGCCTATAAATTTTATTTCTCCTTCGACAGCGTGTTGATGAAGATTATCCAGATAGACCAATGGCACTAACCTAACAAAAAGTCTTTTACAAACAACAAGTTAATGAAAAACGCCTCCAACAAGAGTATGTTTGTTTTTGCAAAAAAATAAACTATTCACAGAAGGAAGCGTTCA
>JAIXPZ010000035.1 GCA_027486005.1 Legionellales bacterium
CAAACGAAGTGTCATTCCTGCGAAGGCAGGAACCTAGTCTTATCAATGAGTTAAAAATGCTGACTAGGCCCCAGCCTGCGCTGGGGTGACACCCGCCCTGGTTTATGTAGCGGATACGCGATTACGTTTCTCGCATAATTTAACATCGCGCTTGAATTGTCCACCTTGTACTGGGCCACGCATATTAAATGCCTAAATCTTCAAATAAATCATTTGCAGACTTAAATCGCTTTCCCTCGCCGTTATCAGTGGCTTGCATTGCCGCAATTGTTGTCGCGTTAGGTGTTTCATTATCAATAATAAATCGACGCATCAACTGTCTCACTACTTGTGCAGCAGGGGTATGAAGATTGGCTGCGACTATCATAAATTGTTGGTGTAAGTCTGCTTCCATTTTGATAGACATTTGTACGGTTTTGGTCATTTCTATTCTCCTTCTGTATAAAAGCAGTTTAATCGGTGTTTATTGGGTATTCAATAGATGTCTAATTGGTTGCTATAATTTTTTTCTATCCTAATTAAATTAGGCGACCAATCCATTGTGCTGAATTTCACAATTTATTAAAAATATTTCTAAAACCACTAGAAAAAAGGGAAATTGTGGAATACAGTGGCGCCCAGTGGTGAACCGCACCATCTTCTACTTAAAAAAGGTTAAAAATAAACCATTAGAGGCAAAATGTTCCGTGGCATTAATGTGATAAGTGTGGAGGCGAAGGGTCGCTTTGCGATGCCGGCACGCTATCGAGAACAACTTGAGGAAGAAACTTCGCATCAGTTAGTCATGACGATTGATACTGAAGAACGTTGCTTATTGCTTTATCCGATGGCCGCATGGGAAACGATAGAAAATAAGTTGGCGAAGTTGCCAAGTTTTGATCCTGCAGCGCGTCGTGTGCAACGTTTATTAATCGGGCACGCAACAGAATTAGATTTTGATGGACAAGGCCGGTTATTGATTCCGCAAGAATTACGAGACTATGCAGGAATTGAAAAAAAAATAGTGTTACTTGGGCAAAGTAATAAGTTTGAATTGTGGAGTGAGGAAGTTTGGCAGGCACGCCGAACAACATGGATAGAGGAGCAGGGTAAAGGTAATTTACCAGAAGATTTACGATCGATTTCACTTTAAAAAGGGCGCTAGGAATATGGAGCATAAACCTGTGCTACTTCAAGAAGCGATTGAAGGATTGAATCTTGCTGAGGGTGGCGTGTTTATAGATGCGACGTTTGGACGCGGCGGACATAGTGAGGCGATATTAAAACAGTTAACTACAGGGAGTCGTTTAATTGTCATAGATCAAGATCCAGCAGCAATAGCCGTAGCGAATGAGAAGTATCATGCTCATTCGAATGTCTCGATACATCATGCTTCATTTATTGCATTAAAAAATATTGCAGAAAAAGAAGGTTTGATGGGGAAAGTCAGCGGTATTTTGTTTGATCTTGGGGTATCATCGCCCCAGCTCGATCAGGCAGATCGAGGATTTAGTTTTATGCAGGATGGCCCCTTGGATATGCGCATGAATAATACGCAAGGGGTGACTGCAGAAGAGTGGCTAGCAGAGGTGCCAGAAGAGGTATTAGCGCTAGTAATTAAAGAGTATGGAGAAGAGAGGTTCGCAAAACGAATCGCGAGAGCTGTCGTCATGGAAAGAATGCTCGTGCCAATAAAAAGCACGAGACAATTAGCTACTTTAATTGCAAAAGCTGTGCCGAATAAGCCCCCATCAAAAAAAGGGGCGCACAAGCATCCTGCTACCAGAACGTTTCAAGCGATAAGAATCAACATAAATCAAGAGTTGCAGGCGATTTCAGAAGTATTGTCGCAGTGTTTGGAGGTGTTATGTGTTGGCGGTCGTTTGGTGGTAATTAGTTTTCATTCGTTAGAGGATAGAATCGTGAAGCAGTTTATGCGAGAGCATGTAAGAGGCCAGGTACTCCCAAAAGAAATTCCAATAATAAATAATGTGGTAGGACAAAGGTTAGTACAGATTAGTAAAGCTATAAAGGCAAGTGATGCTGAAGTAGCCACAAATGTTAGAGCGAGAAGTGCCGTGTTAAGAATAGCGGAGAAAATAGCATGAATTCAGCAGCAAAGGCCATTCATAAACATTATGCTTCGGTCAGGCCGCTAAGTTGGACAGGGTTGGCAAACACCCCCTATCAGTGGTCAATACAACTTTTTTTATTGCTGGTATTGTTATCAGCATTGGCAACAGTTATTGAGACCAGCAAAACTCGATACGACTATCGTCAGTTACAAGTTTATCAGCAACAAAGAGGTGCTGCTGAACTGCAACGTGGACGCTTGCTTTTGGAGCAAAGTACTTTGTTGACTCAAGCAAGGGTGGTACAAGTTGCTGGTAACCAATCTGCAATGGCAATGCCTACACAGAAAATGTTGGTTGTGGTGACGGAATAATGTTGTAGGATGCCGAATTATTAGGACTGTGCCCCAGCCTGCGCTGGGGTATCACAGTAGAAGGTTTTTTTCTAGTGAAAATGTCACACAAAATTCGTTTTTATCGTTGGCGTTATGGTTTTATTACCGTCGTGTTTTTTTTGATTGTGTTGGCTTTATTTGTTCGTATGGTTAACTTAACTCTCTGGCAAAAGAGTTTTCTTCAAAAACAAGGCGAATCTCGCAGCAAACGAATCATTAGTATCTCTGGTCTTAGAGGGATGATCCAAGATAGAAATAATTTTCCTTTGGCAATTAGCTCTCCTGTCGATTCATTGTGGATTAATCCTCAGGAATTTCCATTGACGCATGAAAATACAGCCATATTAGCTCAAAAAATTGGTATGTCGTCTGAGGAAATTTATAAACATGTGAAGCTTTATAAGAAAAAATCTTTTGTCTACATTAAGCGTGAGCTTAACCCTTCAGTAGCTCAAGCGGTGGCGACACTTAATATCCCTGGTGTTTATTTGCAACAAGAATACAAGCGTTTCTATCCCGATGGTGAAGTGACTTCACAATTAGTGGGTTACACCAATATTGATGGTAATGGTCAAGAAGGTATGGAGCTAACGTATAACCAATGGCTAGCCGGACAAGAAGGTAAGCAATTAGTTGTAGAAGATTTGAAGGGAAACGTAGTATCTGTTCTCCAGCAAATCTCTGAGCAGAAGCCAGGTAATAATTTGACATTAAGCATTGATAGACGCATACAGTTTTTGGCTTATCAAGCATTGAAAGAAGCTGTTGTCCATTATCAAGCAAAATCAGGATCGGCAGTTGTGCTTGATATTGAAACCGGCGAAGTGTTAGCCATGGTCAATCAACCTTCATTTAATCCGAATGATCGCAGTACTTATAGTGAAAGTTATCGTAATCGAGCAGTAACAGATACATTTGAGCCTGGTTCGACAATGAAAGCCTTTAGTATCATGAGCGCATTAGATAGTAATCAATATACGCCAGATACAGTGATTGAAACTGCGCCAGGTTGGTATAAAGTGGGTAGAAATTGGGTGCGTGATGAATTGAATTATAAAGAATTAACGGTGACCGGAGTGTTGCAAAAGTCGAGTAACGTTGGAGTTACTAAAATGACTTTGTCGCTTCCAGGTGATCAGTTCTGGGGAATGTTACAACGTGTTGGTTTTGGCGAGCCAACGTCAAGCGGTTTTCCCGGAGAACAAGGAGGCTATTTGATTCATCAATCTCCTTGGAATCCTTTTGCATTAGCGACTTTAGCCTTTGGTTATGGAATTTCGGTGACTACTTTGCAACTCGCACAAGCGTATAGTGTAATAGGTAATCACGGGACTAAAGTACCTATTACCCTATTAAAGGGTGCTCAGAAATCGAATGAGAAATCTGAGCAAGTCATTTCACCAAAAGTAGCGGATGAAATGTTAACGATGTTAGAAGCTGTGATTGGTGGTGATGAAGGAACCGGTGGGCAAGCGCGTGTTCAAGGATATCGTGTTGCAGGAAAAACCGGCACAGCAAGAATAGCGGGCCCTGGGGGTTATTATAAGCATCGATATCGAGGGTCTTTTGTTGGCATAGCTCCGGCGAGTCACCCTAAATTGGTAGTAGCGGTTGTCGTCATTGATCCGCAAGGTAGCGCTTATTATGGAGGTTTAATTGCTGCGCCAGCATTTTCAAAAATCATGGGTGGCGCTTTACGAATATTAGATGTTCCTCCTGATAGAGTTATATAATAAGGTAAGATTTATGCAGCTATCAAAATTACTTGCCCCATATGATATTTTTTTACCAGAAACGCTTGATCGTGAAATTCTCCATCTATGCTTGTCGAGTCGCGAGGTAAAACTAGGGACCCTGTTTTTTGCTTATCCCGGTGAAAAAGCCGATGGTAGAGATTATATTGCAGATGCTATCAAAAACGGCGCGGTTGCCATTATTGCAGAGGCTATAAATTCGGATAGTTGTAGGGGCGACCGGCTGGTCGCCCTTGTTCAAGATTCAGTAGTCATCATTTATCTGAATGACGTCCAACAAAAAATTGGCCCCATCGCGCAAATGTTTTACAACTATCCTGCAAAAAGCATGCAAATCATTGGAGTCACTGGCACCAGTGGTAAAACATCGGTGACTTATATTTTGGCACAGATACTTAATCATCTCGGCATATCTGCCGTTATTATGGGAACTTTTGGCGTAGGAAAGCCAGGCGAAAGTTTTTTGGAAACAGGAATTAATACCCCTGATCCTATTAGTATTCAACGTTATTTTGTTGAATTGAAAAAACAAGGCGTTCAAGCAGTGGCTATGGAAGTATCTTCACATGGATTAATACAAGCACGAACGCAGGGTCTAGTATTTGATGCGGCTGTGTTTACAAATCTGTCACAAGATCATTTAGATTATCATGGCAATATGGAGGCCTATGGTTCGGCAAAAGAGCGTTTACTTACTCAGCATGAAGTAAAAAATGCCATTTTTAACCTTGATGATCTATGGAGTAAGGCACTCTATGAGCGATATAAAAATACAGCGCTACACTGCTTGTCTTATTCACTGCACGCATCTCAAATACAGCTGGAAAAAACACAATTTATTGGGCAATTTAATTTGCAAAATATATTGGCAGCAGTGAGATGTTTGTTATCATTGGGGTATGATGAAGCATTGATTGTAGCGACACTTCCGAAGGTTAGGCCAGTTCCAGGGAGGTTGGAGCTGGTACAAAAGCCTGGAAAACCTTGTTGTGTTATTGACTATTCGCATAAGCCGGATGCTTTGAAAAAAGCGCTGATTGCGGTGCGGGAATTTACTCAAGGAAAGGTGTATTGTGTTTTTGGGTGTGGGGGAAATCGAGATATTGGCAAACGCCCATTGATGGCGAAAATAGCGGAGCAGTACTCGGATGAAGTTTATGTCACTAATGATAATCCAAGGTATGAATCAGCTGAAAAAATCTTGCAGGATATTGTACAAGGATTTTCTCCCAAGGCAAAAGTAACCATAATCTCGGATAGAGCGGAAGCGATTAAATCAATCATTATGCGCGCAAAAGAAGGCGATACGATTTTAATTGCAGGCAAGGGTCATGAAGAGTATCAGTTGGTGGGTGATAAGAAGATTTATTTTAGTGATAGAAAAGTAGCGGAAGAAGTATTAGATATTATGTAGGGGCAGGTCTTGTGCCTGCCCAGTTTGAGTAACTACAAGCGCTTTCTCCTGCGAAGTAATTAAAAAAGGCAAAATCATGTTATATCAATTATTAGTTAAATACATTCCCTATTTGCACGGCTTGAGTGTTATTCATTTTTTAACATTGAGAGCAATTTTAGCAGCGTTAACAGCGTTGCTTTTTTCATTGGGCTTTGGCCCGTATGTCATTCGAAAATTGCGTTCATTGCAAATGGGGCAAGTGGTTCGTGATTGTGGTCCGCAATCTCATCTGAGCAAAGCAGGCACTCCTACCATGGGAGGCGTCTTGATTCTTCTTTCTATCATCGTTAGTACTTTGTTGTGGGCGAATTGCTCAAGCCGCTATATTCTTTATCTTTTATTTGTGACTATAGGTTTTGGTCTTGTCGGTTGGGTGGATGATTATTTAAAAATTTGCCGAAAAAACACCGAAGGATTAAGTGCTAAGAAAAAAATATTTTGGCAATCCTTAATCACATTAATCGCAGTGACTTCACTTTACTTTACTGCGCATATTCCCGCAGAGACAGAGTTAGTGATTCCTTTTTTCAAAGGAATAATCATACAACTTGGCCCGTTATATATTCTGCTGAGCTATTTAGTGATTGTTGGCGCAAGTAATGCTGTGAATCTTACTGATGGTTTGGATGGACTGGCTATTTTGCCTACGGTATTAGTGGCTGCGGCGATAGGTGTTTTTGCTTATGTGACAGGCAACAGCCATTTTGCCCATTATTTAATCATCCCGTATATCCCTGGTGTTGGAGAATGTGTCATATTTTGTGGTGCTATCGTAGGAGCTGGTTTGGGATTTTTATGGTTTAATGCTTATCCCGCCCAAGTATTTATGGGTGACGTTGGCGCGCTAGGATTAGGTGCGGCACTAGGTCTTCTAGCAGTAATTCTACGCCAAGAATTAGTCCTCTTTATTATGGGGGGTATTTTTGTGCTAGAAGCTGTTTCCGTAATTTTGCAAGTAGGATCTTTTAAACTACGCAAAAAAAGAATTTTTAAAATGGCTCCCATTCATCACCATTTTGAATTAAAAGGTTGGCCAGAGCCAAAAGTTATTGTGCGTTTTTGGATTATTACCTTTATCCTGGTGCTGGTGGGGTTAGCGACGTTGAAATTGCGATGAACCTAATTGTTGGTTTCGGAAAAACAGGCGTAAGCTTAGCGGAATATTTTCTTAAAAAAAATATTCCTTTTGAAATTTTAGAAGAAAAAGCAGTTTGTGAAAACTTAGAATTATTTAAAAATATAAAAATATTTCATCAAATGGCAGAATCCCAGCTGCAAAGCTATGAGGCTATTTATTTAAGCCCTGGAGTGAATCCAAATACGCCTTTCTATTCTTCTGTTAAGACCAAGCTTAGTAATGATTTGAATCTCTTTACGCTAAATTGCAAAAAGCCCTACATCGCAGTTACCGGTTCCAATGGAAAAAGCACCTTAGTGCATTTATTAGAGGCTGCATTGAGAGGTGCAGGGAAGCGTGCCATTGCCATTGGTAATAATGGGGTGGCAATGCTGGACCATGTCGATGATGACGTTGATTACTTTATTCTTGAGTTATCGAGTTACCAATTAGAACTTGCCAAACCCTTTGTCTGTAAAGTGGCTTATGTGAGCAATATTTCACAAGACCATTTAGATCGGCATGGTACCATTGAGAATTATGCCGCTATTAAAGCATCGCTCTATCAGAATTGTCGCTATGCTGTAGTGAATATAGATGATGAATATTGTAAAAAAATGCATGTAACAGCAGAAAAAATAGCAAAAATTGCTTTATCAAATGCCAATAGCTTGCCGCCATTAAAAATGATTGGTCAACATAATGTGCATAATGCACTTGCCGCAATTGCAATGTTATCTTTTTTAAATATTAATATGAAATTAGCTGTAGATGCTATTGCTGCATTTCCAGGATTAGAGCATCGTTGTGAGTTTGTGCTGAGTAAAAACGACGTAACGTGGTGGAATGACTCTAAGGGAACGAATGTTGCATCAACGATTACTGCGATTAATAGCTTAACTGAAATAATAACAGGTAAGTTAATTATAATATTAGGTGGCCAAAGCAAAGGGCAGGACTTTAGTGAGCTGATTACTCGATTAAAAAATAAAACACGTGCTGTGATTTTATTAGGAGAATGTAAGCGAGAGTTAGAGAAATTATTTATAAAAGACTGGGCTCCAGCCTACGCTGGGATGATAAGTAGTCAAGCAATCGTAGTTGTAGAGACTTTACAACAATCAATCGAAACAGCAAAAATATTGGCACAACCAGGTGATGCCGTGTTGTTGTCTCCCGCATGTGCAAGTTTAGACATGTTTAAAAACTATGAAGATAGAGGCCGTCAGTTTAAGGCTTTAGCAATACGGGCTGAAACTGAAGTTTTTGTTTTTAAGGAAAGTTAACGATGCGTATTAATTTCAATTCATTTTATTTTGCCAGTTTCTCAATAATTACCACGCTCATGCGAGGTGGCAAAAGTGAACACGTGCTGCCGATATTTGCGGGTTTATGGTATGATGCGCAACATGGGTATAACTATGAAGGATACGATGCATGTAGCGTTGTCCTTTATACGTATAATGAATTGACGGTCACACCGCAAGAGCAAATGCCTATACCTTCTAATTCTTCATATTGCACATGGGACTATGACAATATTGAATACTATGGAAACTCTACTGATATGCCAAGTGGATTTATTAGTGGCAACCATTATGATTGGGAGGAAATTCTGCTTGATCCTAATGCGGCGATAAAAATGACCTATCAGATGAATTGTAAAACTGCAGGTGGTTCAATATGGACATACAATAGAATAACTGCTTCACCTCTTTATGAGTGCCCTTCTAATACAAGAATTTCATGGGATAATGCTACTAGAGAAACGGGTTGTACCACTACGCCCATACCCTGTTTAGCTGATATTGTAGCAAGAGATTTGAATATGGAAGGATTCACTTTTCTTGCGCATGTTGGTTTAGTAGCAGGCACTAAAGAAGAAAATCCCGATATTATGCAGGTATTAAATAATAATGAGGGAATTGTTTTTGAACCTCTTTATGGGGCGGGCTCTTTTTCTGATGTAGGGGAATATTGGGGGGAGCGCTATGGCTTAGAACAACAGTTGCTTACTCGACTGCCAATGGATATTGCGGTTGATATTATCAACGCAGGAACTAATCAGAAGTACTATTCTTTTACTTATACTTGTAGCTGGGACTATTATCCGGGAGGTGGATTGACGCAACCGGATAATTGTAAATTTCGCTGTGATTCCTTTGTGTACTACTGTTATGATGTAGTAGGGTTAAAATTGCAAGATTCATTTACCTATCTACTTACATATCCTTTTGTGATATTTAATGATTTTATGTGTAGTGCAAACCCTGTGGAATCTTGTTTTATGCCTGGAAGAAATAAATATGATTCACTAACTTCATTAAATCAAGACGATGATTTTCTTTGTGTTTCTAGCCTGCAAAACAATGCAAAAATCATAAATGCATCTTCGCCTGCATTAGAAATTTTTAGTTTATTACGGCCTATGCTTTTAACCAAAAGCGTGCAAAATGAGCAACTCCCTGGCTTTGTTGAAAGATATCAACAGAACGCAAATGCGAGCATAATTGAGTTATTTGTTCGTTGCTTATGTTTTGAATTAAATAAGATGAGCCCTTTTCAAATTGATTATAAGATTAGACCGCTACTATCAGATATTCTCTGGCAACATAAATATCTTTCAGAAGATAATTTCGCATTAACAATAATGGAGAAACGCTTGCACTTTTATGCGGAAAATCCACCTTGTAAATGGTTAAACGCATTAATTACTATTAAAACAGAAACGCAAGAAGATAAAGAAGAGGCAATGATTGCATATATTGACCAAGAAGATGTCGTTGAGCAAGCAAATCTTGTATCAGGATCACGTCTTTCTTCTTTTCAATTTTTATCACAAGAAAAAAAATGCAAATATGGGAAATTTTTTCAACATGCTTATATTCATAACGAATCATTATCAGGGAGGGAGCGGCGCCTATTATGGCTAGGTCTTGCCGAAATAAAGTATCCCATTGATTCGTCGATTCAGCCAGCATTTAAATGCTAAATTTATGAGTGAAATGCTATTTTTGATGATTTTTGGTTGCTCATTAGGATTGAGGTAATAAATAATATGAAAAAATTTGTTTTAAGTGGAAATTTTTTGGAAAAGACATGGATGTTTTTTGGGGCAATATTGGTGTTTGCTGTATCCATGCCAGGTCAAGCCCTATTAGGGCGATTATTTAGCTTACATAATTTTCATATGGTATCTTGTTTGCCTGGGTTTCCGTTTTTTATGACTGGAATATTGTTTTCTTCATTTAACTCCGTATTTGCGAGAATTTTTTTTACGCCCATCATTGTACCATCGATACTTGTATTTAGTTTTTCCCCACTTGTTTTTTTTATATATGGATCATTAAAAATAAGTAAAAAATCATTTTTAATGTTTTTATTTATTTTAACAACAGTCATTATGATTTTAGATGTGTATTGCTTTTATACTGGATGGGATTATGGCATCCGCTACCAAGGAATAAAGTTTTTATATCATTCTGTGATTAAAAATATTATTTTATTTTTAATGATTTATCTATTTGTGTGGCTCTATTACATAAAGCGATATAGGATTTTTTTGCATATTGCACTTTTAATTTTTTGTGTGACTATCTCAATAATTGCATTTCCTTGGCTGGGTGAATCTATTTGAAAAATTTTTACGTTATTATTTTTATCTAAAGAACAGAAGTTAAGGAACTAATTAAAGCATGAGTACTACCATTAAACGAACGTCTACCATTGACAAGACACTATTAGGTGGTGTTGTTGGTATTGTTATCCTTGGGCTTATCATGGTGGCATCAGCTTCAATTGATATTTCTGAAAAGCAATTTGGCAGTCCGTTTCATTTTTTAGTGCGACAGATGATTTTTTTGTTTGTGGCTCTAGTGATTGCACGTTTTATTTTACGTACTCCTATGGAAAAGATAGCGGCTATTAGTCCTAATATATTTATTGTGTGTTTAGTTTTTCTGATTATAGTGCTGATTCCTCATGTTGGCAGAAGTATTAATGGCAGTTCACGTTGGTTAGGCATTGGTTCGATTGGATTGCAAGTATCAGAATTTGCAAAATTGGCGACTATTTTATACCTTTCAGGTTATTTAGTGCGACAAAATGCACAAATACAGCAACATATTTCTGGCTTCATTAGACCACTTTGCGTGTTGGGAATAGTGGCCATGCTTTTGCTTAAAGAACCAGATTTTGGAGCTGCAGTCGTAATTATTGCTACGGCGATGGCAATGATGTTATTGGCAGGAATGCGGATTCGGTATTTTATTTTATTATTATTGGTCGTTGCGGGTGTTTTTTCATTGCTGGCGTATGCATCCCCTTATCGATTGCTTCGCATTACTTCATTTATGCATCCTTGGGAAAACCAGTATGGTAGCGGTTACCAATTAACTCAAGCTTTGATTGCTTTTGGAAATGGCGGTTTTTTTGGGGTTGGTTTAGGAGGTAGCATTCAAAAATTGTTTTATCTTCCTGAGGCTCAAACTGATTTTTTATTTGCAGTATTAGCGGAAGAGTTGGGCTTAATTGGCATTACTTGCGTATTTATTCTTTATACAATTTTAGTGATTAGATCCTTAGTGATTGCGAAAAAAGCACATTTTTGTGGTGATTATTATTCTAGTTTTGTTGCTTTTGGTATAGGCGTTTGGCTGGGGTTGCAGTTTCTTATCAATGTAGGAGTGAATGCTGGGGTACTTCCCACAAAAGGATTAACGTTACCATTAATGAGTTATGGTGGCAGTAGTTTATTAATTGATATTTGTGCCATCGCAATTTTATTTAGAATAGATTATGAGACGCGTTTGAAGTCTTTTGGAGTTTTAAAGTGAGTGATATCAACATTAAACATGCTGTTGTTGTGGCTGGTGGAACTGGAGGGCATGTCTATCCTGCAATTGCATTCGCTTCTGCTTGGAGAGATCAGGGCCACCAAGTATCTTGGATAGGCACCAAAGAAGGATTAGAGTCATCGATTGTGCCTAAATATGACATTCCATTACATTTTATTCAGGCCAAAGGTTTGCGACGTTCTGGAAAATTACAGCAGTTATTGGCTTTGTGGGGAGCGGTTCTAGCATTTTTTCAGGCATTGTTAATATTGAAAAAACTTAAGCCAGATGTGGTGCTAGGCATGGGCGGTTATGTGAGTGGCCCTAGTGCATTAGCAGCGCGATGCTTGAGTATTCCGGTGGTTATTCATGAGCAAAATGCTATTGCAGGGAAAACCAATCAAATTGTTGCACGTTTTGCAAAAAAAGTACTGACGGCTTTTCCAAGGGTATTATCAAATTTTAGTGCAGTCACTTGCGGTAATCCAGTGCGTGCTGATTTGCTTGCATTGCGACCGAAGATGCATGCAAATAAACTAATGAATATTTTAATTTTAGGTGGAAGTCGTGGTGCGTTAAGTTTAAATAAAACTTTGCCTGGAATACTAGGGCAAATTTCTAATATTTCAATCTTGCATCAAACAGGTGAGAAGCATTTTGAAGAAACTCAGAAAATTTATGCGGCCTCTTGTAGAGGCGAGTGCCGCTCGCCAGTTAAAATCTCTCCCTATATCGATGATATGGTCGCAGCGTATGAATGGGCGGATATTGTCATTTGTCGCTCAGGGGCAATGACCGTATTTGAAATTATGGCAGTAGGTCGTCCCGCTATTTTCATTCCTTATCCCTACGCCGTAGACGATCATCAAACAACTAATGCAAAATATTTGGTTGAGAAAAGTGCAGCATTGCTAATCCAAGAGCGTGATTTAAGCCTTGAAACATTAAAAACTTATGTAGATGCTTTGCAAGAAGAAATTAATTATCAACGTTTTGCTAATCATGCTTATGTACATCGAGTAATAAATGCTGATGCGGCGATTGTTCGCGCTTGCTTGGAGGTTGCACTATGATAAATTTTTCACGTATGGGCTTGGTAAAACGTCTACATTTTGTGGGCATTGGCGGCATTGGGATGAGCGGTATTGCAGAAGTTTTGTTAACAGAAGGTTATCAAATTTCTGGGTCTGATGCAGCAGTAAGCCCTGCAACTCAACGCTTGGAGGCTTTGGGTGCAAAAATTTATATTGGACATGAGCGTTCCAATATTAATCATGTTGACGTGGTGGTTCGGTCTTCTGCCATTCATGCCACAAACCCTGAAATACAAGCAGCGCAAGAGGCTCGTGTTCCTGTAGTGCAACGAGCAGCGATGTTGGCAGAATTAATGCGTTTTCGTTACGGTATTGCAATTGCAGGTACGCATGGAAAAACCACGACAACAAGTCTCTGCGCGAGTATTTTAGCAGAAGCAGGCTTGGATCCTACATTTGTTATTGGTGGTAAACTTAATAGCCATAATGTCAATGCACGTTTAGGAAAAGGTAATTATTTAGTGGCTGAAGCGGATGAAAGTGATGCGTCATTTTTAATGCTGAATCCTATGATGTCTGTGGTAACCAACATTGATGCGGATCATCTAGAAAATTATGGTGGAAAATTTTCAAATGTAAAGCAAGCGTTTTTGGATTTCCTACATCGATTGCCTTTTTATGGGCTGGCAGTGCTGTGTGGTGATGATCCTGTTATTCAAGAATTATTGCCAGAAATTTCTCGACCTGTTTTGACTTACGGTGAAGATGAGCGCTGTGATATTAGATTATTGTCATTCTCTCAAAAACATACCGTGACACAGTTTAGTTTTAGTGATGCCGGTATTGTGAAAAACTTTGAGTTAAACTTGCCCGGAAAGCATAATGTGTTAAATGCGCTTTCTACTTATATCATTGCAAAGCAGTTAGGCATTAATGATGGAATTATTCAAAGAGCGATGAAAGCATTTTCTGGCGTTGGCAGAAGATTTCAACATCAAGGTACTTTAAAATTAAATAATTGTGAAGTTACGTTAATCGATGACTATGGGCATCATCCTGTTGAAGTCGCGGCAACATTTTTAGCGGCTAAATTAGCTTGGCCAGACTCACGCATTATTTTAGTATTTCAGCCGCATCGTTATACACGCACTATTGAACAATTTGATGCTTTTTCTAAAGTATTATCTGAGGCTTCAGTCTTGTTATTATTGGAAGTCTATTCTGCTGGTGAAACATATATTGAGGGAGCTAGTAGCCATGCCCTAGCAAATTCAATTCGGCAAAGAAGATTGGTAGAACCGATTGTAGTTGGGGATGAAGAATTGGAAACTGTTTTAAGTCGAATTGTTCAGAATGGTGATATTATTTTAACAATGGGTGCAGGGAGTATCGGTAAAATGTCTGCGCAGTTGGCGGAGAAATTTAAGGATAATTCTTAATGAATTGGGCTGCGTTAGAAAAGCATATAAAAAGCCCACTGTTGATGCAGTATCCACTGAATCGTTATACGACATGGCGTACTGGCGGGCCGGGTGAAATAGTGTTAATTCCAGAATCGATAGAAGATATTCAAAAAGTTTTGCAGTTTATTCCTGAAGACTACCCAGTGACTTGGCTAGGGTTGGGCAGTAATGTTTTAATACCAGATGAAGGTTTGCAAGGATTAGTCATTATCACTCAAGGTTCTTGTTTAAATCGTATTGAAATATTTGATATACCGGATTTTTTTGTTTATGCGCAAGCCGGTGTTCCTTGTGGTCAATTAGCTCGTTTTGTGGCGCGTAATCATAAAGCCGGACTTGAATTTTTGGCGGGAATTCCCGGAACTGTAGGTGGTGCATTAGCGATGAATGCAGGTTGTTATGGTGGCGAAACTTGGGATCGTGTGAGTCATGTAGAAATCATTGATCGTCAAGGTAAGCTACATGTTCGACAAAAAGATGAGTATGTAATTCGCTATAGGGAAGTGTCTGCGTGTTCGTCGTCCTGCGATTTGATCGCGGGAGCTATAAAGGAGTACTTTCTTGCTGCTTATTTTAAACTTTCAGAAGGTAATAAAGCTGATTCATTATTGCAAATTAAAACGTTGATTGATAAACGTAATTTAGCGCAGCCGACAAGCCTACCAAACTGTGGTTCTGTGTTTAAAAATCCAGAAGGGCATTTTGCTGCGGCATTGATCCAAGGATGTGGTTTGAAAGGACATAAAATGGGTGGCGCGCAAATTTCAGAAAAGCATGCCAATTTCATTGTTAATATCGACAATGCAAGTTCTGCCGATATACTTGCATTAATTACTTTAGCTAAAGAAAGTGTAAAAGAAAAATTTCAGATTGAATTGCAGCGTGAAGTTAAAATAATGTAAGTGCGACCGCCTGGCCGCCTTTTTTGAGGAAATTAACATGATAGACGTAAAAAAATTTGGCCGAGTAGCAGTCTTGATGGGCGGCTCAGGCGCTGAACGTGAAGTGTCTTTAAAGTCAGGCAAAGGAGTTTTAACTGCTTTATTAGAGCAAGGCGTTGATGCGTTTGCGCTTGATACCCAAGATATTGGCCGTTTAAGAAAGTTGGATTTTGATCGAGCTTATATCGTATTACATGGCGGTAATGGTGAAAATGGTGAGATTCAAGGATTTTTGAAAACACTTAATATTCCGTTTACTGGATGTGATGTTCTGGCGTGTGCTGTCACCATGGACAAAATTATTAGCAAAAGAATTTGGCGTGATGTTGGTTTGCCCGTGTTGCCTTGGGTGGAAATAAAATCTTTATCTGAAAAAGACGATGTAATAAAGGCATTAGGATTGCCTTTGGCATTAAAGCCTCCAGCGGAAGGTTCAAGTTTTGGCGTGTCAAAAGTAAAAACTAAAGAAGCCTTTGAGGCTGCTTATGAACTTGCGCGCAAGTACGATGAAGTGGTGTTAGCAGAGCCTTGGGTAATCGGTAGAGAATTTGCTGTGCCCGTGATTGATGGAGAGGTGTTCCCTATCGTTGAAATTGTTCCCTCCGGCAAACACGAATTTTTTGACTATGAAGCAAAATACACAGATTCTAATACACAGTTTCCCTGTCCGTGTGATATTTCAGAAGATTTGCGTTCAAGAATGAATGAAATTGCATTATTAGCCTATAAAGTGACGAGCTGTACTGGAATGGTTCGTGTTGATTTCAAGACTGATGAAAAGGAAAATCCTTGGCTGTTTGAAATAAACACAGTTCCAGGGTATACCAGCACAAGTTTAGTGCCACGCTCCACCAAGGCCGCTGGATTAGATTTTCATGGATTAGTAATCAGAGTATTAGAATCAACGTTATGAAGAAAAAATATAGGTACATTATAGCGATTCTTTGCGTTATCACTGCGATTGCATGGATTTTCTTTGCAAATCTTGATCAGAAAAAATCACATTTTCCTATTCGACAAGTGATTGTTGAGGGTGAATACTGGAATGTTCCACAAGGCGATTTAGAAAAAATTATTGCCCCCTATGTTTCTAGAGGTTATTTTTTTGCCAATCTTTTTGCGTTACAGCATGAACTTCGGGTCAAAGAGCCTTGGGTTCAGTCAGTATCTGTTTCGCGTCATTGGCCAGATAAAATTGTAGTGGTATTAAAACAGAAAATAGCGGTTGCCGTTTTGAATAATCAAACATTACTCACCCCAATAGGGGATGTTTTTACTCCTGCAATCAATAGCTTTCCACCGGATTTGCCAATATTATTTGGACCAAAAGAAAAAGCTGAAGAAATCTTAAAAAAATACGTAGATTTTACTTCTATTGCTAATTCTGTTGATTTAACTGTCACGCAGGTTAAATTATCAGCAGAAAATAATTGGAGTGTAGAATTAAGCAACAAAATTGTTGTGATGCTTGGAGAGGAAGATATACTCGCCAAGTTTGCACGTTTCACCAAAGTATACGAACAAGTATTTGTTCCTCAGCATCGTGAACCGAGTTATGTCGATATGCGTTACAGTCATGGTATGGCGGTGAATTGGAAATCGTAGGGGCTACTGATTGGTTGCCCAAATAAGTGGAGAAATAAATGTCATCAAAACGTAAACCAATGAATAGTTGTGTGGTTGGTATAGATATTGGAACCTCAAAAATCGTCTGTATTGTCGGTGAAGTCGATGATTCCGGCCATTTAACCATTATTGGATTGGGTAAGCATCCTTCAACAGGGTTAAAGCGAGGGGTAGTTGTTAATATAGAGGCCACTGTTGCTTCAATACAAAAAGCGGTAGAACAAGCAGAAGAGATGGCTGGTATTTCAATTCGTGAAGTTTACACAGGAATTGCTGGTAGCCATATTCGTAGTTTTAATTCACATGGGATTGTTGCTATTAGTGCCAGTGAAGTGGCTGCATCTGATGTTGATAGAGTGATTGATGCTGCTAGAGCAGTCGCGATTCCTGCAGACCAAAAAATTCTGCACATTTTGCCACAAGAATTTATTATTGATCAGCAAGACGGCATCAAAGAGCCTGTAGGTATGTCAGGCGTGCGTTTGGAAGCGAAGGTTCATATTGTGACAGGAGCGGTTAGTTCTGCGCAGAATATTGATCGCTGCATTCGTCAGTGTGGTCTATTGCCTGTAGACATTATTTTAGAGCAACTGGCTTCAAGTTACTCAGTGTTATCAGAGGATGAAAAAGAATTAGGAGTTTGTTTAATTGATATTGGTGCTGGCACGACCGATATTGCTGTATTTACTGAAGGCGCGATTCGTCATACAGCAGTAATCCCGATTGCGGGTGATCAAGTCACCAATGATTTAGCGATTGCCTTTAGAATGCCACCGCGTAGTGCGGAAGTCGCTAAGCTTACGCATGCAAGTTGCATGATAAAGTTAGCAGATCCTGAAAATGTTATCGAGATTTGTGGCGTGGGTGATAGACCCGCAAAGCAAGTGTCCGAACAAATGATTGCGCAAATTGTTCAACCAAGATATGAAGAACTTTTTGGATTAGTAAAAAGTGAGTTGCGACGTAGTGGTTTTGAAGATTTAATTCCTTCTGGTATTGTCATTACAGGTGGAGCGTCAAAAATTAAGCATATTGTTGATCTCGCTGAAAAAGTATTTGAAATGCCGGTTCGTGTGGGCGCGCCTGAAAATATATCAGGTATAGAAGAAGTGATGCAAAATCCTAGCTGTTCAACAGCAGTTGGACTGTTGCATTATGGTTTGAAGCAGACGCATGATGGCGCTGATCGGTCGCAACGTCAATCAGCGTCAATATTCACGCGCATGAAAAACTGGTTTAAAGGTAACATGTAATTTAATGAACGGGGAAAATATGCACACTACAAATGAAAACATCACTCAAAATGCAGTTATTAAGGTCATTGGATTAGGCGGCGCGGGTGGTAATGCGGTTGATTACATGATGCAAGAAGCGATTGATGGCGTTGAATTTGCGGTAGCAAATACTGACGCTCAAGCATTAAAAAAATCTAAAGCGCCAGTGATTGTTCAGTTAGGTATTGGTATGACTAAAGGATTAGGTGCGGGCGCTAATCCTGAAATCGGTCAGCAAGCGGCACAAGAAGATCGCGAAAAACTACGCGAAGTTCTTGCTGGTGCAGATATGATTTTTATTACTGCCGGAATGGGGGGGGGGACAGGGACAGGTGCTGCTCCTGTTGTTGCTGAGTTAGCAAAAGAAATGGGCATTTTAACGGTTGCAATTGTGACACGTCCTTTTAGTTTTGAAGGCAAAATGCGTATGCAAGTGGCTGACGAAGGTATACGTAAATTAGCGCAATCGGTTGATTCACTGATTACTATTCCCAATAATAAATTATTGAGTGTGTTAGGCAAGTCAGTCAGTTTGTTGAATGCATTTAAAGCGGCGAATAATGTTTTATACGGTGCTGTGCAAGGTATTGCAGATTTAATTACACGTCCGGGCTTAATCAACGTCGACTTTGCCGATGTTAGAACAGTGATGTCAGAAATGGGCATGGCAATGATGGGAACCGCCATTGCTCGTGGTGAAAATAGAGCGAGCAAAGCTGCAGAAGCGGCGATTGCTAGCCCGCTTTTAGAAGATATCGATTTAACTGGCGCAAGAGGTGTCTTAGTTAATATTACTGCTGGTTTGGATCTTTCTATTGGTGAATTTGAAGAGGTCGGTGAATTAATTAAGCGCTTTACTTCTGAAAACGCTACGGTTGTTGTGGGCACGGTCATTGACCCTGAAATGCGTGATGAAATGAAAGTCACTGTGGTAGTCACTGGCCTAGGTCGAGTTGCAGAAGCGACTGCGGCAAAAAGTGCGCCTGCGCGTAATCGTGCGGATGGTTCAGTGGATTATCAACAACTCGATAGACCTGCGTATCTTCGTCAGCAAGCTGGTGCGCCGGTTGCTAAAGAAGCGCCTGCAAAAGCGACTACTGTTCGTGAACAGCCTACTCAACAAGACTTGGATTATTTAGATATTCCCGCGTTCTTGCGTAAACAAGAAGAAACTGTCTGAAAAATCAAGAAGGGCAGGCGCGAGGCCTGCCCCCTACATTAACAAAACCTTAAATAAATCAATACTATGTAAATATTCTGTAAAACCCTAGCTGTAATATTGGGATACAGTGAGCATGGATGTATACTTCGCATCAAGGAAATCTTCCTATTTTGTTCATGCATTTGGAGGGCAATAAATGCTCCAGTCTCAGATCGTTAAGCAACGTACACTCAAACATGCGGTCAAAGCAACCGGCATTACCGTTCATAGTGGTGAAAGGGCAGCCATAGAATTATGTCCAGCTCCTGCAAGTACAGGCGTAATTTTTCGGGTCAATGTCAACGGTAAAATTACTGAAATTCCTGCCAGAAGTGAGTTCGTTGGAGATACTCGATTATCGACAACTCTAGTGCGCGGCGATGCTAAAATTTCTACGGTGGAACATCTACTTTCAGCGGTTTCAGGTTTAGGTATTGATAATTTATATATAGATGTTAATTCAGGTGAGGTGCCAATCATGGATGGCAGCGCTGCGCCATTTGTTTTTCTTATTCAATCTGCCGGGATTGAAGAGCAAAATGCATCTAAACGTTTTATTCGCATTAAAAAACGTGTAGAAGTAAAAGTAGGCGATAAAATTGCGAGTATAGAGCCACACAATGGTTTCAAAGTCACTTGTGAAATAGTTTATGATCAGAAAGTTATTAAGCGTACTAAACAGCGTGAGACTTTAGATTTTTCTACGACGTCATTTGTAAAAGAAATCAGTCGTGCGCGTACTTTTGGTTTATTATCAGAGTATGAACAGATTCGATCAATGAACTTAGCGCGTGGCGCAAGTTTAGATAACGCAGTTGTCGTTGATGATTTTCGTGTTTTAAATGAAGACGGTTTACGTTATTCAAATGAATTTGTGCGTCACAAAATTTTAGATGCCGTCGGCGATTTATTTTTGATGGGCGGCAACATTTTAGGTGCTTTTGAGGGCTATAAATCAGGTCACGCAGTCAATGATCAATTGGTCAAAGCCGTCCTTGCAGATAGAAGTGCTTGGGAATATGTCACTTTTGATGAAGAAGCAGAGGCTCCGGTCGTGATGTTTCGGTCGTTAGTGGCGGCTTGATTACTTGAGGAATTGTTGTACAATGTTGCGGATGATAAGGAATGGGCAGATTTGTGTCACATACTATTGCATTTGATACACTAAAATTTGTTAGACGTTTAGAAAAATCGGGAATTCAGCAAGATCAAGCTGAAGCTATTGCGTATGCTATGAACGATGTTTTTGAAGAAAATTTAAGTGCTAATATATTCACAAAACAGGATGGTCAGCTTCTTACTCTTGAAATTGAAAATAAACTTAGCAAACTTGAAACGCGATTGGTACTTTGGTTTGTCGGCTTGTTATTAATGCAAAATGCTTTAGTTTTTGGCTTGTTCAAATTAGTCCACTAACCGTTTTAGCGCGTCACTTAGCTCTTTTGAGCTTACCGTTTCTGACAAGTTAGAGATCTTCGCTCTTGTTTTCTGACTGATAATCTTCGCTTTAGACTTTTTATAAATACTAGACGGCTGTTTTGGCTGAGTAAAGGTGCTGACTTTGCACTGAATGGAAACCAGGCCGACATTTGGTAACTTATCTTGTAGCCCGCGCATGATTTCAGGAATTGCATATCGCAGTTGGGTGGCTAGAGCTGCGCTTGACGTGCTCAAGTAAAGTATTCCCTGAGAAAATTTGATTATTTTATAGGTATCATAGTAAGCTTTTAAAAAGCTTACTTGTGCCAATTCATGTTTGATTTCTCTTAACTTACTTTCAGCAGTGACAAGTTTGGAGAGTTGTTCATTTGTACTGCTAATAATGTGAGAAACTTTTTTCACGTTCTGTAAACCCCTAGGTTTTTTGTTTTTTATTACGTTATAATGTCTGATAGTTTTCTACAAAAGTGATTCTAATGCTACGTTTTCCTTCAAAATTGGTGAGTAAAATTTTTGGTAGCCGTAATAAGCGCTTAATCAAAAAGTATAGTAAGGCCGTAATCAGAATCAATCAGCTCGAACAGAATTTTGGGTCACTTTCTGATCAAGATTTAACGCATAAAACGCTCTCTTTTAAAGAGCGTGTTAAATCAGGTGAAACACTGGATCACATTTTACCCGAAGCTTTTGCCGTAGTACGTGAAGCGGGTAAACGCAGTTTAAAAATGCGTCACTTTGATGTGCAGCTTATCGGTGGAATGGCTTTGCATGAGGGAAAAGTTGCAGAAATGGGCACTGGTGAAGGAAAAACCTTGGTGTCTACCTTGCCTGCTTATTTGAATGCTTTATCTGGAAAATCCGTGCATATCATCACGGTTAACGATTATCTTGCTAAGCGAGATGCAGAGTGGATGTCGCCACTTTATACATTTCTAGGAATGACAGTGGGAGTTATTTTGCCCAACATGCCGCACGCGGAAAAACAAAAAGCTTATGCGGCAGATATTGTTTATGGAACCAATAACGAATATGGATTTGATTACTTGCGCGATAATATGGCTTTTAGCATTGGTGATAAAGTTCAAGGTCCTCTCAGCTTTGCAATTATTGATGAAGTTGACTCTATTTTGATTGATGAGGCAAGAACGCCTTTGATTATTTCTGGAGCAGCGGAAGATAGTTCTGCACTTTATATAAAAATTAACCAGCTAGTGCCTCAATTTGTACGTCAACCAGAAAAAGAATCACAAGGTGATTTTTATGTGGATGAGAAAAACAAGCAGGTATTCCTTTCTGAAGAAGGTCATAACACCGCAGAGCGCTTAATGCGTGAAGCTGAGTTGCTTAAAGAAGAAGATAGTCTTTACGATGCTAGCAATATTTTGTTGATGCACCATTTGTATGCCGGATTACGAGCGCACGCACTTTATCAAGTCAATGTTGACTATATCGTTCAAAACAATGAAGTGGTTATTGTAGATGAACATACCGGTCGAACTATGCCAGGACGTCGTTGGTCAGATGGGTTGCACCAAGCAGTGGAGGCGAAAGAAAAGGTGCGGATTCAAAATGAAAACCAAACACTTGCATCAATTACTTTCCAAAACTTTTTCCGTATGTACGATAAAATTTCTGGCATGACAGGAACGGCCGATACAGAAGCGTATGAATTACACCAAATTTATAATTTAGAAGTTGTTGTGATTCCAACCAATAAACCGATTGCCCGCAAAGACTCTCCTGATTTAGTTTATATGACTGCAGAAGAAAAATTTGAAGCAATCATTGCAGATATCGAATTGGCGCGAGCAAAAGGTCAGCCGGTTCTTGTAGGAACTGTATCAATTGAAGTATCAGAAATGCTTTCGCGAATCCTCAACGAGAAAAATATTCCGCATAATGTTTTAAATGCTAAGTTCCATGAAAAAGAAGCTGAAATTATTGTAGAAGCGGGTCGCCCTGGTCGAGTGACGATTGCTACCAATATGGCGGGTCGAGGAACCGATATTGTGTTAGGTGGAAATGTTGAGAAAGAAATCCATCAATTGGAGAACCCCAGTGATGAACAGCTTGCTCAATTAAGAGCAGAATGGCGTGAACGTCAGGAAGCCGTTTTGGCAGCGGGTGGTTTATATGTTATTGGAACTGAACGACATGAATCTAGACGTATCGACAATCAATTGCGCGGACGCTGCGGTCGGCAGGGTGATCCAGGCGCGTCACGATTTTATTTATCATTAGATGATGCCTTGTTACGAATTTTTGCGGCAGGTCGGGTTAAAGGGTTAATGAGTCGTATGGGAGTTGAGCGCGGTACTTCTTTAGAATCGAATTTGCTTTCACGATGCATTGAAAACGCGCAACGCAAAGTCGAATCACATAACTTTGATATACGTAAACAATTATTAGGATTTGATGATGTGGCGAATGATCAGCGCCAAGTGGTTTATCAGCAGCGTACCCAATTGATGATGTTGGATGATCTTTCTAATAATATTGCGGCTATGCGCGAGCAAGTCGTTGCTGATCTAGTCGAGCAATATATTCCATCTAATTCCCTTGAGGAACATTGGAATATTCCAGGATTAGAATATTGTCTGGCAGATGAATTTTCGACTAAAATTGTCTTGAGAGAAGATGAGAGTTCAGAATCGACTGCTTCACGTGAAGAGATTCTCGACAAGGTTCAACTTACTGTGTCACAAACTCTTACGGAAAAAGAAGCGCACGTGGGCGCCGATATTATGCGTTCCTTTGAAAAGACTATTATGTTGCAAACATTAGACTCTCATTGGAAAGAGCATTTAGCCGCCATGGATTATTTACGACAAGGTATTCATTTGCGTAGTTATGCGCAGAAGGATCCTAAACAAGAATATAAAAAAGAAGCATTTGTATTATTTACACGTATGTTAACGCAAATAAAACGAGAAGTAGTTTCTATTTTGTGTAGTTTCAGAATTCAATCACAAGAAGATGCTAAAGAGGTCGAGGACATCAGTCGTCACGAGCATAACTATACTGTCAGTTTTGAGCATAATGAAATGGATAGTTTTCGTGAAGCATTAGCAGGCGGATTATCGGGAACGGCATTATCATTAAATAATGCTAAAGCAGGACGGAATGATCCATGTCCGTGTGGGTCAGGCAAAAAATTTAAGCAGTGCCACGGAGCGCTATAGAAAATACCGGCATTATTTGGTATCCGCTAGATAAACCAGGGCGAGTGTCACCCCCAGCGCAGGCTGCGGCCGAGTTGTTGAAAAGCTTAAGATAGGCGCAGTATACCTTAATTTTAGCCTTAATGATCAGCGTAATATTCCATTTTCAATATAGTAATAATCATTAATTCCGATTTCCTCTAAAAAATATGCATCGTGTGAAATAACTAATATTGCCCCAGGATAATCTTTAAACACTTGGATAACATGTGCACGACTTTCTAAATCAAGATTATTGGTGACTTCATCTAAGATCAGGAGTTTTGGCGTTAGAGCGGCAATTTGTGCCAAACATAATCGTGCTCTTTCGCCACCTGATAAAGTGGAAACAAGTGCATTTACTTCTTCATTATTAAAAAATAGAAAATCGGTTAAGTGTCGTCGAATTTCAAGCATGGACCAATCGGAAACTATTTTTTGTAGGCTATCGAGAACGCTGTCTGAGCTAACCAAAGTTGAATAGTGTTGATCTAAATAGCCGATATCAGAAAGTTTAGGCGTTAGCCATTCTCCTGATCTAATCACAGTTTTATCAGACAATAACGCTTTAATCAACGTTGATTTACCACTGCCATTATCGCCGCATAGTGCAACTCGATCATGGCTTGAGATAGATAAATTTAAGCGCGTAAGTACTAGCGCTTGATGTAAATATGCAATACTACCATCGTTGATGGTAATCAAATTCTGATGACGCAGGGTATTCGCATTCAAAGAAAACTTGGGCGTTATAATTTCTGGCAAATAAAGTGCTGATAATTGTGTAGCCAAATGCTGATTCTTATTTCGAATGACTGATTTTTTATTAATAGAAGTAACGGTTGCGCGTGCCATTTTTGCTTTGCTGCCGACGGTGGGCCATTTGCACTTTTCAATACTTTTTTCACCCTTTTCTCGACTTTTAGCCGCACGCTGTTGTTCTTGCATTAAATGTTGATGCATGGATTTTTTCTGTTTGTTTAGTTGATTTTTTTGATGTGTTAACGATTGTCGTTGTCTTTCGCACTCACGCACATAGTCATCATAATTTCCTTGGAATATGTGAATACGTTCTTGATCGATATGCCAAAAAATATCAATATTGTGACGCAATAATTCCACATCATGTGAAACGATGATCAATGCGCCATCAAATTCTTGTAATAGTTTCAACAAAGATTGCCGATGTGTTCTATCAAGATGATTGGTAGGTTCATCTAATAATAAAACATCGGGATAACAATCTAAAGCGTTTCTCAGTGCTTGATTAAAGCGTTCACCGCCACTTAAGTCTCCTTCAATTATTTGAGGTACAGAAGCTATTTGAATTTCTGGTGAAATAATAACACGGCCTTCCGTAGGTTCAATTTTCCCTTGTAAAATATTCAATAATGACGATTTACCGCTGCCATTGCGACCAATAATCGCAATACGGCTTCTCGGTAAAATGCGTGCATTAAAATTTTCAAAACAAGTTTTATGTGAAAAGGCAAGGCCTAGGTCTTGTAACGGAATTGGTTTATGCATGATGGCTATCTTTTAAGTGATTAAAAAGGGTGAATATCGATCCCGCCCTGATTAAGGGCAACTTAAGCGATAGTGTTCATGTAGGTAAACCTCAAGAAAGTAGATTGCAAGATTATAGAATATTTTTTCGTTTTGTCTATAGAAATAAAAATTGTCTTTACATTAACTCATTTTTCAGATCTTCATATTATGAATAGATTCAAAAGCCTCTAAATAAAGCGATAATTTTTCTTGCGAAATTCCCTAATGTGGTCGTAACCATGAGCGCAATAAAGGCCTGAAACCTTCTGGACGCAAAGAGCCAAATAGTATTGCTTAATTTAGTCTTGTATTTCTGTATCTAAAGTGACAGAATCACCACGAACATTAGGGGGGCCATAAGGCTGAGAGGAAATCGTTCCGACCCTTAGAACCTGATCTCGCTAACACGAGCGGAGGAAAATGTTATGTTAGAAAACTTTTTTGGTATTATTGCGTTTATTACATCTGTTGTCGGGCTTTTTCCGCAAATTTATAAAGCTATTCAAACTCGTTCCACCGATGACATTTCTATGTTGATGTTACTCAACTTTCTCATCTGTTCATTTTCTTGGATTATTTATGGCGCTTATTCTAGCTCATTTTATGTAGAAGCAAGCAATATATTAGGTTTGGTGAGCTGCATTTTATTGATAGCATTAAAATATTTTTATGATAATCGCCATGTTAGATCTTAAAGATTACAAATCAATTTTATGTTTGAGTGGCGAGCTGCCAAATGCAGATTTTTTTTCAACTGATTTGCCAATCATCGCCGCTGATGGCGCTACAAATCATTTAATGCAATTAGGCATTACACCAAAAATTATTATTGGTGATTTGGATAGCGTCTTGCCTGAGTATTTAAAAATAATTCCTAGTTACTATCATCACGATCAAAACTTCTGTGATTTTGAAAAATCTTTACAATACTTAGAGAAAAATAAAATGTTACCCGCAGTGATTGTTGGTTTAAGCGGCGGCTATTTGGATCATGTTTTAAATAACGTGAATCATTTCTTGCTAGTAGGTTGTATTTTGTTTGCTCCACCCATTTATGGCTTTGCATTGAATGAAGGGAAAGATAAGCAGTTGACTTTGCCATTGAATACAAAAATCTCTTTATTAGGTATCCCTGACGCAATAGTCACTACAAAAGGATTGAAATGGAATTTGTGTGATGACCAATTAACTTTTCCAGGTAAAAACTCTTGTTTTAACCGCACGCAAGAGTGCGAAATAGAAATACAAGTGCATTCCGGTGCAGTATTGATTTTGGTTTATGATGAAATTACTTCCAAAAAACCATAGGCGAGTTGAACTGACTCCACTAATTCCGGGAGAGCCCAGAACCATCAACAATACGCAGAGCTAAAAATGAAGTAGGTTTCACAGAGGTCATATTGTATAATGAAAAACTACGCTTAGCGCTAGTTCGTTTTAGCCAAAAATTAGTTAATTTTTTAAGAGAATCAATATTATGTCACGCTATCTTGATCCAAAAGCCGATGTGGTATTCAAAAAAATCTTTGGTGATCATCCGCATCTGTTGATCAGTTTTTTAAACGCCGTTTTGCCATTACCAGACAATAGTCCGATTGTAACGCTGACCTATTTGCCCACGGAACAAGTGCCGGTGATTCCTGAGTTTAAGCGTACGATTGCGGATGCGAAATGTACTGATTCGCAAGGGCGGGTGTTTATTGTTGAGATGCAAATGAACTGGACAGACAGTTTCAAACAGCGTTTACTTTTTGGTGCAAGCCAAGCGTTTGTAAAGCAATTGGATAAAGGCAAAGACTATGTGTTGCTGCAATCCGTCTATGGATTAGGACTCGTTGCAGAAATTTACGATACGATGAGTCAAGATTGGTACCATCACTATCAACTGGTTAAAAAAGGGAGTCAGGATGGTGACGTCATCGATCATCTTCAGCTGATTTTTATTGAGTTACCCAAGTTTCCGATTCATTCACCGGAAGAAAAGCGATTACGATTGTTATGGTTACGATTTTTACGTGAAATTAATGAAAAAACACATACCGTCTCTAACGAATTACTTGAAGTGCCTGAAATCGCAGAAGCGGTAGAGCTTGCGGAAGAATCAGCGTATACCAAAATAGAATTGGAATTTTACGAAAGCTATTGGGACCAAGTGAGACGAGAAAAAACGTTGATGTCAGAGAAATATACTAAAGGTAAAGCTGAAGGTGTGGCTGAAGGCGAAGCCATCGGTGAAGCTGGAGGTAAAGCTGAAGGTAAATATAAAATTGCAAGAAATATGCTGGCATTAGGTCTTTCTGTGGATATTATTGCTAAAGCCACGACGTTGACACAAGAAGAAGTTGAGCGTTTGAAAGAATAAGTGATTTTTCGGCATGGTTCAAATACGCTCAACAATTTTACTGACTCTGAAGTTCTTTTCCAGAACAGTTTCCGCTCAAAATTTGCTCTACAATCTCGGGTTTATCTGGTAAAATCACCCTAAACCTACGGCTATGTTATTTTTTCGACGCAGGATTGACTCTGTTTAATGATAAAAATCACTTAGTCCCTAACCCTCTGTGCCAGGGAAAGTGAGACAGTTTTCTGGTAAAATGAGCGAACTCAGAGGGCAATAAGGAAACAGATTATATGTCCACTTTTAAAGCAAAGACAATGACGCCTGTCACGAAAACAACCCCCGTTAATACACCGCAAGCAGATCAATTTTTATTGAAAAATGAAGGAGATATTCTAAATTCTCAAGTAAAATCTAAAAAACAACAAGCCCCCAAACGTTCATTTAGCGTTGCATATAAAACACAAATTTTAGCGGCATATGATGCTTGTGAAAATGTTGAGGCACGGGGAGCATTGTTGCGTAAAGAAGGTTTATACCAAGCAAGAATTTGTGACTGGCGACAGCAGCAGACGAATGGAAAAAATAAAATCACGAAGACAGACAAAAATGCAAAACGCATGGATCATTTGCTTTCTGAAAATAACCAATTAAAAAAGAAAATGGCGCAGGCGCAAGCAGTGATTGAGCTCCAAAAAAAAGTCTCCGATCTGCTTGGGGTGCACATCCTCTCACTCGATTGCAACGAGATGAGTTGATGACAATGATAGTGGAGATTAACACTGCTCAGCATGTTGCTGTTGAAGTGTTGTGTGATGCGCTGGCCCTCTCTAGAGCCACGTATTATCGCTTTCAACAAAAAGAGGACAAACCTCTTTCAACCTCGACTTTTATTCCAAAAAATGCGTTGTGTGCGATAGAAAGTGAGTTTATTTTGAGGCTTCTGCACAGCGAGAGATTTGTGGATCAAACACCGTATCAGGTGTTTAATACCTTGCTGGATGAAGGCCAATATTATTGCTCACCACGCACTATGTACCGTATTTTAGAGGAGAAAAGTGAGAATCAAGATCGACGATTGCAACGCAACCATCGCGATGCAATCAAGCCAGAGTTAATGGCGATAGGTCCGAATGAAGTCTGGTCATGGGATATCACTAAACTGCTAGGACCGACAAAATGGCACTATTTTTATTTGTACGTCATTATCGATATTTTCAGTCGTTACGTAGTCGGCTGGATGATTGCGGACTGCGAATCAAAAGATTTGGCACGACAATTAATTAAAGAAACCACTTTGAAACACGCTATTCCACCAGGTCAACTTACCCTGCATTCTGACAACGGGCCCAGCATGACCTCGCATACTGTTTCACAATTATTAGAGAATCTTGGCATCATAAAAACGCACAACCGACCTTATACGAGCAATGACAATCCATTTTCTGAATCTCAATTTAAGACGTTAAAATATTGCCCTGAATTTCCAGGGAGATTTCAAGAAATGAAGGCCGCAGAAATTTTTTCGCAAAACTTCTTTTCTTGGTACAATAAAGAGCACTACCATTCGGGTATTGCTTGGCTAACACCAGAATCAGTTCACTATGGAAATGCTATTACCATACTTGAAAAACGACACAAAGTTATGACTCAGGCTTATAAAAAAACTCCAGCACGTTTTAATAATAAAATTCCAAAATTAAAAAAACTTCCTGCAGCTGTTTATATCAATCCGCCTCAGACAGGAGCAATTAATTTAAGTAATTTAGAACTGCAATTCAGACAATGAAAAAAACGCGAGCGACTTCATCTCAGCATCCTGGTCAGGATTGAGTTCTTAAAAGTTCCTGGTGTGGTCGTTCCCCCTGAAAAAAATTAATCTTTCTCAGC
>JAIXPZ010000003.1 GCA_027486005.1 Legionellales bacterium
CCCACATGGTTGCCGAGTGTCAGCCCATCAGGCAGACCAACGTGGATGCCTACTTATCTTCCTAGCAATGGTCCTTCCATTCTTCCTACGGCTTTTCCGAGTTATATGCCGAGTGTTGTTCCGACTGATTTTCCTTCGTTTTCGCCGGCAACGATTGATACTTATCTGTATCAATCGTTGGCATTTGAGATATTAGCTCGCCAGCAAGAGTATACCCAAGTGGCAAAATTGCTTTCGAATGAAACCGTCACGCGTCAAATGCAACTATCATTCGTTCAATCAGGGTTTGAAGCTCAACAAACGGTTTCGCTGATCCGCTTGACGAATGCGACACATGCATTAGCAACACTTAACAACGATCTGAAAATAATAGCCAATCTAAATGCATCTTCATTGTTTGATCAGTGGTTAATAGCGTCAATACTTAACCTACAAAATGAAACGCAGCAAAAAAATCAGTCCAATACAGCGTTAATAGCAACACTGCAGCAAAAAAATCAGCAGTGTCGCGATGATCATCAAGCGTTATTGATGCAGCTTTATATGCTCACCCAACACATGCAACAGAGGGTTCATGCGCTCAATGAGTCGTTCAATCGTTATATCAATAGCAGTGATGACGCGTTTACTCGTTTAGCGAATGGTGTTCATTCTTTCTCTGTGAATACTGATCAACAATTTGTTGACTCCGATTACTGGGTCACCCAAAATCTTAGTTTCACGAATGCAAGCGTGCACCAGCATGTGTATGCTTTATGGTTAGCGCTCAAACAAGACCTTGATAGTGTTGCTTCTTTCATCACCCAAGAAGCGAATGCAGAAATTAAGGTTCTACAAACGATAATTGACAGCGTTAGACCTGCTTCCGCTAATAGCACCAAAACCTACGCCATACCCGCAACGACTATAACCGATATTTTAACGAATAAAATAGCAGCAATTCATGCACTCGACAATCCTCAGGTGCAACAAGCTAGAAATATACTGGACACAGTGATTTCTTATAAAGAACTAACTTTAATTTGTATTGCGCTGTTTAATTTTTTGGTTTTAGTACAAGGCATGTCTGCAATACAGTCGCTACGTTATAGGTTTCGGTTAAAAGACAAGCAAGAACTGGACGCCTTGCGTCGAGGGACTGCTGGTCCTGTCGGCCCTGACTTCTATACCTTCATCACACGTTTAGAAAGCATCATCGTTCACTCAAATTTTACGAAAAAAGAGCGCCTGGATTGCTTAGCTAAACTCGCCGAAATTCAACAGATGAAAAACAATTCCTTATCACTATTTTCTTCCCTGGATAGTCTCAGCGAACTGCGCACCGAACTCAAACGTGTCCAAGAATTATGTGCCGTTGGTTTATTACGCGAGGTTGATCTTTTCCGAAAAATAGTCGCTGATCATACTTACAACAGCTTCATTCCATGGCGACGAGTGAATCATATTCGCACCTTGATTTATACCGTTCTTCGACCCTACGTAGGCAGCATCGAAGATGATGACAAAGATGTGTTAGGGCGCAGAGAGCACTGGTCTTCTCGGCATCAACATAGAGAAAAAATTGCCCAGCAATGGCAACTGTTTCGCGCGCGATTACCCGATCAAGCCAGCATGCCAACACCTAAGATGGCTAGCCCAACAGCGATCATGCTAAAAATGCTGACAGAATTCGATCAAAAAGCTTCACCAGCCTTATCGCGTTATTTCCATAAGCTTCATGCAAAGCTTTGTTTACTCAGTTACTTTCCTAGCCTAGTCGATGATCTTTCCCGCATCGCGTTTGAGAACAACTTTCGTGACGATTCGAAAAGATACCTAAAGGATGCCCGAGACTTGATGGCAGATATCTATCGTTTAAGCAAGCCTTGTTTATACGGGAATATTCGGCGATTTTCATTGATGCAAACTGAAGCCGAAAACATCGCTCGACAAAGTATTGCTCATCGATTACATACACTTTTCAAGGCAGTGGTTGAACATATTGAATATGCTATACCCTTATTGACGGCATGGATGAATGCTTATGACACTATTGCCGGATATGCTGACACGCCGCTTAAAAAGCATCTCATGCTTGTTTCTGATCAAATTGATCAAACGACTGAAGAAAGCACCGATGAGTATCAACAAAAATATTATGACATGATGGATGTGTTATCAAGCGACCTCAGCTTGTCAGGTCTCGTTGACTTGATTGATCTTTCTTATCATCTCGAACGAAAAGTAGATCAGTGCCATCTTTCACCAGATGTATCCCATAGGCGGCGGGTTGCACCTGAACTCATCGATAGAGAAGAGGATGCTCACTTTTCCGATTCTGATGGTTCTAGTCTTTCTAGCCCTGTCATCGACAATAGTGAAGCTTCTGGTTCTTCTGGTTCTTCTGGCTCTTCCGATTCTTCCGATTCTTCCGATTCAAATAGCTCCAACTCTATGAAGATAGTCAGTTTCTGGTATTTATCTTCCTCAGAGGAAGATATTGACGAAAGTTTTAGAAAGATGATGGAAGAAATCTGGCGTGAACGTAGTTCAAGTTCGGAAGATGATCAAGAAAATAGGCGAGAGATCCGTGTTTCGACGATGGTTTAACGATTATCAATCATGTTATAAAAATGGAGAAGTGAAAGAAATTAGTGGCTAAATGGCAGGATCAACCGTTGAAAGCTTAATTCGTTCAATATTTTTTAAGGCCGGAAGCAATTGATGATATCATGAAAAAAGATTAATTTTCGTATGACTTTTCATGTTTAAGTATATTTTCCTACCAGTACTCTACTTCAATCGTCAAATACTCGAGGCAGCAAACTCTCCCTCTGCACCGTCATTATCACCCACAATATTTGAAGTCTATATGCAACAAGAAATAGCATCCGAAGCGCTAGTGCGCCAGCAAGATTATGCTCGAATGATAGCGCTGATTTCAAATGAAACCACAGTGCGTGAAAAAGCAGTATTAGCACTGCGAATGGCAATTAACGCTCAAGAAACGAACAGCCTATGGTATTTTACAAATCTGACCAATCAATTATTAGCCCTAAAAATGAGCATAGTCGATGACGCTAGCCAGCGAGAAAGTGCATATGCTCTTTTTATAGATAAATTCCAGCAGGAAACCAACGAATGCCTTGATCAACATCATCAATTACAAGAAGAAATCTATGCTATTGGTAATCTGACACAGCAGTGGAATGATGGATTGAATACTTCATTTCAGCATCTTGTCAGCGCCAGTCATTATGCCTTAAATCGATTAACACAAGATATTGATTTTTTATCTACCGATACTAAGCAACGCTTTCCCGAGCTAAGAGAAGAACTCAATCAAAACATTCGTATCACGAATGCGAGTCTCTACGCCTATATCTTTACCGCATGGACGTCGCTTAAGCAGGATATAGAAAGTGTATCGTCAGCATTAACAGAAAAAATCGATCGTGACGTCCAAACTATAAAAGCTATTATTGATAGCGTTAAACCTAATTCTCCTAATGATACCACCACTTACCTCATACCAGAGGCGTCTGTGACCAACATTGTCACTCGCCAAGCGGCGGCCATTAACGCGTTGGATGATCCTCAGATACAAGAAGCAAGACGTATGTTTGACCTTGCGCTTTCATGCAAAGAAGTCATCTTGATTTGTATTGCTGTTTTTAATGCCTTGATTTTAGTCGAAGGCATGTCTGTTATTCAGTCATTGCACTATACGTTGAAGTTAACCGACAAAGAAAAGCTAGATCGCTTGCGTAGAGGAACGGCAGGCCCTCTCGGTACGGACTTCGAGAGCTTCATCACATGCTTAGAAACCATCATCGTTGAATCAAATTTCACCAAAAAAGAACGCTTGGATCGCCTAGCTAAACTTGCTGAAATACAACAGATGAAAAACGATTCCCTATCTCTCTTTTCCTCGCTACATAGTTTGCATGAACTGCGAACCGCACTTAAAGAGACTCAAGAATTATGCGCCCTTGGTTTATTGCGCAAGGTTGATCTTTCCCGAAAAGCAGTCGCTATTCCTATTTACACTAGCACTATTCGGTGGCGACGAGTGAATCATATCCGCACCTTGATTTATACCGTCCTTCGACCGTACGCAGGTAACGTTGAGCGGGATGAAAACGACGCATTAGGGCGCAAAGAGCGGTGGTCTTCTCGACACAAGCATCGAGACAACATTGTTCGTTATTGGGCAGATTTCAAAGAACGATTGTCGATGTCTCAAGATGGCATAAAGGCCCCGAGAATTGCAACTTCAGCGGCACTGATGCTAAAAATGACGGTTGAATTTGACGAAAAAACATCACCTGACTTTTCACGATATTTTCATAAACTTCATGCGAGACTTTGTTTGCTCAGTAAGGTTTCCGATCTCATTGAAGATCTTTATTTCCATTGTGAAGGCAAGCCATTCAACGATGTCGAAACTGCCATTCAATCGATCAATACTCGCTATCCCTATCTAAAGATTGATTTTTTATTGAAGAGCATTGCCTCTTCTCAAACACTGTTGAGTCATGCCTGTGAATTGATAGAGAATGTTTATTGTTTAACGATTCCACGGGGATACTGGGACATTCGTCAGTTCTCATCCACCCTAACCGAAAAGGAAAGAACGCACCGAAAAAGCATGACTAATCAATTGCATGAAGTCTTCAAGCAAGTGTTTAACTACATTCAACAAACCCTGCCCCTGTTCATAGCATGGATGGACGCTTATGAAGCGATCGCGGCTTGCGCTGAAGGACCACTCGATGCTCATCTTAAACTTGTTTCACGTCAGATTAATCAAACAAGTGAAGAAATAGATGAGTATGAGCAGAAATATCAGGATATTATCCATGCACTATCCAGCGAACCAGGTCTACCAGGGCTAGTTGATTTGATCGATATCTCCTATCATCTTGGATTAAAATCAGACCAATTTTATTTGTCACAACGCGCATCCACTCGGCGTGTGTCACCCATAACTCAAGAAGGTTTTACGGGGGATGAGCAGCCCGCTATTCAACAACTACGTGGTCGCTTCTTTAATTCAGCCGAACCTGATTCGTTTTCAAGCAAGCAGGGCGATCAGAATAATAGGTGTAATTTGTGATTGCGCTACTTTAACCCTATTTTTTTTCAAGTGAAAAAGACGCCAATAATTGTTTCACTTCTGCCCCCAGCTCCGGATGCTTCAAGGCAAAATGAAAAGTAGCCTCTAAATAGCCTATTTTGCTGCCACAATCATAACGCCGGCCCTGAAATGCTTGTGCATAAACATTTTCATAGGTCAATAAATCGGAAATAGCATCGGTCAACTGTATTTCGCCACCAGCGCCTTTTGTCGTGGTTGCTAAAAGATCAAATATTCGTGGTGTCAAAATGTATCGCCCTACCACCCCTAAATTTGAGGGGGCTTTATCAGCCGGTGGCTTTTCTACAATACTATTTAGTTTTTTCTCTGGAAGCGGGCTGGCCACGACATCAACCATACCATATTTATCAGAATCTTTGAGATCAATGGTTTGTGTCGCAATAATACTGCACTTATATTGCCCATAAGCTTTTAACATCTGTGATAAACAGCCGGGTTCTGCATCAATTAAATCATCGGCGAGTAACACAGCAAAGGGTTCATTTCCCACCACTTCTTTGGCGCACAACACCGCATGCCCCAAGCCTAACGGGCTTTTTTGGCGAACATAGCAACAATTTACCCCCGCAGGTAAAATTTCTTGTACAAGCTTCAATAGCGCATACTTTTGCTGTTCAGCTAATTTGGTTTCTAATTCAAAATTGGAGTCAAAATGATCTTCAATAGCACGCTTGGTGCTGCTGGTGACAAAAATCAGCTCTTGAATTCCAGCAGCAATGGCCTCTTCAACAGCATATTGAATCAGCGGCTTATCGACAATAGGCAGCATTTCTTTGGGTGTCGCTTTCGTCGCGGGCAAAAATCGGGTTCCCATGCCTGCTACCGGAAAAACTGCTTTACGAACGATCATGATACATTCTTTCTAGAAACATTATTTTGCTATACTAACATTTATTTATCAAAACGGAATCTATGTATGAGCCTTTTAAAAACCCTTGAATACACCCTAGGAAGTTCTCCGACTCATACCGTTATTTGCATGCATGGATTGGGCGCAGGAGCAGATGATTTACATCCGCTGGCACAGACGTTTCAACTGCCCAATGTACGTTTTGTTTTTCCACAAGCATCCAGCATTCCTATCACCATCAATAATGGATATGTGATGCCTGCTTGGTATGACATTAGAAGCATGGATTTTTCTTCTACTACTCGCTCTGATCATACCGGTGTGGATGCTAGTTGTGCTGCTATTAAAAGTTTAGTTGCCAATGAGCAAGCACAATATGGGATTAAACCTGAACAGATTTTTTTAATGGGTTTTTCACAGGGCGGCAGCATTGCTTTAGAACTTGGACTGCATTATCACCAAAGTTTTGCTGGGATTATTGGCTTATCTACCTTAGCTGCAAAAGGCGAAAAAACTTTTGAAAACCTATCCTCTGAAAGCCAAAAAACCCCGGTTTTTTTGGCGCATGGAACACAAGATCAGATACTACCGTTTAGTATTGGGTCACATATTCAACAAACCCTGAAAGACAAAGGCTATTTAGTTGAATGGCTCACTGCGGCAATGGGGCATACGATTTGGCCAGAAGAGATGACGGCATTAAAACAGTGGTTTCAACGACAGTTTTCATGACTGCTGAACTTATAGGGTTATATTAGGAGGGCGAGCTTGCGGTCGCCCCTAAAAAATCAACACTCTTCTTTTATTTTCTCTGAAAAATGCCCAAAGGTTTTAGCGCCGAGAGCTTTAAGTAGCTGTTGCGCGTCTTCGAGGGTGTATAAATCGAAAGATAAACTGACCTCAGCAATACACGAATAATCTTGATAAAATCTCGACAAGCTTTTTAGGCTGCGCTTGTTATCATTTGCTAATTGAAATTGTGTTTCTACTGTCAGCGGTAAAGGAAAGCAGCGATGAAAGCTTTGCAGTTGGGCTTGTTTGATAAGCAATCTTCCGTTAGAAACGACATACTGACAAGATTTTTCACTGAGTTCACGGGCAGCGATAAATAAAAAATCATGGGCTAATAATGCGTCTTCGGAAAGATGAGCAAGTTTAAGCTCAGCTTGTACGCGTGTGGAATCGATGAATTGAAAGCTTTGCCATTCCAAGGCTTCTGTGGCATCAAGGCCTAGAGTCGCAGGGGCTTCTTCAGCAAAGTGCAGTCGAATATTAGGTCTATAGGCTTCACACAGACGTAATATTTTTCGTTCCGAGAGATCAATCCCTTGCCCGACCACCCAAACGCGATGCGTCGGTAAGCGATCTTCTAATAACGCAATAAAAAATTGCGTCACAGTTAAAATACCCGGTAGCTCCGATAAAGACACAAATTCATCGCCAATAATATAGGCGACGGTTTCGTGATCAATTAAACTGTTGCCAAACAAAATGTCCTTATTGTCCATAGCGTACTCCCAAAACCAGATGCGCGGCTAAGGTTTGTTGCAAACGAACACTAGACACTGGCTTTTGCAGATAATCGACCATCCCGACAGAAAAACATGCGGATTGAAGTTCAGTTTTTTCATGTGAAGTGCAGGCAATAATTGGCACAGCGTGTTTCGGGAAATTTTTAAATAAGGCTCGCACCGTTTCTATGCCATTCATTCCCGGTAAATCGATATCCATTAATACCAGGTGATACTCTTTATGAAACAACTCTAACGCCATTTCTCCCGACGTTGCAATATCAACAGAATAGCCTAGCTCTTCTAAAAGCTGACGATGTAAATATTGCAGCATGGGATTATCTTCAACCAGCAACACCCGAGTACTAGCGGGTTCTTGGCATAGAAAGGGTGGGGTGCCAGACAACGTCGGCGGCATCAGCGAACATTCAGAAACAACCATAATTCAATCTCCTTTTGATTGAAAGCAATATACTATTCCCTGGGTCAAAAATACGCCCAGTCGAGACCGACCTCGTCCCGCTTAAAATGTAATTCTCATGACCTCATGAAAATCACCGGACTGCTTTTTTTCTTCTTATCGTTTTTTTTTGTTTTTCGTATTTGCAGGAAATGTCACGCGTATAAGATATTTTATAAATATTCTATAACGAATATAATGTCTCATTTGAATTTATTGTAAGATGTAAATACGGTGTGTCAAGTATTTTTTTATTCTTTTTTATCTCTTAACGCTGTCTTAAATAAATAAAAAATAAATTTCAGGAGTTTATTTTAAGTAAAATCAATAACATAAAATAAAAAAACGCAAAAATACTTTATTAATATAAATTCTAATTAGAACTTGTGTTAATCAAGTGTTGTTATGTTAGAATCGCTATCACCTGAATTTAAGTGTGTGCGCATAAATGGGGTATGCTGGTTTTCGAAGAAACTTAATGCTATTGATGCAAATGAAAGATCTCAACGAGGCTCAGCTTTCTCGTGAGGTTTCTATGGCGCAGCCAACCATGCACAAATTAATGTCTGGCGCGACGACAGATCCCCGTATTTCGACGCTTATACCTATTGCTAATTACTTCGGCGTTTCTGTAGACCAGTTACTTGGGCTAGTACCCTTTGATGTTAGTTTGATTTCAGCGGCTCAGCATACACATTCTTCTATTAAGCTCCCCATACTGCCATGGGAGCATCTTGTTGAGCATAGAAAAAATTTGGCGGGTTTCACTTTGTCAAACTGGAGTGAGTGGATTGCGGTCAACAAACCTATTGCTCAAGATGGTTATGCGACAAAAATTAAAAATAGTTCTTTCCCAGCACCGTTTTCAAATAACACCGTTATTGTGGTTGACCCTTCTCTGACTGCGATAAATGGATGTTATATTCTTTTAAAATCAACGAATAAAGATGCTTTAACTGTCAGAAAATGTGTGTTTGATGGAGGCGACTTTTGGCTAATGTCTCTCATCGATGGCATTCAGCCTACGTTATGGAACAAAGATAATTGGTCAATTTATGGGGTAATCGTAGAAACGTATTTATCTTTATATCAAGAGAGCTTGGCATCATGAATCCTAATGATTTTTCCGAATACCTTGAATCTATAGAACGAGCGAAAAAAAATGAGCGAATTTTTAAATTAAATCAAGCCGCTTATTCTGCGGCAGTTGCACATGATCGCTTGTCAGTTAAGCGTTATATAGAGCAGGGCGCTACTTTACATTTGTTAGATGGAGATGAGGTGCATCCTTATAATGACGATAACAATGGATTGTTGCATGTTGCTGTCATGTCAAACAATGTGGAACTGGTTAAATATTTACTATCATTAAATATAAAAATTGATATGCGCAACAGAAAGCTACAAACTCCATTTCATACCGCTGTTTATAATGGGAACTTAGAGATTATGGATCTACTTCTCAATGCGGGGGCAGATATTGAAGCAAAAGAGGATTATCGAGACACACCTTTATGTTGGGCGGCCTATATGGGCCACTTAGAAGCATTAAAGTTTCTTGTGGAGAGAGGCGCGAAGATAAATATTATTAATAGAGACAATTACACCGCTCTCCACTGGGCATGCTACAAGGGGCATGCTGAAATAGCCAAATATCTTATAGAAAATAATGCAGATACACGCTTAAAAAATAATGATGGAGACACCCCATTGACATCAGCTATAGAGAATGGACACACAGAAACTGTTTTATACTTGATTGAAGTAGAAAAACAAAAAGCAGTTGAAGAGGCCCACAAAAAAGGACTGTAATATGATTGTACAATCATCTATTAAACAACCTCCCGCTTTACTTGTTTTATTTTTCTCCGAATTCGCCGCTCGATTTAGTTACTGGGGTATTCAATCACTGTTAGTACTTTATCTGATCCATCACCTTCACCTTTCGAGCACTATGGGGTACGAAATTTTTGGTGTTTTCACAGCGTCTACTTTCGCCTTGTCGATATTGGGCGGACTCATGGCGGATAATTTTTTTGGTTACAAAAAGACTTTAATTATTGGTGTTGTCGTAGCCTTACTTGGAAATATTTTGCTTTGCATGCCTGGCAATACATTTATGTTTCTTGGTTTGGCTTGTGTTAATTATGGCATTGGAATTTTTTTACCCAACAACTCTAATCTTCTCGGTTGTTTTTACAATCAAAATGATAATAGACGAGATCGTGGATTCACTATTTTCTACATGGGTACAAATATTGGTGGTTTATTAGGGCCAGTTTCTAGTGGAATTTTAGCCTCATACTGTGGAATACGATATGCGTTTATTTTAAATGCGTTCCTTTTATTATTGTGGCTGATTTTGTATATATCAACGTCTCGATGGTTTAATAATATTGGTAATCTAAAAAAAACCTCTACGTTAAAACCATGCTATCAGGTTGTCACCTTGCTTTTGATAACAATAGTTTTTATCTTTAGTCTTTTTATTTTGTTGAACTATCCAGAAAACGCGGGAAATTTGTTAGGAATTATTGGCGCAGGCACGATAATATTCATTCTGTATACAACTTTTACTAAGTACCGTGGTTGCCTTAAAAAAATCATGATGCTGATTTCTATGGCGCTGTTGGCATTGATTTTTTTCGCCTGTGAATTTCAGGTCAACAGCTCTCTGCTGGAATTCATCAACCAATACGTTAATCGTCAAATTGGATTTTTTACACTGCCAACTCAAACTTTTGCAGCATTGGAACCGGCCTTTGTTATTATCACTGCTCCGCTGATAGCGCTAATTTCGAAGTGGCTTCAATCTAGAGACAGGGAGCCTTCGGCGTTTTTTAAAATCATTATAGGTATATTTTTATCTTCAATCGCATTTTTTATCTTTGGCTATGCCGCAGATTTAATTAATCACACCACCAAAGAAATCTCTATCCTATGGATATTAATTGGAAATTTAATTTTGGGAGCGGCTGAAATTTGTATTATGCCACCGTTGATTTCCAGTATTACCCAGTTGGCGCCCCCAAATTTTAAAGCGACTTTGATGGGCGCGCTCTATGTTGCGCTAGCATTTTCTGGATACATTGCTGGAATGCTGGCTAAAATGACTGATAAAGGTGTTCACGAAGCGCTATCGGCTAACGCTTATGCGCATACTTATTTTTCAATTTCTTTTGGCACCGTCTTTCTAGCCATTTTTACTACAGCCCTTATATTGACTTGGATATATATAAAAGGTACGCTTGCGAGGCTTGTGTGAGCAGAAAGGTAAAAAAACAATGCGAATTCCATCATTTTAAATATACATTTATTTAGTTTTTAATATAAAATTAGGTTCTGTTGACATATTTAATGATCAAAAATCCCTCTTTTTTTCCTCGTTCACTGCAAAAGCAATTACGACAGTGTCACCCCAGACCAAGCTGGGATCCAGTCGCGAGAATTTATTTTATGTAAACAATGCGACTCTTATAACTTTAGACTTATTTTTTAAGACTAGGCCCCAGCCCGCGCTGAGGTGACATGATGGTTGGTTAAACTCAAGACACAAAATGTCAACCCTAGATTAATAGCACAAGAGGTCCAATGAATCTCTTTCAAGCGAAGAGCGCTCAATTTGAATCTGATGGTTATGCAATTTTTGATAACTTATTTCCAAAAGAAGATTTTTTGGCCTTTAGATGTGTGCTCAAGGCAGTCATTCGAGAAGCTCTAGCTAGAGCTAAAAATCAAGGCGAAGAAATCCCTCAGTTCACCCCGGGTTGTGAAATAGAAGAGGGATTGATTGCCCTTAGAAAAATTAATCCGAGTTTCGCAGCCTTTGTGCAGCGTGTTATTTCGCGTAGTCCTGAGTTTTTCCGCCTCTCTTCAAATCCAGAAATGGTAAAAGCTACTCGCTCTCTCTTAGGCCTTAAAAAAAACTCTCCTCTGTATCTGTTAAGCAATGGCGTTATTCTTACCTTCCCTAATGATGTGGCCAATAAAACGTCTTCTAATTTTGAATTGGCTTGGCATAAAGATATATTTTTTACTATTCCCAAAAGCCAATACGTGCATATTTGGGTGCCGCTTCTGTATGACGCAACTGTTGAAATCGGGACATTAAAAGTGATCCCAGGAAGCCATAAGGAAGGTATCGGTAAACAAAAAATTGATATTAATACTGCTTACAATTACCGATATAGTTTAGATCCGGGAAGTGTCAAAGAAGTTGAAGCAAAGTCTGTTGAAGTTAAGCTCGGTCAAGCACTGATTTTTGATTACAGGTTGGCGCATAGAAGCGGTGAGAATACTTCAGATCGCGTAAGATGCACAATGCTAGGATTAATGCATAACGCATCAAACCCTAATTTCTTACCCGTTTCCACGCACTATTCTTATCATGGGCAGACTCCAGAGGCATATTTCGCAGAAGTATTTGATAGTGAGGATGCTCGAAAAATTGCGTGTGAGCAAGCTGCTCCTGTGGGTGAGCCAAAAGGTGGGGTTTAACTTTTGTTTATTGGCCCCTAAAAAGCAATAGAATTTTGTTAGGGCGATGAAAAAGGCATCTTTCAAGTCTCGCCGATTGCACTTCAAGTTGCCAACAATGGCGAATGTAGAACTTAAAAGTTATCGGTAATGCTTATTTTTAAAGAGGGCGAGCGCCACTCGCCCCTACAAGGCGCCGATACGTTTACTAATAGATTTTTTGAAAAGTTCATTTATTCGGAAGAGTCCTCGACAGATAGTGAATATATTTTGTCTTCAAATTTTACAGGGGCCACAGGTAGGGGCGAGTGGCGCTCGCCCTTCATCAGATTTCAACAGTCCCATAAGTAAAATTGACTAAGGTCGAGTGTAATGTTTCACGCTACAGTTGAAAAAAATTAATTCCTGAAATTGTCCAAAACCCAGTTATAGAAGCCTTGTAAAACTTCTTTGATTAGTTGTTTTCTATAGATTATGTGTCATAATATATGACACATAATTTAAGTTTATTGAGACGCTATGGATTACTTTCCTTTGTCAGTGGCGGAAGGCGATGCTTTCTGTAATCGGGTTAAAGAGCAAGAACAGCTACTTTATAATATACAACAATCTAGGCCAACACTTATTTCTTCTCCACGACGTTATGGTAAAACAAGCTTAGCTCTTCAAGCTATTAAACGTTCTAAGGTATATTATTGCCACTGTGACTTTCTGGCTGCTATAAATGAGCAAGACGTAGAGCGAATCCTCTTTAAAGGTATTGGTAGATTGCTTGGAAGCATTGAGAGCACGCCTCAGAAACTTCTTAAAGTAGCCACAGAATTTTTTTCTGGTCTAAGCATCCAGCTTGCGATGGATAAAATTGGATTATTAGTAAAAATTGAGAAATCCACAAGCGACCCAGCAAGCAACATACTGAATCTTCTAGAAAGAGTAGAAAGCTTAAGTAAAAAATACAAGAAGAAAATAGTACTGTTTTTTGATGAATTTCAACGACTTTATCAAGTCGCTGATACTTATGCCATTGAGAGTGTTATACGCCAGGTTGCGCAATCTTCAAAATCACTATCGTTTATTTTTGCTGGAAGTAATCGCCATCTTCTTAATGAAATGTTTGAGGATAAGAATAGACCATTTTATAAACTATGTGAACGAATCTCTGTTGCACGTATGAGCAAACAGGATTACTTCAAACATATACAGCATGTTAGTCATAAAGAAAAAAGAAGCACTATAAATGAAGAATCGTTGGAAAAAGTTTGTGATTTAACAGAGAGGCATCCATATTATATAAATTTACTATTATCACGCCTATGGAAATTGAATGAAATTTCCACTGAAACAGTTGAAAAAGAATGGTGTCAATATATTGCTGAAGAGCGATCTCAGATTGCGAATGAATTAGATTTATTAAGTAGCGCGCAGAGAAAACTATTAACTAGCTTGGCTAGACATAATGGAACCTCAGCCCCAAGAAGCAGTAATTTTCAAGTGATATCAGAAATGCCAGGCACTACAATTAATCAAGCACTTAAAGTACTTGAAAAGAAAGATTACGTATTTAAAGAAGAGGGGAGTGGTATTTACAAATTAATTGATCCTTCAATTAAATGGGTGCTCAATGACATCTAAGTCGCGGCAAGCCCAGTGTTGGATTTTTCACGCTGCTTTGATATCAACCGCATTATATTTGCAAGCTAGAGTTTTACATCCCAAATTTTTTGCAACCAATCTTGTAAACAATTTTCTATGTCAACGTACATAGATTCAAAATTTTCCTTGGGTGTCCGATAAGTGTCTACAATTTCTTTCTGACGAAAATGGCCTATTTTTTTAATTTTCCCAGTTGCAAATGGGTATTGTTGCATGGCTATTTTTCGCACGGTTTCATCCATAACTAAAACAATTTCATGTTCAAGAAGAATTTCAGAAGAAAGTTGTCTGGCGCGATGTGCTGTAATATCAATGCCCCGAGCACGCGCTACTTCAATAGAGTAGGGTTGCGCAGGGTCATCTACCATTGCATGTACTCCAGCAGAAGAGACAGACAAGCCTAATTGATGTTGCTCGGACATTTTTTTAAAAATTCCTTCGGCAACTGGGCTGCGACAAATATTGCCGATGCATAGGATGAGCACAGATTGAAACATGAGTGAATTATTCTCTATTACATTTTTCGTTCAATATAAGCTTGGCTTTCCAAGCTCGCCAGCCAGACTGGATACGCTTCTTCGAGTTTACGTTTAAACAGTGCTTCTCGAATTTGCTCATCCGCCAATTCTTGTTGATTATTTTTCACTTCAACTAATTTAATTAACTGAATACCATTGCCCGCACGAATAGGTCCGTATACATCACCAGGATTCATGGAAACAATAAATTGCGCAAAAATTTCTGGTAGTTCCGCAATAGGACGGAATCCTAAGTCGCCCCCTTCAAGAGCAAATTGCCCCGAAGAATTTCTCACTGCTGCTTGATCGAACGCAATACTTCCGCTTTTGATTTCACTGAGAATTTTGTTAGCTTTTTCTTCCGCTTCGGTAATTTGTTGTGTGGTGGGTGATGCTGGCAAAGGAATTAAAATATTTTCTATGCGATATTCTTTGCCGGAAGTGGCGTGAGAAAGTTGTGAATTTCGATACAAAGTAACATCTTTAGGCGAGATTACAATTTTTGCAGCAATCGTTGTTTGAATCAGTTCATGTATGCGCATTTGATCTTGTAATTGCTCGCGATAACTGTCTCGCGTGAAACCATCAAGCGTTGCTTGTTGATAAAGTTCGGCAATAGTTATTTTTTGTTGATCGGCTATTTTTTGCAATTGTTCATTAACTTGCGCCTGAGGAATTTGAATATGCCGACTCTCTGCCAATTGCAATTGTAGTTGTTCTTGAATTAGTTGGTTGAGTACTTGATTTTTTAAGATGTCTAATGGCGGCAGGGGAATATTCCTAGACTCTAATTGTCGCTCTACCATGTTAACGCGCTGATCTAATGTATCTTGTAAAATAGGAGTTTCATTGACGATGGCAACGATAGTATTAAGCTCAACGAGCTTTCCTGGAGTCACCTCATCGCCGACGGCATAGGCAGCATTGACCGTCATGGCTAAAAAAAGACTGAATAAAATTTTTTTCATTAAAACACCTGTAAGAAATTATCCTGATAGTTTGCAATATTTTGTGCCACTAATGACGAAGAATCGCGGCTATTGACTTCACCCAAGCCCTTTAATACAAATTGTACATAGTAAACACGCTCGTATTCATTTTGTCCATTACTGACTCCTGTTAGCTCTTGATTGACCATAAAGCTTATACCCCAGCAGCAACTGTTATATTCTGCACCAAACATAAAAGAAACACCATTTGTATAACTCGTGTCCCAGTCTACACTGCCTAATGTATTCCATTGTGCGACCAACGGCCAGGCGTAAGAAGCGTGAATTTGGCTTAAATTAACAAGATTGGTGTCGTCGTCATATTGATCAGTGTAAAGCTCACCCTCTCCTACGTAAGAGTATCCGAGATTGACAACTCTGCGCTCATCTTGCTTGTAATGTAGTGTTGTCGAAGCGTTTTGAAAGTTTTTCTGACTCGTGTCATAAGAGGTGTCACCAGAAAATGACCAATGCTCTGAGAAAAAATAGTTAGTTTGTGCCACCACGGGCGAAAAAGTTTCAGTATCTTGCTCGTTACAAGCCTCTGTATCGCACAAACTGACTTGGCGATCTTGAAAATATAAAATCTCCCCCATGCTGAAGTTCATTTTTTCTGTTCCAGAAATTTGATCAATATAACGCGTTGTTGCGCCATAAGAGACTTGGTTGGCATCCCCGATACGGTCCACGCTGCTAAAGCGATTATTTTGGAAAAGCTGATCATAGGTTAAGGTGTATAATGTTGAGTCAAAATCGGGCAGATCATCTTGATTTTCGTAAGGGACAAATAGGTAATAAACGCGCGGTTCTAAGGTTTGTGTGTAAGAGTTTCCCCAAACGGTGGTATCTTTATCAAAATAAAGTCCACTATCGATATCAAACATTGGTAGAACGCGAGTTGGATCGGTCGGCGCACCCTCTTCAGGGTGTGAAAGTTGATAACTTGTCGAATCTACTTGTAAACCAGGGGTGATGTAACCATAAGGTCGTTCATTAGGAAGGTTGATTCCGGGGCGCATATTAAATCGATACCCAGTGGTTGGTTGAGTGGTTTCATCGGGATTAGCAGCCATATAAAAATAGGTGAATTGCGATGCCAGGCCGTAATCCACACCTGGAATTTGATCAGGGAAATCACTGTTAAAATCTAACTCAGGCAAGCGCGCATATTGATTATAAATAGTATCTTGATCAATTGGGTGTAACGTTTGGTAGTTTTTCAATAATCCTTGAAACGTCCAATATTCACCATAGTAATTGACATTGGCTTGTTGCAAGAGTTGATCGTTATCCGGTTGACTCATGCTTTGAGAAACGTCTTCTAAAAAATAATCATCACTGACATAATTGTAATCAACGTGACCAGTCCAATTGTCATTGAACGTCGTGTTATCTAACCAGTGAAAATTAGTTCGCGTATCACTGTCACTTTCTAATTCATTTAGTTGATCTCCAGGAGCGTATTTTGTTCTAGCATCTTGTTGAAATTGTCCAAACGCTTCGTCATGAGGCAAGATGCCAAAGTCTACATCTCCAGAGCTACTTCGAGTTAAATAACGAAAATCTGAATTTAAATACGTGCCGCGGTCAGAATAATAGTTTGGATATAAAGTTAAATCATAATTAGGTGCTAGGTTGACATAGTACGGCAGTACAAATGAGAAACCGCTTGTAGAAGAACTTGAAAACGAAGGATATAAAAATCCGGATTTTCTTCGGTCATCTAAAGGAAAGCTAAAATAAGGCATATACATAACAGGTAAGTGCCGCAGCCATAATGTTGAGTTGTAAGCTGTTCCGCGGCCTTCGGTTTTGTCGAGATGCAAATCGTTTGCGGTCAAATGCCAGGCGCAGGTTTTATCTTCAGGCGGACATGTCGAATAGCTGGCTTTTCGTAAATCGAGTTGGTCAGGCGCCGTTTGTTCGACTTGTTTGGCGTATCCCCAAGCAATCAGTCCTGTTTCTTTGGTTGTTGTTTTTTCTTTCGATTCGGAGAGTGCGCTATTTAAAGGCTCTGTTTGTAACTGTCGCAAGGTAATTCGATAAATTACATCGTAAAGAGAAAAATGACTAACAGCCTCATCTTGAATGGGTACAGTTGCAACATCGGCAATCAGTAATTTTCCAGGTTCTTGGATATGTACATTCCCTAACATGTTAATGTCTTTTAAGCTACCCGAAGGACTACGATATACATAAGCAGTATCGGCCAGGATTTGTTTATCAGGTTGCATGACGAGTACATTTCCAGAAAGTGTTGATTTTCCTTGAAAATAAAATTGACCGGATTCCGCGCTGATTTGTACGGGCGCATCTTCAACATTTGCGCCAGAGGCGACAGCTGGCCCGCTATACAGCATGGGTTGTGCCAAATAATAGCCTCCGCAGGGATTAATTGAGTCATCGTTGACCCAGCCTAAATATTGGCCAATATTGATATTGCCTAGGCTGGAAAAGTTGCTCGGATTATCGAGACTATCGGTATACACTTCGGGTTTTTCTTGCGCTGAGGCGGTTTGCGCGTGCACAATACCGTTAGTCAAAATCCCGAAAGTAATAAAACATATTAATAAACAAATGCGCATGAAAACGAAAGCTATCCTTTACTTGATACGAGCTGAGGGTGAATCTAAAAAATCGCGCGATTTTACCTTAAATGCTCTGTGTATGACAGTTTTTTTGGTGGCTCCTATAAAGTCCGCCAAGGTTTTACGTTTTGGAGCACGGAATCAACTTAAAGACATTTCGTGCTCCGTTTTTCTTTGAAAAAATGGAGCACAAGATTTACAATAAGACATTTCGTGCTCTGGATTAACTATGAAGCATTTCCCCTTTGTTGGTAGAAAGAACGAATTAGCGAGCTTAGACGGCTTAACTCATAAAAAAGCCTCTAGCTTAGTAGTTATTAGGGGCCGTCGAAGAATTGGCAAGAGTCGACTCATTAAAGAATTCGCCAAAAATTATCAATTTATTAGCTTGGCAGGTTTGCCACCGACTAAAAAAACGACTGCACAGTCACAAAGAAGCGCATTTTCTGAGCAGCTGGCTCATCAATTAAAGCTCCCTAAACTTCAAGCGACAGATTGGAGCGAATTATTCTCTTTTTTGGCAAGAGAAGCTCGCTATGGAAGAGTGATTATTCTCTTTGATGAAATTTCCTGGATGGGCTCTAAAGATGAAGATTTTCTTGGAAAATTAAAAAATGCTTGGGATTTGGAATTTAAGGATAACCCTGAATTAATATTAATTTTATGTGGCAGTATTTCTGCGTGGATTGAAGAAAATATTTTACAAAATACTGGTTTTGTCGGTCGTTTGTCGTTGGTGTTGGATTTAAAAGAACTTAGCGTGCCTGAATGCAACACCTTATTAACAGAAATAGGATTTAGAGGAAGCGCTTACGAAAAATTTAAATTGTTATCTGTAACGGGAGGAATTCCTCGTTATCTCGAAGAAATTAAAATAGATAGATTGGCCGATGAAAACATCAAAGAGCTTTGTTTTACTCAACAAGGCGTTTTATTTAGAGAATTCAAAGAAATATTTTTAGATATATTTTCTAAACGTAGTGGTATTTATAAAGAACTGGTAGAAATTTTGGTTGATGGTAAAAAAGAATTTTCAGAAATCTTAACGGCGCTGAACCGCTCCAAAACAGGCAGAATGAGCGAGTATTTATTACATTTGGTATTGTCCGGTTTTGTTAAGCGTGATTATACATGGAGCGTTCGGGATGCAAAAGAATCAATTTTAAGTCACTATCGGCTTTCTGATAATTATTTACGGTTTTATTTAAAATATATAGATAAAAACAAAAATAGAATTGAAGGTGGGCACTTTGAGAATAATGCATTGTCAATGTTGCCAGGGTTTGACAGTATTATGGGGTTGCAATTTGAGAATTTAGTTTTAAATAATCGAGATTTTATTTGGAAAAAACTCCATGTATATCCTGCTGAGGTTGTCACTAATAATCCCTATTTTCAACGAAAACAAATTAGAAAAAAAGGATGTCAAATAGATTATTTGATTCAGGTAAAAACAAATGTGCTTTATGCTTGTGAGATTAAATTTTCAAAAAAAGAAATAAATAGTAGCGTGATCGAAGAGATCAAAAATAAACTTGATTCTTTCTATTTGCCAAAAGGTTTTTCAATTATGCCAGTTCTAATTCATGTAAATGGAGTGAGTGAAGATCTTGTTGATAAAGGCTATTTTAGCCACATCATTAATTTTTCTGAACTATTGTTGGATGGAGCCTGCTCATGAAAAAATCACTTTCTTCTCAACAACAGCAATGGATATCACAGCATTTGCCAATAGTGCGTTACGATGCGCTTTGTGGTGATGCTGGTTTTCGGCGTTATTTTCGATTGCATATGCCAGGCCAATCGTTAATTTTTATGGATGCAAGTGAAGAGCCCGCCATTTACCGCGCGTTTATTCAACAGACCTTGCATTTGAATGGAACAGCTTTACCTATTCCTAAGATATGGGTGCAGGATGATGAGCGCTATTGGGCAATTCTTGAAGATTTCGGTGATGATTTGTTGTGGACAATGTTTCAGCCATCATCAGATTCATTAGCACTTGCTGATAAGTTTTATCGAGAAGCGATAGACCATCTTATTCGTTTGCACCAACATCCAATTAAAGCCTATGGACGTTATACTATTTTAGACGCTCGTGTGATTCATGAAGAGTTGCATGGTTGGCGGGAGTGGTGTTTAGAAGGCCTGTTTCAAGAAAATGCTTCGCCCGCATTGCTTCAATGCTTTGATGTTATAGCCAATGAAGTGATACAACAGCCTTATATATTAATGCATCGCGATTATCATTCAAAAAATTTGCTACGTAAACCTGATGGAAGTATTGGTGTCATTGATTATCAAGATGCGATGGCGGGTCCAATGACCTATGATATTGCATCATTGTTACGTGATTGTTATGTCGATTGGCCGGAAGAAAAGGTAGAAATCTGGGCGTTATATTATAAAAAACAAGCGCAAAAATCTGGGCTTCTACAACGAGAAATCAGTGATGCAACTTTCTTGAAGTGGTTTGATTGGACAAGTATTCAACGACATTTAAAAGCCTTATTTACATTTTCACGTAAATATTTACGCGATCACAATGATAATTATTTGCAATTTATTCCACGCACTTTGCGTTATCTTGAGGAGGTCTCTTGTCGTTATAAAAAGCTTGCGGAATTAACCAAAGTAATAAGTGAACTAAGAGAAAAAGAAAAATGGTAAAAAATTCTTCACCTATTCATACTAGAGCAATGATATTAGCCGCTGGAAAAGGCGAGCGCATGGGGGATTTAACTCGCGCTTGTCCCAAGCCATTGCTATTAGTTCGTGGGCAACCTCTGATAAGTTATCACTTGAGAAGGCTTGCAGCCATTGGCATTCAAGATTGTGTGATTAATTTGCGTTATCTTGGTGAGCAAATACAAGAAACATTGGGTGATGGTGAAAAGTTTAACATTCGTATTCATTATTCGTATGAAACCGAAGCGCTTGAAACTGCGGGTGGAATTATTCAAACGCTAGATTTTTTTGAAGAAAAGCCATTTATATTGATTAGCGGCGATGTGTTATGTGACTATCGCTTAGAAGAGCTTTTATTGCAGGCTGCATTGCTTGAAAAAAATGAAAGCTCCATTCTTGCGCATTTAGTGATGGTGGATAATCCGTCGCATCATCGTGAGGGAGATTTTGCACTTAGGGAAGATGGCTCGCTTGGGTTAGAGGGCCAAAAATTAAATTATGCCGGCATGGGTGTTTATCATCCAAAATTATTTTCGAATTATCCTTTGGGGTATCGTAAAGTGGGTGACGTTATGAAGGCAGCAATTTCACAACGCAAAATTACCGCCGAATATTATTCTGGCAAGTGGCTGAATGTAGACACGCCAGAAAGGTTGGAGTTGGCGCAGAGGTTTTAAGTCAAAAACTCTACATTTCCATTTTTTACATGATATATTGCACCGACAATCATCACTTTTCCATCTGCAATATCTTGACGGATAATATCACTTTGCTGTGGAATTTCTTTCATCACGTCTAGCACATTATTTTTGGTAATCAAATCAATGTAACGGGCTTCAGCGCAGCTGGCATTGGGCATCTCAACTTGAGACTGAGTTATAGCAGGAGTAATTTTTGCGAGTAGTTGTGTAATATGTCCGAGCTTAACGCCTTTGCAAGCAGACTCTATGGCGCCACAATCTTCATGGCCCATGATGACAATAAGTTTGGCGCCGATCACATGGGTAGAATATTCCATGCCTGCAATAGCATCTTCATTTAAAACGCTACCTGCAACTCGAGAAACAAAAATATTGCCAAGCGCTTGATCAAAAACAATTTCAGGAGGAACGCGTGAATCAATACAGCTTAAGATTATGGCAGCTGGAAATTGAGCGCCTTTTGAGGCGTGAATAATATTACTGAAGTTTGCTTCTTTGGTGTTTTCTTCTATAAAGCGTTGATTGCCTGCTTTTAGACGAAGCAGCACTTCTTGGGGTGTTTTTGCTTGTTGTTGCTCTTGAGTCAATGGTTTTTGCTTGACCGCATTTTGCTCGTTTTTCCATGCTAGTAACAAAATAACGAGTAAAGCAGCAATGGAAACGATGAATAATTTTTTCTTTGTGGTCATGGAATGCCCTCCTTAGTTTGGTCCCATTGTAACCATCTCAAAAGATTGACCTGCAGTCAAGTCATTCATCCTAATCGATCGAAGGCGCCAAAGAAGATCTTTCATTTCTTTGTCTTGTATTGGATCAATTTTAGAGAAAAACAAGTTAACTGTTCTATAAAAATTAGCCATGTTCGGCTCGAGTTTATCGATGTCTTTTCCGTTTTGTGCTTTTTTCTTCAGAGCAAGCAAAATATCTGCCGCGGGTTCTCTAGTTTCGATCATAGTCACTATGGAGTCAAAGCCTCTGTGAGAAGAAAACAGCCACAAAGGTCTGCTGCTGGGGGCGATAAATTTTTTCAGTTCTGTTGCAAGCGCATCAAGTTGAGCGTGGCTGCAGCAGTTATTTATTTGCCAAGCAATCAATGGCAAATGATCGATAAAGTATTTCAGAGGCCTCTTGTATCACAGTGTCAGTAATATTACCTGGTTTGCATATTCTATCAATTATACCTAATGCGATTGGAAGAGGGGGATTAACATCGATTGTTATTCTGCGCTCTTTTATTTTTCTCGGGCATCGTGGATTTTTAATAACTGCATGCCACAGACGTTCAATAGAAATTGCATATTGATCATATCCGTATTGTTGCCTATTTAGTTGACGCAAAAAGCTGACATTTGAAAGAAAAAAATACATTAATATTGTATCCCCTACAAATTTAATGGCAACCAAACGAAGTGTCATTCCTGCGAAGGCAGGAACCTAGTCTTATCAATGAGTTAAAAATGCTGACTAGGCCCCAGCCTGCGCTGGGGTGACAC
>JAIXPZ010000014.1 GCA_027486005.1 Legionellales bacterium
ATCCGCGTCTTCTTGCGTATTCGATTATTTTTTACCATTTCTGCCTCACTATTTTATAAAAATATAACGTTAGCAAGAAAAATAGCAAAATCTTAGTGTGGGATTATTGGAGGCTTACTGTTTTTATAATTTCAACTAATGTGCTATGCACTTCTTTTAAAAAATTGTTCACTTGATTTTCTATCGCTAGATTATTGGTATATTCAAAATGGATAACAGGCATAAATGTTTCCTCGCAGCAAATAAGTAATTTTCATTCATTTTAGGTTTATCACAACATAATTACATATTTCGGTAATTACTACACATCTTACAGCAATCTTCGCCCTTCTAGCTCATCCCAGCGCGCATAAGCTTGTTCAATTTCCCGTTCAACTTTTTTTAGTTTTTCAGTAGCTTGACTGACCTTGTCGTTAGTTTGTTCATAAAAGCCTGGCTCTGTCATTTCAGTAAATAAATCCTGTTGTTGTTTTTCAAGCTTCTCTACTTTAAGAAGCAACCCTGCTAATTCTTTTTTCTCTTTTGAATCTAACGCAGATTGTTTAACCGAATTTGTTTTGATCGAAGTGTTATCTTTGTGCTTTGCTGCGACAATTTTAGGCGCTTGTGCCAACCAATCTTGATAACCTCCAACGTATTCACTGACTTTCCCATTGCCTTCAAATGCTAATGTGCGAGTAACAATGTTATCCATAAACGAGCGATCATGGCTCACTAATAATAAAGTCCCGGAAAACTGCGATAGTAATTCTTCCAGTAATTCTAATGTTTCAATGTCGAGATCGTTGGTAGGTTCATCCATGACTAACACATTCGCCGGCAAGCTAAATAACTGTGCTAATAATAAGCGATTGCATTCACCGCCCGATAAGGCTTTCACCGCTGTACTTAAGCGCTGCGGAGGAAAAAGAAAGTCAGCCATATAACCAATGACATGGCGTTCTTTTCCATTGATGGTAAGACTAGTTCGCCCCCCTGCCACATTATCTAATACAGATTTTTCAAGATCCAAGCTCGCACGTAATTGATCAAAGTAAGCGATATCTAATTTAGTTCCGAGCTTAACCTCTCCTTTTTCTGGCAACATTTTGCCCAATAAAATATTCAATAATGTAGTTTTACCAACACCATTGGGGCCCAATAAACCAATGCGTTCGCCCCGCATGATGCGCAGTGAAAAATCTTTAAGAATTGTTTTTTCACCATAATGATGACTTACTCGCTCCGCATCAATGACTAATTGCCCAGATTGTTTCGCATCATTAATCTCAAGAGTGGCTTTACCTAACACATCGCGACGCTGTTGTCGTTCTTCACGCAGTGCTTTTAATGCCCGTACTCGCCCTTCATTGCGTGTTCGACGCGCTTGAATACCTTTGCGTATCCAACGCTCTTCTTCTGCTAATTTTTTATCAAACTCTTTATTAAGATTTTCCTCTGCCAATAACATTTCTTCTTTTCTACGTAGAAAATTATCATAATCTCCCGGCCAAGAAGTTAACTGCCCGCGATCCAACTCAATAATACGTGTTGCTAAACGTCGCAATAATGATCGATCATGCGTAATAAATAAAATTCCTCCGCGAAATTTCAAAAGTTGGTCTTCTAACCACTGAATAGCTTCAATATCCAAATGATTGGTGGGTTCATCTAATAAAAGTAAATGAGGTTGAATCACTAATGCTTTTGCTAAATCCACCCTACGCCTCCATCCTCCCGATAAATCAGCCATTTTTTGAGAGCCAGTTAAGTCTAAACGCAAAAGTATTTCTTGAATTAATCGTTCAGATTCCCAAGATTCCCCCGAGTAATGTTTAAACGCCTGAGTAATGACTTCATAAACGGTTAAATGCCCGTCCTGCGGTAATTCCTGTTCAAGGCGCGCAATTGTTAACCCTGACTCACGATGGATTTTTCCAGAATCTGGTTCAACACTGCCATCTACCACTTTGAGAAATGAAGATTTTCCTGCACCATTTCGCCCAATCAAACAAACACGTTCGCCTGGTTGAATTTGAAAATTGACCTGATCCAATAATGGGACATTGCCATACGATAAATAAATTTTTTCTAAACTAATAAGCGCTGACATAAGTGCCCTATAATGTTATGAGGTATAAAGTATTTCATAAATTCTATCATAGAATTCGCTCTAACGTGATCAATATACTGTGGAAACATTATCAATCAACACGCTAGCTCCAATGCTGACGTAGTCACTTAACGGATTATCAACAATAAATCAAAAAATTACTCTAGCACCTTTTTCAGTAGTATGTATTTAAATATAAGTGATTGTCGTTTTTTTTAATTTTCTATGCCTAAACTGGATTACAACTTGCTTACGCAGCGAATTAGCCTTTATCATATTGGATTGAAAATCATAGAGTTACCGTTACGGCACTTAAAATAATGAATAAATATCTGATTGCACTGATTATGCTTCTAGCATTTACCACTCAGCTCGTGAGGGCCGCAGAAACAGCCGCACCTGTAGATGATGTCACTAATTATATCATTAGAGAAATTAATATTTACCGCGCCTCACTCAAGCTTAGCGCAGTACAAACAAACGATGAGACCTGTAATTTTGCAAAAATTCGAGCGCATGAAATTGCGACCAATTTTAGCCATGAGGGTTTTCATAATCGACAAAAGAGAGGCACTCTTCCTTACAAACACTGGACCGTTACGACAGAAAATCTTGCAATGACAGCAGACTACAAACAAGTTGAGACTCTATGGGAAAATTCGGCCGGTCATGCTAAAAACATGCGAGCCGATACTCCTTACGTTTGTGTTATTCAATATGGAAAATACTTTGCGTATGTAGGCATGAAGCCGTAAAAGAATTATCTCTATATATTCAATACAACGTCATCTACGGATTTGAAAATATTTAAATAATTAACTATTTGCTCACAAAAAAACCATACATTTTATTAAAAACGGAGATAAACGAAACAGACATACAGGTTGATCTAGGCAAGCATCTGCGTTAGCATCCGGAATCAATTTTTGGAGCCATTATGTCATCAATCAGCGTCATCATCCCCGCGTATAATGAGCAAGACAACCTCAAGACTTTGGTGGAAAGTATTACACAAGCATTAAGTGACGTGAGCAACCTCGAAATTGTTGTTGTCGATGACTGCAGCACGGACAATACTCGACATAACTGTTCTATTTTAGCTCAAGCCTTCCCCACACTTACTTATTTGAAGCACACTCAAAACTCTGGTCAAAGTGCTTCCGTTTTTACTGGTGTGAAACATGCGCGTTTTGAGCTAATTGCCACACTGGATGGTGACGGCCAAAACCCTCCAAGTGAAATCAAAAAGCTAATTGACGCTTACCACCAGTGCTCAGGCAATAAAAGCAAAACTCTGTTTGCGGGGCATCGTCAAGGTCGACAAGATCCTTGGATAAAATTAATTTCATCCAAAATAGCCAATAGCATCAGACGCAAATTACTTAAAGATGACTGCCCTGATACTGGCTGTGGCTTGAAACTGTTTCATAAAAGCACTTTTCTTGAACTTCCACACTTCAACCACATGCATCGTTTTTTACCTGCATTATATAAAAGAAATGGCTACAATGTTGTCAATGTCCCAATACTTCACGCCGCTAGACAATATGGTCAGTCAAAATACAATACCTGGGGGCGCTTGCGCGTGGGTATCGTTGATTTATTCGGTGTTGCATGGCTAGCGCGACGTCCATGTAATCCTAAAATAGAAGAATAAACTCATGAACAATCTTTTCACTTTATCAAATCTTTGGCTGTTAATTGGATTTTTTGGGCAGCTTTTGTTTTCTATGCGCTTCATTTTGCAATGGCTTGCAAGCGAAAAAATAAAGCGCAGTATCGTCCCAAATGTTTTTTGGTACTTTAGCCTTGCTGGCGGGATAGTCTTATTTCTTTATGCGATACATCGCCGTGATCCAGTATTTATTTTTGGTCAAGGCGCAGGTATTTTTATCTATCTACGTAATATTTACTTCATTTTGCGGAACAACAAGCAAACTTGAAACAGGACATATTTTCAATATGCTCCTAAGATGCTGATAGCTTTGTTCAAAACAACCTCCTACGAATCCTGCATATGCCTGATTAATATCTGTCTTTTTTTCTGATGTGATAATCCACCCATTCGGATGAGCCAAAGCCCAAGCATTGATTCCTTTTTCGTCTTTAATAAATAGAATCCACGTCGGCCATCGACCTGAAAATTGCATATCAAATACTTCAGTCTCTCGACTTACAATTGGAATATTTTTCACTAACAACCCATTAATGAATTTCACGGCAGGATTGAGGTCTTGTGTTTTTGATATCGCATAAGTTGCGCTTAAATCAATCGTAGCAGAGACGCAAATGCTGACCCAAATCAAAAACGTCACTTGTGTTTTTACTGACAAACGCGCGCCCACCATCATCATCAGGCCAACAAAAAATAAAATGTAACTCGCACTATTGGGAAAATAAGCTGCATAAAAAATATGAATTTTTTGATAGAAATAATTAAGCAAGATAAAAACAGTAATGGCGCTACAACACAGCAAAATCCCCATCAAAAATGTACTCATAGAATAACGTTGATGACGAAACATGCGCGTCATTTTATCTAGACGGTAAGCAATGAAAATTGCAATCAAAGGAATTGTCGGCAATATATAACGCGACTCTTTTGTTTTGATAAGTGAAAAAATAATCAAACAAACAACAAATACTTGAATCAAAAAACGCACGGATTTTTTATCATTTTCTCTTTCTTCAAAATTTGAGCCTGCACGCAGAAATGGCGTAAATAAAATCCACGGCAAAAAAATGCAAGGTAACAAGGGAGCATAATCCCAAAATGGCTTTACAACACCTTGTGATCCTGTCGCACGGGCTACCACTTGTTCAAAAAGCATTTTGTGAATTAAATAGGACTTTCCTGCATAAATAATCGGACCCCACCAGAAAATAAATGCGCCCGCAGATAATGCTACGCCGCCAAGTAGTTTTATCGCATCATGAAATGGCCTGCTGCTAAAATAAACACAAAACAATAGCACTTCAGGTATAGTAAAAATGTAAATTACTGGCCCTTTCGCAAGAAGACCCAAACCATTGGCCAATACAAATGCCCAATATTGAGAGCGCGAAGACGTCGCGCGAGTTAAATAATAACACGCCATAATGTTGAACAGTGTCAACATCATATCAAAACGCAGAAGACCTAAGTTATTAATAAAAAATGGTATGGCAGCAAGTATCAATGGAGCAAGAGAAAAAGTATTGGGCTTATAAGGAAAAAGTGCTTCTGCTAGTTTTTGTGTGTAATAAACAGTTAATAGTGCAAAAATAATTGGAAAAATCACTTGCCACGGCCAATTCACATTGATCCACCAACCTAGATTTAAAAACCAAAATAATAGTGGCGTTTTATGCAAATAAGCTGATCCACCTATTTGAGGTATAAACCAGTTATGTTCTAAAAACATACGCCAAGCAACTGTGGCATAGCGGGTTTCTTCTCCCACTAAAGGCGCTACATAAGCATGCAAGCAAGTTAAAACAATAATTACTAGCATAGCAGTGAGTAAAGAAAAATTTATTTTTTTGTATAGCACAGAAATATATCCCTTAAAATCAAGTAATAGTTATTTTTAATATTCTTCTTTTCCCTACTTGGACAACTTCTGAAAAACCTTTACCTATTGTCATTTTAGAATCTGTAACACGCTGTTCATTAATTTTTACAGCGCCTTGATCAATCATACGAATAGCATCAGAAGTCGAAGCGACTAAGCCTACTTGTTTTAATAGCACACTGATTGAAATTGTATCTTCAACGATAGCAATCACTTTGTCGTCAATATTCTCTGGTAATACTCCATGGGCAAATCGATTAACAAATGCCGTATGTGCTTCTTCCGCTGCAGCTTGGTCATGAAAACGCTCGACAATTTCTTTCGCTAAAATAAATTTAGCTTCCATAGGGTTTCTACCAGCAGCGACTTCATTTTTTAATGAGGCAATTTCTTGGTTCGATTTAAAACTCAATAAATCAAAATAACGCCACATTAAATCGTCAGAAATCGACATAATTTTCCCTAACATCGTGTTAGGGTCTTCTTTAATACCAATATAATTTTCCAGAGATTTTGACATTTTTTTAACGCCATCTAACCCTTCAAGCAAGGGCATTGTCATAATAATTTGTAACGGTTGCTGATGTTGTTTTTGTAATTCTCGCCCCATTAATAAATTAAATTTTTGATCCGTGCCGCCTAATTCAACATCTGCCTGCAATGCAACAGAATCATACCCTTGGACTAAAGGATATAAAAACTCATGAATCGCTATTGCCTGCTCAGAATGGTAGCGTTTCTTAAAATCATCACGCTCCAACATGCGCGCAACCGTATAAGACGACGCTAATTGAATCATTTGTGCGGCATCAAGTTTTGAAAACCATTCTGAATTAAAACGCACCTCAGTTTTTTCTGGATCCAAAATTTTAAACACTTGTTCTTTATAAGTTTCTGCATTCATTGCAACTTCTTCACGAGTAAGTGGTTTTCGTGTGACGTTCTTCCCGGTTGGATCACCAATCATACCAGTAAAATCACCAATCAAAAAAATAACTTGATGGCCTAAGTCTTGAAAATGTTTTAATTTATTCAACAATACCGTATGCCCCAAATGTAAATCTGGAGCAGTAGGATCAAACCCAGCTTTAACCCGTAAAGGCCCGCCTTTTTTAAAATGGCCTGATTTTAAGCGCTCTAATAATTCAGCTTCAGAAATAATTTCTTCTGTCCCACGCTTTAAAAGCTCTATCGCTGCTTGTTCATTCATTTTTTTACCTTGTCTTATTACTACTGCTTGCTAAAATACTCCTTTATCAGGGAGCGTACTATGTCCAAGTATTATATCGGCCTACTCTCCGGCACAAGCATGGATGCCGTGGATGCTGCCATTGTTGATTTCAGCGAGAGCAAGCCTAAATTAATAGCTTATCATGCCGAACTGATTCCAGAGCCCCTTAGGGAGAAAACTCGCCTATTATGCGTTCCGGGAGAGAATGAAATCAACCGGTTTGGTGAGGCAGATATTGAATGGGGGCGGCTTTTTGCTCAGGCAGCCATTAAACTGCTCCATCATGCTAACCTGAACGCCGCTGATATCATCGCGATTGGAAGTCACGGACAAACGATTCGACATCACCCCACTAGCAAAATCCCCTTCACGCTACAAATCGGTGATCCCAACACTATCGCTGCGCTGACAAATATCCCTACAGTGGCCGACTTTAGACGCATGGATATAGCTCTGGAAGGCCAGGGAGCGCCATTAGCGCCTGCGTTTCATCGCTATCTTTTTCAAAACACGCAGCATAATACGATGGTGATTAATATTGGCGGCATCGCGAATATCACTTGCCTACCCGCTGACCCCCAAACAAATATCATTGGATTTGATACCGGCCCCGGCAACAATTTAATGGATGCATGGTGCCGCCAACATATTAATCGTTCTTTTGATGAAAATGGCCAATGGGCAATGCAAGGACAAGTGAATAACGCGCTTTTGTCGCGGTTACTAAGCGATCCGTATTTTTCTAAAAATCCTCCCAAAAGCACTGGCCCAGAATATTTTCATCTTAACTGGCTCAATAGCACTATTAATGCAGTCGATACACAACGTACGCTATTAGAACTCACTGCGCAAAGCATTGCGAACCAAGCTCTTAAGCTGGCGTCTACGTCGCAATGTGATGTTCTGCTTTGTGGCGGCGGCGCACATAATAATGCTTTAGTTGATCGAATAAAAACATTGCTGGGGAAACAGTTTACAGTTTCTTTGACTGACGAGCATGGTGTTCCAAGCAATTGGTTAGAAGCAATGTTATTTGCTTGGTTAGCTAAATTGCGCTTGGAAAATCATTTTTTAGATTTAAAGAACATTACGGGATCACATCAACCTGGATTGCTGGGCGGTGTTTACAACTCTTAAATGGATTTGTTGCTTACATTACCAGGAGGCTAGCGGTTTTATATATTATTATAATTCGATTTGGCCTCCCGGCCAGACAAATAAATACATCCCGTTGAGAAGTCAATTGTGTTACTTTTGACCTGACAACCCATGAAATTATTTGCGACATTACATCTTTTTCACTTGATATACACGAGCAGGATTCGCAATTTTTTCCTGACAAGCAACAATTCCAAGCTCAGTCAGCTGATTTTTGAAGCTATATTGAGTAATATCGTGCATAGTATTCGCCGTTTTTTCCATCGCCTCCACAGGGTCATTCCCTTTCAAAAGATGACTTAAAAACATTGCAGTAGTAGCATCACCTGTCCCGTGCACAGTGCGAATTAATTCATATTTAGGTGTTTCGCAATGATATACGCCTTCTCTTGTCATTAATAACAAACCAGTCATGCCCGCGCTATCTGCAATACTGGTGGCGAGTATGCCTTGTTTATTATTATCAAAAAGTGCAGCACATGCTTCAGTAGCATCTTGTATATTGGTCACCAAAGACTTACCCGCAAGATGCGATAACTCAAAACGATTCGGGGCTATCCAATCTGCCAATGGAACAAGATGTGATTGCTGAAAAGCGGCTACTTCTGGTTTAACGTACATTCCGGGACGCTCATCTCCCATCACTGGGTCACAGCAGTAAATAACATGTGGATAACTTGCCTTAACTTCGACAACAAAATCATAAATGGCTTGTGCTTGCGCCACATCTCTAATGTATCCTGAAACAATACCATCAAATTTAGAAATGGCTCCCACTGCTTTCAAGCCACCAAAAACCTCTTTCAGTTCATCTGCCGAAATGGCTTTGCCGCCCCAGGTGCCATAGCCAGTATGATTAGAAAATTGTAATAAATTCAATATACTAACTTCATGCCCCAAACGTTGCATCGAGAAAACTGCCGCCGCATTACCAGCATGTCCATAAACAACATGAGATTGGATAGTCAGAATATGTGCCATAGCCCACACTTTAGTTTTTAAAAATTAGTGGGATATTATCATATTTTAGTCTTTTTCTAGCATCTAACCGGCAAATTATGTCATAATTTCCTTCTGGAGCGCTTATGCCGATTAAAACCTCAAAACTTATTCTTTACGTTACCTTCATGGCGGTAATAGCACAATTTGGAAGCGATAATTTTCTGCCTTCCTTGCCTGCAATGGCAGAGTATTTTAATGTCAGCAAGCATACGACTCAATACTCAGTATCACTTTATTTACTAGGCATGAGTGTATTCCAATTTGTTTATGGTCCTCTTTCCGATGTTTTTGGTCGCAAAAAAGCACTTGTCAGTGGCTATATTGTATTTGCAATCGGCGGGGTCATTTGTAGCTTTTCTTATGATATCCATTGGTTACTCTTAGGAAGATTTATTCAAGGAGCGGGTATTGCGTGTACCGGCCTCTCTAGAAGCATCATGCGCGATCTTTATGAGGGAAAAGCACTCGCTCGATTAGGTTCAATTATTACTATTACTGCCACCATGACTCCGCCTCTCGCCCCGATCACAGGCGGCTATCTTCAAGATTTATTTGGTTGGCGCGCCAGCTTTTTCTTGCTCACGGTGATGGGATTAATAGGATTCATACTTTTTTCTTGGTCTTTTCCAGAATCCTTGCGCACAGAACGTCGACATCGTTTCTCACTGAAAAATATCTTAAAAAGTTATTCGGAATGCTTCAAAGATAAAAATTTCGTCGGTTACGCAGCTTGTGCCGGCCTTTCTTTAGGAATGATTTTTGGTTATTTATCGGTAGGTGCTTTTCTTTTTCAACATCAACTTGGATTAACTCCGGTGCAATATGGTTGGCTAGCAGTATTCGGTATTTTCTTCATGCCTACAGGGGCGTTTTTAAACAATTATTTTACCGGTACTTTTAATGCCTTTCAGCTAACTGTCTTTGCAGTTTTTTTAGTTTTGACAGGATCACTGATAATGCTGACATTTGCTTTGTTCGGCATCATGAATGTCTACGTAATACTAATTCCGCTATTTATTACGTTCATCGGAATTGGGTTTATTCTTCCGAATGCTTTTTCGCAAGCATTTCAGAATTTTGGGCATATTGCTGGAGTTGCCGGCGCAGCTTATGGCGCCCTTCAAATGTTTCTTTCTTCTATTGCGACAAGTGTAGCTGCAATTCTTCCTTCCGAAACGCAGCTACCACTTGCCTTATACTTTATTGCATGCAGCCTTTGTATGCTGCTTGCACTGATGTGTACAAAGAAGCCCTAGGGCGTGTTGACAATTTGTGTTGAAATTATATCCATCAGATACACAGAAGCAGAGGGGTAGCGACCAGGGCTATCGGATTAAAGTTTAAGCACTTTCAGCAAATAGTCATGGTCCCAGCCTGCTCGCAAGCGTTTTGACTCAATCCCACGCTTCGATGTTTTCTCCTGTTTTAATAAATTTAA
>JAIXPZ010000064.1 GCA_027486005.1 Legionellales bacterium
ACTCTCTCGTAACTCGCTGATATGTTCCATATAACCTCCTTCTCGACAATCGAGATTATATGTTTTTAATTATTTATCAGCGAGTTACATTTCAACTATAAATTTTGTCGTGTACAGAGCTGTTTCAATAAGTTAATCCAACCCCAATCATAGATAATATTGTCAAAACACTTTCAAATCTAACACTTGAAGTTCTGCGCTTACGATGTCCGCAGCAGTCACTGTATGTATTGAATGAATAAAAAAATATTTTGCTTATTATTATGCCATTCTGCGGTACAATGTCGCATCTTTTGACTATGGCCGAGTAATTTATGCCTACCCCTGCGCCGATTATTTTTGTTGACGGTTCTTCTTACCTCTATCGCGCTTACCACGCTATGCCACCTTTCATTAATAGCAAAGGGCAACACACCAATGCCATTTATGGCGTCATCAACATGTTAAAAAGCTTGCTCGATCGCTATAAGCCCGATCATGTAGCGATTATTTTTGATGCCAAAGGAAAATCATTTCGCTCAGACTGGTATCCGGAATACAAAGCGCATCGCCCACCCATGCCGGAAGATTTGCGTGAACAAATCGAGCCCTTACATAAAATTATTGAAGCGATGGGATTGCCATTATTGTGTGTCTCAGGCGTGGAAGCGGATGACGTGATTGGTACTTTGGCCCGTCAAGCAACGGAACAAAAATTAGAAGTGGTGATTTCAACCGGTGATAAAGATATCGCCCAACTCGTCAACGAGCACATCACTTTAATTAATACCATGACGAATCAAAAAATGGATCGCGCAGGAGTGATTGCCAAGTTTGGTTTACCACCAGAGCAAATTATCGACTATTTAGCGTTGGTGGGGGACACCTCCGATGGCGTGCCCGGCATTCCTAAAGTGGGGCCAAAAACAGCAGTCAAATGGTTAGAAACTTATGGTTCCGTAGAGCAAATTATACTGCATGCCAATGAAATCGCCGGAAAAGTCGGTGAAAATCTACGCGCTAATTTAACTCAATTGGAATTAGCAAAGAAATTAGTCACGATTGTCACGGATTTAACGTTACCGTTTGGTATTAATGCATTAGAACGGAAACATGCTGATCATGATGCGTTATTAGCACTTTTCACAGAGCTAGAATTCACTGCCTGGTCGGGCGCACTTAAAGCCAAAAGTACATTAATTAAAACACAAAAGAAAACCCATACTATTTTCAGTGCAGCTCAACTGTCTGAATGGGCTGAACGTTTGCAAACTGCAGATATGATTTCTTTTGACACCGAAACCACCAGCCTTGACTACATGCAAGCTAAATTGGTTGGATTCTCATTTGCGATTACCACTGATGAAGCGTGTTATGTCCCATTAACTCATGATTATGAAAATGCGCCGCAGCAACTTTCTTTCGAAGAAGCATTCGCGAGTATTCAACCCATTTTAGAAAATGAGAAAATTAAAAAAGTCGGTCAAAATTTAAAATATGATTATCAAGTGTTAAAAAATGCAGGCATCACGCTACGCGGCATTGCAGCAGATAGCATGTTGGAATCGTACGTATACAATAGCACGGCGACTCGCCATGACATGGATAGCCTAGCTCTAAAATATTTGCAGCATCAAACTATCAAATATGAAGATGTTGCTGGCAAAGGCGCAAAGCAAGTGACATTTAATCAAGTGTCCATTGAACAAGCAGCGCCGTATGCCGCTGAGGATGCGGCTATTGCTTTAGAATTGCACCACTATTTTTTATCACGCTTACAAGAAAAGCCAGCGCAAGTGTTAAATAAAATTGAGGTGCCACTTATTACTGTCCTGGCAGAAATCGAGTTAAATGGCGTTGGTGTTGATAAAATTCAGTTACAACAACAAAGTACAGAATTAGGCGATCGTTTAAAACAACTAGAAGAAGAAATTTATCAACTCGCCGGCGCGATTTTCAATGTGAATTCTCCTATGCAACTACAAGAAATTTTATATGATAAACTTGCCTTGCCTATATTGAAAAAGACACCGAAAGGCCAACCTTCGACAGCAGAAGAAGTGTTAAGTGAATTAGCGTTGGATTATCCTTTGCCAAAATGTATTTTAGAATATAGGCAATTAAATAAATTAAAATCAACCTACACTGATCAATTACCAAAACAAATTGATGCCGCCACGGGAAGAGTGCATTCATCTTTTCATCAAGCGGTGACTGCAACCGGGCGATTATCGTCCTCAAACCCCAATTTACAAAACATCCCCGTGCGCACGGAAGAAGGACGAAAAATTCGCAAAGCCTTTGTAGCGCGCCCAGGCTATAAAATAATTGCCGCAGATTATTCGCAAATTGAATTACGCATTATGGCCCATTTATCTAATGATCCAGGCTTTCAACATGCATTTCAAAATAATCTCGATATTCATAAAGCGACTGCGGCGGAAATATTTAACGTTGCGCTTGAAGCGGTCACGCCATTGCAAAGACGCAGCGCCAAGGCAATTAATTTTGGCTTAATTTATGGCATGTCAAATTTTGGCCTTGCCAAACAACTGGGGTTGGATCGCAATGCGGCGCAAAACTATATTCAACGTTATTTTGAACGTTACCCTGGCGTAAAACGCTATATGGATGAAACACGGGCTTTAGCACATCAACAGGGTTACGTTGAAACATTTTTTGGACGAAGATTATATTTACCCCTCATTAATGCTGAAAACAAAATGCAACAGCAAGCAGCAGAACGTATGGCGATTAATGCTCCCATGCAAGGAACCGCAGCAGATATCATTAAACTCGCGATGATTCGCGTGCATGAATGGCTGAGTTCGCATGAACCAAAAACAGTGATGGTAATGCAAGTACACGATGAGCTGGTGTTTGAAACCCCAGAAGAAAACGTGCAAGCCATTACTGAAAAACTTAAGCCTATTATGGAAAATGCTGCGACATTATCGGTGCCCCTGATTGTTGATATTGGCATTGGTGATAACTGGGATGAAGCACATTAGAGTGTTTTCTATGTTTTAACCTTGAAATATTGCCATGCCATGGAAAGATTTCAAGGTTAAATATCTAAAGGTCCATTCTGAAAAATTTAAAACTAAATAAGCTCATCTGTGTCATCTTTTTTATTCAACATATACTTTACTCCAGGACCTTTTCCAGTACGATAGATTTTTCCGGTCTTGACAAGCCGATTGAGTTTTCTTGTAGCTGTATTACGTGAAACAGAAAAAAACGATTCCACCTCTTTAAGTTTAACTTCTTTTAAGTGTGTAAATAATCTTAACAAATCTTCATCTTCACTAACATCATCCTGTTTTTGAGGCAAAAAAGAAAAAACAACCTTAACACTATCTGCTCCTTCTTCAAAAACCGGCTTCTGCAAACCTCTTTTTTTGAAACTCTCAAAAATTAGTTTAATACCTGTGCCTAGCTTCTCTACTAAGCCCAAGCGACGCGCTATTCGCGCAATGTGAGGATTTCTTAAATATGTCGTTCCATCGCCCAAATGGTGTGGCGCCATTAAACCTGGGAAATTTCCTGGGCTAAAAATTTCTAATCGATTATCATATAAAGCTATCTTAATTGCACCTGGAATGGAATATTTTCTATGAATCACTGCATTAATAATCGCTTCACGTAATGCAATTTCAGGGATTAGTAATTTCCCTCTTAAACGCGCCTCAAGCACATTATAATCACGCCTTAACCAGGATTTAATTAATTGAAAGCAAATATCAATTTGATGTTCTAATGTGCCTTTTATTTCTTCTGTTTGAATAATTTTTCTTCCTTCTGTCGCACTGAATTTTGTACATTGAATAAATGCTTCGGGAATATATTTTTCTGGTGTTTGGCAAAAAAATAAAATACCTGTGATAGTGGAGTAATGTTTTCTTGCGTTAATTACAGAAGGAAGTATGATTTTTTCTGTTATTAATTTTTCTTGGTCCACTTTTTCGAAAACAGATTTCAATAAATCTTGTGAAAGTATTTCCGTATAATCGGATACTTGTACCGCTTCTTCATCAAAATATATTCTTTTGTTTTCCCGCATTAATTCTTCCACATAATCTTGCGTAGCTTTTCGAGTACTGGATCCCGCTCTCAAATAAACTCCCTGAGGAATTCCTTCCTTTTTTATAAAAACAGGCTTTTTATTACTACTGGAAATGTCAATTATAATAACGCTTTTTTCGTCAAACGATTGCTCATAAATTTCTGCAAGTAGCCCTGGAGTTGTCATATCATAGAGACTATTTGGAAATTCATCGTAAATTCGATTGCGGGCTTCATCATCAATGCCAATAACCTCATGTGTTTTATCATCGACACCAATAATAATTTTTCCGCCACTACCATTAGAAAATGCAACGCATGTTTTTACTAATTGATGAAATTGAGGTAGTTTTGATTTAAATTCCAATAATTTTGACTCTCTTTCTAAATATCGATATGGCATAGTTTTCTCTCCAGAAATTGCACCAATTGCACCAATTATAAGTTAATTGCACCAATTGCACCATATATTTTTTTACTGCACCAATGGTGCAATTCAAAAAGAATAGGCTGTTAAGTATTAGGGAGGAAAGGTAAATGGTTAAAAAAAAGCCCCGCAGGAGATTGAGCGCGGGGCCTAAAAGCTGTGTTATCCTAACCGTGGTTCCGCCGTAATGGATTTTGCAGATACGATATATAGTATCCCCTACAAATTTAATGGCAACCAAACGAAGTGTCATTCCTGCGAAGGCAGGAACCTAG
>JAIXPZ010000056.1 GCA_027486005.1 Legionellales bacterium
CTAGGCCCAGGATATGGAGAAGTTGCGGTAAGCTCATTTCCTTTGTCATCGACAGGTACCTTAGTAAATTTTAGTGCGCCAGTGTTAGGGTCAGTTTGCTGAGTTTTCCCATCAGTTTCAAGAAGCGGCACCTCCTTCATCGGAGCGCCCAATGGCTCACCAGGACTCCAAACATAATAAAAACATCCGCCCGGTGGTGGCGTGGAAACATCCGATTCTTCAGTAAGCGTCAAAGCCCCTGCATAGGCCCGCAAACCAAAATCATGGCGACTGGATTGGCTTGTATGTTTATCAATAAATTGCTTAGTGGTATAAGCTGCGTTTCCTTTGGCTTCATTCTCTAACGCATTTTTATCGTTACGATTCGTAGTGCTCTTGAAAATCGGTAATTTTTCGAACCGCTCAATATTTACTATTGCGCGTTCGATGAACGAACTTACAGCATCCCACCCAAGGACGGAAGTTAATGATTGTCCTGTCATGGTATTGCTGGTGAGGATATTCGACATGGCTGATACAGCCATAACTGTTACTATTGCGACAATCATCGGTTGAAACGAAATAGCTATAAGCTGCTTATACCAGTTTTGAAAATAACGGGAGGAAGTTTTGAACATGATGGTGGGTAAAACCAGTGGCAACACAAGCATCAGCAGCATGATCGCAATAATCGCATTAATCATGTAATACATGCTCGCAAACATCATTCGGAAAAATGACCAGAACAGCATCAGAATCATCATAAAAACACTAATGCCCAGAGGCCCACTGAATAACATCGGCACAAGAATTCCAAACAGGCCAGCAGACAGTGCTAGTGATGCTCCGGAAATCCCAAAAAAGTAGCCTATCAAGCAGTCGAGTTGGGCATAAGGTGCAATAAACGCATTATCACCATTAAAAACTGCCGCAGGCACAGCGCAACCGAATTTTACGTAATCGACTGGCTTTACTGTTGATAGAACGCTGCCAATATTTACTACTTTCATCAGTTCAAATGGCAAATTGATAAACGTTAGTAAATAAACACTATTTAAAATAACGCTGGTTAAAATTTCCCCAACAATAATCACGAAAGCTGCTTTGAACATTAACGTGTAGAATTCAGCTTTAGGATTTCTAATAGCACCAAAGGTTAGGCGTACGCCATAATGCACAAAGGCAAGCACAACAACCGCAAAGCCTATGGGTTGTAATTGTCCACCAATGTAACTCATGAAATCCACTGTGACAGTTGATATCTGAGAAAAACAATAGACCATACCTGCTGTGTATCCCATTGGATACATATCAAGACAACTTTTTCCTGTTGTCCCACCATTTAGAATTTTAGTTATTTTACCTGCGATATCAGGAACAAAGGCCAATGCATCTGATGATATAAAAAGGCACAAACCTAAAGAGTAGAAAAGAATGAGGAATACATGTCTGATCATGATTTACCTCCACCGCCACTCTTGTCTTCACCACCCTTATCCGCTCCAGCTTTATCTCCGCCTGCTTTAGCGCCACCGGCTTTATCCCCGCCGCCCTTAAATGGATTGCTGCCTTTGGCTGCCTCCATCCCCTGACGCGCTTTATTGACTTGCTGCTGAGCCGTGCGCATGCCTGGAACACCAATGCTTGTCATAGACGAGGCTGCATTACTATGGAATGCAGATACAATCAGATTTGGCAATAAGCCCATGACAACATAAGTCGTGTAAAGTGTGAGTGCGCCACTTACCGTTGCAACTAACAAATCACTCATTAATTGCTTAAGTTTTTCACCTGCTTGAATAACATCTATGACACCTAGCGAAATACATCCCCCTGGATCTGAAGCGCATTTCATAATGCTGTCAGTGATTGTCTTGACACCAGAAACAAAAGAATCCCACGTATCACTAATAAACTCTCCGACAATTTCTGCATTCGTCTGAATCGATGTTTTATTTACATCCTGCTGTAGAGAAATATTTTCATCCTTTGATGTCCCTAGAGATGCCATTCCATCTTTTATGGATTTTGGATTCTGGCAACCTCCACCAACAACACTTCCCACCACGCTAAATAATCCTTTACTTGAACACATGACTTCCTCAAAAACCATAAAAAGCATGGAGGTAAAGGCAACTGCTGCAATCGGCATGATAAAAAATGCCAATAATGTTTTGATCCATGCACTAAAATAAGACGCTGTATTCCGAAATAGAATGGTAGGTACCGCAAGCGGCGCAATCATAAATAAGGTTGCGAACCCAAACGTCGAAAGAATGCAAATTAACATGGGACGTGCGGTTGCTTGCATCAAAGTAAATAAAAACGTGATGGCCGCAAACATAAAACTAAATCCAGCCAATCCTCCACTAAAAATAGAGAGAACAATCATCGCCAAAAAGCCAGCTGCAACGCCTTTTGCACCAATACTAAAGAATATGTCGATGACACAATCCCACTTATCCCAGACGACCCCAGCCCCCGGACATAGCTTGCTAGCGCCAGTAATACTGCCAGCAGTCACAGACATATCGTACATTGCTTGCAACGCTGTGGAATACCACATGGGTAAACTGGAAAGAAAAGTAATTCCCAATCCCATTTTAAGCAGAAAAGTAAAAGAGGTTGCCTTAAAATGAACGACTTGGCCTGTTGCCGTCATCAACCCCACAACTATCAGCGCTAA
>JAIXPZ010000041.1 GCA_027486005.1 Legionellales bacterium
ATTTAGGCATAATGCGTTATCACTGATAGAAATGTGTTCATTCTATCATAAATCTGAGCTCTATTAACAGGTCATTTTTTCAGATCGGGGAAGGCGTCATTAGCACCTGAAATAATCCGTGCTTCTCCGTAGCATTGAGGCGTAGGCGATGGTCTTCCGCCACTTTGGCAATTTCCTGGATTCACGATAGATTTTTGAATCGTCTCCAGTTTTTTGTAATTTTCGACTAGAGAGTGGTTGAGAAGTCAAAAAATCCATTACAATTCCTTTGTCCAATCTTCGATGAGCAGCTGGGGTACTCGATGAAATGCTTGATCATTGGTGACTAAAACGACGTTAGTTGATAATGCATGAGCAGCAATTAAAAGATCTAAGGGCGCAAGTAAATTTCCTGTATTTTCTAGGTCAGCGCATAGAGCGCCATAAGTTTTTGTTACAGAGTTATCCCAGGGTTGTGTGTCGACACGCAGTAGTAATTCATGCAGTAGAGTATGTAGTTTTTTGGCTTGGGGACGCTTCGATAAGCCAAAAAATAGTTCACCTTCAGTAATGGCAGAGATACATAATGATGCCATTGTAGCCTTGGTAACGCGCTTTACGACATTAGAATTGTTTTTGATTAGATGTGCGATGATGTTTGTATCTAACATATAACGTTTCATTCTTCCCATCCTTCAAACGGATCTTGATCGCAACCTGCTTGTTGACGTTCTTTTTTATCTAAAAAATCTATCGGCACATGAGCGTTTTTAAGTGCAAGTAAAAAAGTATCCCACGTAGGTGGTTTGCGCGACAAAATCACATCACCGTTCTCGGGATCCTGTCGAATGTACACTTCTTTAGATGAGAAGCGATAAGAAGCGGGCAAGCGAACGGCTTGGCTTCGGCCATTCATAAATAACTGCGCTGTTTGGCTCATTTCTACTACTTCCTTAAAAGGTATATATCAAAGTATATGACAAATGGTTCCTGATGTCAAAATCTTAGTGTGGCAAATAAAAGCTAAAATCCGTATGATACCTGCCTTAAAATTGGGCTTTTTTCAGGGTAGGGTTTTATATGTCAGGCAAAGTCTTTATCAAAACACACGGTTGTCAAATGAATGAATACGATTCATCGCGTATGCTCGATACATTGCGAGTTTCGCATGGTTTGGAAAAGACGGATAATCCGGAAGAAGCCGATGTTTTACTATTCAATACTTGTTCAATACGTGAAAAAGCTCAAGAGAAAGTATTTTCTGAGCTAGGGCGTTATCGAGATCTAAAAAAGTCCAACCCTAATCTTATTATTGGTGTCGGTGGTTGTGTGGCCAGCCAAGAAGGCAGTGCCATCCGTGATCGTGCGCCGTATGTTGATATTGTTTTTGGTCCGCAAACGTTACATCGATTACCGGAAATGGTGGCTCAAGTCAGGCTTGATCGCAAAGCCATTGTCGACATTAGCTTCCCTGAGATTGAGAAATTCGATAAATTACCCGAAGCAAAAGCCGATGGTCCGATGGCCTTTGTATCTATTATGGAAGGATGTAGCAAATATTGCAGTTATTGCGTAGTGCCGTATACCCGTGGGGAAGAAATCAGCCGACCGTTTGACGATATTATTACTGAAGTGGTGGGTTTAACCCAACAAGGCGTGAAAGAAATTCATTTATTAGGCCAAAATGTGAATGACTATCGTGGAAATATGCACTCAGGAGATATCGCTGATTTAGCCTTGTTGATTGATTATGTTGCAGTGATTGAAGGGGTTGAGCGCATTCGTTATACAACATCACATCCAACGGCTTTTTCACAAAACTTAATTAATGCCTATGCAGAAGTACCGCAGTTAGTGGATCATTTGCATCTTCCCGTTCAATCTGGTTCAGATCGTATTTTAGCCGCGATGAAACGTGATTATACAATTTTGGAATACAAGTCAAAAATTAGAAAGCTCAAAAAAATTCGACCCAACATTTGTTTATCTTCGGATTTTATTATTGGCTTTCCTGGTGAAACAGAAAAAGATTTTGAAGATACCATGAATTTAATTCACGAAATGAATTTTGATAATTCTTACAGTTTTATTTTTAGCCCACGACCGGGAACACCGGCGGCATCGTTACATGATGACACACCTATGGCAGTGAAAAAACAACGTCTCAAAATTCTACAAGATCGCATTAAATTGCAAACTTTTAAAATCAGTGAGGCAATGGTTGGTAGTGAACAACGCGTATTGGTGACTGGCGCATCTAAAAAAAGCGTGCATGAATTACAAGGCCGTACCGATAATAATCGTATTGTGAATTTCAAGGGCGAGCCTGCGATGATTGGCCAAATGGTGTCGATGAAAATTATTGCAGCGCATCCGTATTCGTTGCGCGGTGAAACTGCATAATAAGAAGATGAATTTTTTTGTCATTGCGAGGGCGGCGGGCGCAATGACAAGTTGCAGCTAACTTTCAGCTTTCAACAACACCCTGCCTGTCATTTCTTTTGGTGGCGTCAAGTCCATCAATGAAAGCAATGTCGGTGCAATATCTGCCAACACGCCGTCTTTTTTGAGAATTTTGGCTTTGCGCCCAATATATAAGAATGGAACTAATTCACACGTATGTGCTGTATGCGCTTGCTGGGTTTTATCATCAAACATACATTCTGCGTTGCCATGATCTGCTGTAATAATGGCTTCTCCACCAACAGATTGCAGGGTGTGAATCACGTTTCCTAGACATTCATCGATGGCTTCAATTGCTTTAATAGTCGCAGCGATATTGCCGGTATGTCCGACCATGTCAGGATTCGCATAATTACAAATAATCACGTCGTATGTTTGTGACTGAATTGCTTCGACAAGTTTTTCGGTGAGTTCATATGCGCTCATTTCAGGTTTCAAATCATAAGTCGCGACTTTGGGTGAAGGAACTAAAATACGATTTTCGCCAGGGAAGGGGGCTTCAACTCCGCCATTAAAGAAAAAAGTCACATGCGCATATTTTTCAGTTTCTGCAATGCGTAATTGTTTTTTGCCTAGCTTGCTGAGTACTTCTCCCAAGCTATTACTGAGATCGATCGGCGGATAAGCGACTTCAACATTCAAATCGGTAAATTCTTTTTGATATTCAGTGAGAGAAATATAATGCTTTAATTTCGGAGTTATTTCTCGTGTAAAGTGATTAAAAGTAGGGTCCATGAAGGCGCGAGTTAATTGGCGCGCGCGATCAGAACGAAAATTCATGAAGATAACACTATCGCCATCTTTAATGCTTGAAAAATGATTGTTAATGATGGTTGGTGTGACGAACTCGTCGTTTTCATTGCGAGCATAGGCCATCACAAGTCCAGCTTCAGCATTTTCAGCGGCATGATCAGACTTGCCTAGTGTTAACATATCATAAGCAAGCTGCACGCGCTCCCAACGATTATCTCTATCCATTGCGTAATAACGGCCGGTGATCGATGCAATTTTTGCATAACCTTGTTGTTCAATTTGCTGTAGAAAAGGCAGCGCACTTTGCGGCGGTGTGTCTCGGCCATCTAAAAAGGCATGCAAGAAAAGTTGATTGTCTAAACCTTGCTGATGAGCGCAATCGGCTAATGCCAAAATATGGTTTACGTGACTGTGCACGCCACCATCAGAAAGTAGTCCCAGAATATGTACGGAGCAACCTGACTTTTTTGCCTTGTGTAATGCATTGGATAATACGGTATTTTGACAAAATTGATGCTGGCTAATCTCATCATCAATGCGTGTTAAATCTTGCGGTACCATGCGCCCACAACCAATATTGAGATGGCCCACTTCTGAATTACCCATTTGCCCATCGGGTAAACCAACGTCATGACCTGATCCTGAAATAAATGTATGGGCGTAGTTTTTAAAATAATGATCCAAGTTCGGGGTATTGGCTTGGTTGATGGCATTATATTGATTGGTTTCTTTATGACCGAAGCCATCTAAAATGATTAAAGCAATTGGGCGAGGGGTTGGCATGAAAATCTCGAGTTAAGTCTTTATAAAATAGTAGCGGTGGCGGCGTGGAACTTCAACTGCTATTATCCATTTGTCTCATCCCGCCCCTATTTATTTTTGAAAATCCATCTCTTTGATCCTGCTGATATTTCTTAATTGAGGTTTGGATTACCCATTGTTTGACAAAAGTAGTACATTGTACTAAATTACAAGAATACGGAGAAAAAAATGCTGTATGATTTTTCAAATGAAAAGAACCAATTGCTTATAAAAGAGCGCGGCATTAGTTTTGAGAAAGTAATTGTGGCAATAGAAGATGGGGCGGTAGTGGATGTATTGCCGCATCCTAATCAAGCAAAATACCCACAACAAAAGATGTACGTGCTTGATATTGATGGCTACGTTTACCTTGTGCCGTTTGTAGAAAAGGATAGCCAGACTGTTTTTTTAAAAACTATTTTTCCGCATCGTAAGTTAACCAAACAATATCTTGGAGGAAATCAACATGAAAAAGCATGATGTGTTTGATGTCAAGCTCGATGAAGAAGAGCAAGAAATCAGTGATGCTCTTGATCGTGGAGAGTTTAAAAGTGTTGCGCATCTCAATGAAGAAATTGCTCGGGCGAAAATAATTGCAAAGAATACTTTGCGAAAGGATGCAAGAATTAATGTTCGAATTTCTAATGCTGACTTAACACGTTTAAAGCAAAAAGCTGCTTACAAAGGATTGCCATATCAAACATTCATTGCCAGCGTACTTCACGAATATGCCGCTGGACATTTTGTTGAGGTTGTTTAATTGGCAAGGTTGTCAGAAAACAATCTTGCCGCTGACATTCATTGATTAAAATACTTGTCGAATAATTTCTAATGCTTGATCAATTTGCGCTTTAGTAATCACTAAAGGGGGTGCAAAACGAATAACGGTGGCATGCGTTTCTTTGCTGAGTAACCCTTTTTCCATAAGTTTCAAACAAAATTCTCGGGCGTTAAATTCAGGCTTGATTTCTACGCCTATAAATAGGCCTTTGCCACGAATTTCTGCAATAGCAGGATGTTTAAGTTGATGCAGTTGCTGCATAAAATATTCGCCGAGTTCTGCAGAATTATCAGCAAGTTTTTCTTCTTGTAGTATATGTAATGCTTCTGTTGCGACGGCTGAGGCTAACGCATTGCCACCAAAGGTGCTGCCATGATCGCCGGGGTGAAAAACATCCATGACGGTGTGATCGGCTAAAAAGGCTGAAACTGGGAACATGCCGCCGCCTAAAGCTTTTCCTAAAATAATGCCATCAGGCCGAACATTTTCATGATCGCAGGCAAAGCGTTTGCCAGTCCGTCCTAAGCCGCATTGAATTTCATCGGCAATAAACAGCACATTATGTTTTTCACAAATAGCTTTGCACGCTTTCAAGTAACCTTTGGGAGGCATGTGAATGCCCGCTTCGCCTTGAATAGGTTCGATTATAAATGCTGCAGTGTTCGAGGTAATGGCCTGCTCAAGTGCTTCTGGATTGCCATATTCGACAAGTGTATAACCGGCAGGAAATGGGCCAAAGCCATCACGGTATTGCGCATCCGATGACATGCCAACAATGGCAATGGTCCGCCCGTGAAAATTACCGGTACACGCAATAATTTCCGCTTTGTTTTCAGGAATTCCTTTAACTTTATATCCCCACTTACGAGCGGCTTTCATGGCGGTTTCTACTGCTTCGGCTCCTGTATTCATGGGAATGGCCTGATCATAGCCTGAAAATTCAGTCAGTGTTTTTAGAAATAGGCCCAATTTGTCGTTGTAATACGAGCGAGAAGTAATCACGAGTGTTTCGGCTTGTTTGCGCATGACTTCAACTAGGCGTGGGTGACAGTGCCCGTGACTGACCGCAGAGTAAGCGCTCATCATGTCAATATATTGCTTGCCTTGATCGTCCCAGGCATGGATTCCTTTGGCGCGTGTTAGTACCAGTGGTAATGGTGAGTATGTATTTGCGCCAAAAGTTTTTTCGAGTTGCATCAACTGATGCGATGCGCTAGATAATGGCATATTTTTTTCCTATTGTTGAAATGCGCGAATAATATTCGCCATGGTTTTTTCTGTAATTTTATCAAGATCTAAGTGTGGATTAAACTCTGCAATTTCAAAGCCAAGCAATTTAGGATCATCTGCCCATTGTGTCACGATGCGACAAAAATCATTGGCGTCAATGCCTTCAGCCACAGGTGTGCCTGTGCCGGGCGCGTATTCAGGGTCAAAACCGTCCAAATCAATGCTAAAGCCAAAGCCAGCTGTGTTGCGTGTCACTTGTTGGTAGGCGCGTTGTAGTAATGTTTCTAAGCCTTGTTGTTCGACTTCTTTGCTACTATAAACAGTGACGCCTATATTTTTTAGAAAATCAGCTTCTTCGCGTTCAAAACTACGGATGCCGATTAAGCACAGATTTTCAGGTTTGATTTTAGGCTGGCGCGTTAGAATCTGCGTCAGTTTCTCATGACCTTTGCCTAATAACGCTGCGACTGGCATGCCATGAACATTTTGCGTATGAGTGGTCTCAAAAGTATGTGCATCCATATGGGCATCAATCCAAATTAACCCAAGATCCCCGTCTAATGCGCTTGCAACACCACTCCACGTTCCAATTGCTGATGAATGATCTCCGCCGATTACGCAAAACCGTTGTTGTTTTTGCACTTGTTGCAAAACGAGTTGTCCAAGCAAGACATTAACGTGATGAATGATATTCAGCCTTTCTTCATGTTTTAGCGCTTTAGATGGGCCACTAAAGAAGGAGCGGTCATCGATGGTTTGTATCCAATCACAAATAATCTTTTCTTGTTGGAGCTGTTTTAACGCATCAGAGTGTTGAAACGCGCTCGGAGCATCATGACTGGCATGGTTAAAACCGCCAACACCGAAGCCTGCGCCGATGATATTCAATGCTTTCATGAGAAATCCTTTCATTATGATTTTTAAAACGCCCATTCCGTGGCGCCAAGTGGCTATGTGAAGCAACTCAAAAGTATATTCTACTTGAGGGCGATGTTGACTGCAAATCGAGCGTTTGAGGCGTGACGGAGCAAGCAATAATCGGTACAATTCTTTTTTTATTAAGCGCGGCGGAGATCAGCTATGTTTGAGAAGTCCATGGATATTCAGTCTTTTGACAAAGCATTATGGGAAGCGATGGGCCAGGAAAGTCGCCGTCAAGAAGAGCATATTGAGCTGATTGCCTCAGAAAACTATGCTAGTCCCCGTGTTTTAGAAGCACAAGGTTCTTTGTTAACCAATAAATACGCGGAAGGATATGCGGGCAAGCGCTATTACGGTGGGTGTGAATATGTTGATAAAGTGGAAGTATTGGCGTGTCAGCGCTTGAAAGAATTATTTGGCGCGGATTATGTCAATGTCCAACCGCATTCAGGCTCTCAGGCGAATTATGCTGTTTTTATGGCGCTGATGCAGCCAGGCGATACATTTTTGGGGATGGATCTTGCGCATGGCGGGCATTTAACTCATGGCTCTCCGGTTAATTTCTCAGGCAAGCTTTATCATTGTGTCAGTTATGGAGTGAACGCGCAGGGTGAAATAGATTATGACGATATGCAGCAAAAAGCGTTGGTACATAAGCCCAAAATGCTTATCGGCGGATTTTCTGCTTATTCGGGCATTGTGGATTGGGCGCGTATGCGCGAAATTGCTGATAGTGTGGGTGCTTATTTGATGGTGGATATGGCGCATGTTTCGGGCTTGATTGCTGCTGGCGTATATCCTAATCCGCTGCCTTATGCTGACGTTGTGACTTCAACAACGCATAAAACATTGCGCGGCCCTCGCGGTGGAATTATTCTTGCGCGTAAAAATGACGAGCTCGCTAAAAAATTAAATTCTGCTATTTTTCCTGGCTGTCAGGGCGGCCCGTTGATGCATATCATTGCGGCAAAAGCAGTGGCGTTTAAAGAAGCCTTATCACCAGAGTTTAAAGTGTATCAAAAAAATGTCGTTAAAAATGCGAAAATTATGGCAGAAACATTAATCGCGCGTGGATTTAAAATCGTTTCTGGCGGCACAAAAAATCATTTGATGTTGGTGGATCTGATTGGTCGAGACATTTCAGGTAAAGAAGCGGAGGCTGTGTTAGGTCGTGCTAATATTACTGCGAATAAAAATATGGTACCGAATGATCCGCGATCTCCATTTGTGACCAGTGGTTTACGACTGGGTTCTCCTGCAATTACTACGAGGGGGTTTGGTGAAAAAGAAGCGGCGCAAGTGGCACATTGGGTAGCGGATGTGTTAACTCACTGGCAAGATGAAGCAGTGATTATGCGAGTACGGGACGATGTGTTGACGCTGTGTGAGCAATTTCCTGTTTATAAATTATAAAGATCACAATAATTGGGCGAAAGCTCAAACAACAGCTGATTAAATTGCTTATCTTATGACCTGATTGTCGCGTCGTAAAGATGATTTAACGTTGCGGTGCATTTCGAGTTGTTTCTGCGACCCAAGTAGGGAGGTCTTTTTGAAAGAAAGTGGCTATTGAGACGATGCCTGTTAGCGGGTGACGCCCAAAATGTTCTAGGGCGCTTTTTGGCAACCTAGCTGAGTTAAACGTAGCATATTGATAAGCGCAGAATAATGTGATAGTTGTTGTTAACAGCTGTAAATCGGACAGTCCAGGTAAAGTTATAGAGGCTATTACAAGTAAACCTGAGAGAAGACACGCTGACTTAATATCATTTTTACTGATAAATTGTTTATTTTCCTGAACTTCTAGTAACGGCTTATAATTGAGTTGACCAATCATGCTCAGAGCAACAAATCCTAAAAGAGGATAATCGAAGGCGTTGATGCTAGAAATTCCAGCGGTAAATAATTTGTAAGCTACAGGGAGAGTGCCAAGAGGCGTTAATCGAGAGGCTATTTTATTATTAGTATTCGCTCTCATTAAAGCATCCATTTTGAGGTAATCAAGATTGTTAAAGAACTTTATCCAGTCTTCGAAGGCAAAGTCGCGGAGAGAAATAGTTAGTTCATCCATTAAGACGACAAGTGCTCTTGCACTTTTTTGGTACGCTATTCGATTTTCATAATTAACGCGAGTAATAAAATCACTTATGTTTCCAATAAGCGATTCTTTCTGTGATTCTGTGAGATTAAGATTTAGCATATTGGCAATTAATGTTCCGCATTCTTTGGCAGTATGACATTGAGATGCTTGGCTTAATCGTTGCATTTTATTACGTAGTAACACAGTATTTGCTTTTCTATATGAAGAATATGGTCAATCATACTTCTGGTTTCTTAAGATAACATTAAGAATCAAGCATAAATTCGCGTTTCCCTTTGTAGGGTACAAAAATAACATAAGGATTTGATTTATCAGAAGAACTCGCTGATTTGATAAGAATTTCATATGCTTCGTTTCAATTTATGCAAGGCGCTCAAGTGCAGGTGCATCAGCGAAACAGCCAAATTATTCTGAGGAAATAAACTGTTCTGTTAGCGTGACAAACAGCGCGTCCAATGTTTTCACCATCATCACAAAATCCGTATTAAAACGATCTAATGCGGATTCTGTTGCATCACCCCGGCTTCGTAACAGTTTTTTGGACATTTCGAAAAAATGCGTATGTAGTTGTGTTTACTTACAAAATTTAGCTAAAAATTTAAGACTATTATAAAGTCAATATTATAATGGTCTTGACTATTATAAACGATAATTTATAGTGGTCTGATACAGTGAGGTGAAGAATGAATCGCATTTACACAAAAATTATTCAAGAGCATTTGGATCAATTCAGGCAAATGGTTTTCTTGTCTGGGCCTAGGCAAGCGGGAAAAACAACTTTAAGCAAAGCAAGTGTAGCGAGTCATTCGTTTCAATACTTTAATTGGGATAACGTCAAGCATCGTGAATTGATTTTATCGGGTTTAAATAAAGTTCAAACGGATATTATTTCCGATAAAAATAAAACGTCAGTGATTATTTTAGATGAAATTCATAAATATAAGCATTGGAAATCTCTATTGAAAGGTTGTTTTGATGTGATGGAAGATTCATACAAGTTCTTAATCACTGGCAGTGCCAAATTGAATGTTTTTCGGCGTGGAGGTGATAGTATGATGGGGCGGTATTTTTTATATCGTATTCATCCATTATCGGTTGCAGAAATTTTAGGGCGTACTAATGTTGAGCGTGAGACTGTTTCACCTCAAGAAATGGCATCAGAGGCTTGGAATAATCTATTAAATTTTGGTGGTTTTCCAGAACCTTATCTCAATGCGAATCAGCGTTTTTATCAAAAATGGGTTAAATTAAAACATGATCAGCTTTTTCAAGAAGATCTTCGAGAAACAACTCGTATTCATCAGGTAGAGCAGCTGGAATTATTGGCGCATTTGTTAATTCGCCAGGCAGGCAATCTTACACAATATAGCGAGCTTGCAAAAAAAGTGCGAGTATCCGAGCCTACTGTTCGGAATTGGATGTCTGTGTTACATAATCTTTATTATAGTTTTACAATAACCCCTTGGTCTCAAAATATTTCGCGATCTTTATTGAAAGAACCTAAAGTTTATTTGTGGGATTGGTCGGTTATTGATGATGTTGGTGCAAAAATTGAAAATTTGGTGGCGTGTCACTTGTTGAAAGCGGTACATTTTTGGACGGATATTGGTCTGGGTGAATATAATCTCCATTATTTACGTGATAAAGAAAAAAGGGAGGTGGATTTTCTTGTCACTAAAAATAAAAAACCATGGTTAATGTTGGAAGTAAAATCTTCTGGCTCTGGCCATCTCAGTCCAAATCTTCATTATTTTGATCGACAACTTGAGGTGCCGCATGTGCTGCAAGTTGCTGCAGACTTGCCATTTGTTCAGCGAGATTGTTTTGATTTAAAAACACCAAAAATCGTCCCGTTACTGACATTTTTATCGCAACTAATTTAGCTGAGTGGCGGGCTATGTTTTTGTTGCTGTATGTTATTTATCTGCAAAATTTTCAATCAACATTAAAAACAACGAATCCAGTGTTTTCACCATCATCACAAAATCCGTATTAAAGCGATCTAATGCGGATTCTGTTGCGTCATCTTCAACGTCAGCCAGCGCTTCATCGGTGTAACGAAGATTTTTAAGATGCATAAAATCAGTCAGAGTGAATTTGACAGCTTCTTGCCAACTTAACATCAATTGCTTTACTTCTAGACCAGACTCGATTAACGCTTGTAATGGGGGTGACGATAAGCTTTGTGATTGACTGCGAATCGTGCGTTTCATAGAGTTTGGGTCTTGTAAAAAACATTGATCTAAGATTTCAATGCCTTCGGGTGCTTCGTTTTGCTTGACCCATTGTGTTAACAAATATGAAATTTTCTTTAATTTTAATGGGGTGACATCAATGTCAAAACATTTTTTAAACGATGAGGTTAGCGCTTTAACTTTATCCGCTTGTAACGTGTTAGTAATGAGCCATTGGCGTTTAGTGTCGATGAGCGCATAGATTTGCGATATTTGCGTAAAAGCACGCGGTAATAATGTCATGGTGACTTCATCGCGCAAGTTCTTTTTTTCTTTGGAATAAATCTTTCTATCTTCTTTCTGTTGAAGTTCGTTAATTTTAGTTTCTAGTTCTTTTTTAATGACGCCTGCCGGCAATACTTTTTCTTCAAACTGCAGGCTAAATAGTAAGTAATGCCCCATGCTATATACAAGAGGGGCATCGCTTTCTTTTGTCGGCGCAACCCAGCCGTGGCTGGATGAGAAGCTTGGCGGGCAATTTTTAAATATCAGCGGCTCAAGCTTAGGAAGTAGGGAGCTCAATTGTGCCGGTAAGGTTTTGTTAAAAGAAAAAAGTTGTGCTTGTTTAAATAACATGAAAAATTCTCAGATTAGTTTTTGAAGGCGGAAGAAAATTCAATAGGGCGTGCAATCCGCGCCACTTTATCGAGCACACCATTGACGAAGCGATGGCTGTCTTGTGAGCCGAAGGTCTTGGCTAGCTCTAAAGCTTCGTTGATCACCACTTGGTGGGGGATTTCAACGCGAAAGAGTAACTCGAATGTTGCGAGGCGCAATACCGCAAGTTCGATTGGATCGATATCTTGCATGGGTCGAGAAACATGTGTTGTGATGGCTGCATCGATTTGAGTGATATTTGTCGGCACTTCATGTAATAAAGTTTGGAAATATGCTGTATCAACACGTTTTCCAAGATAATCATCCTGAAATTGTTGCTCAATTTCGCGAATGCTAAATTGTGTGAGTTGCCATTGGTAAATCGCTTGAATGGAATGCTTTCTCGCGTTACGACGGCCTTTTAAATCAATAGAGTCATGCATTAGTTATTTTCTTCGGTAGTGGAGTTAAGTCGGTTAACGACATCTTTAAATTCATTAATATCTTGAAAACTGCGATATACAGATGCAAATCGTACAAAAGCGACTTGATCTAGTTCGCGCAATTCTGCCATAACTAGCTCACCAATGAAACTGGCGTTTACTTCTGATTCATTCATTTCGCGTAATTTGCGAATAATGTGTTGTACGGCTTCTTCAATTCGTGCAGTGTCTACCGGGCGTTTTTCTAGGGCGCGCATAATACCCATGCGCATTTTTTGTTCTTCAAAAATCTCACGAGCTCCACTGCTCTTGATGACGCGCGGCATGGCAAACTCGGCAGACTCAAAGGTGGTAAAGCGTTCCGAGCACGCCAGGCATTCCCGGCGCCGTCTAACCTGGATACCATCATGGCTGAGTCGAGAATCGATTACTTTTGTGTCAGTTTCTGGACAAAAAGGACAGTGCATGCTGAAAATCCTTAGCGAAGTTATGGTCTACGTTATCGTAAAAGTGTTGAACAGGCAACTAGCTGGCAAGTGTACGTTCATAAACGTAATTAATAATATATTGCAATGGCTCGCTTTTCTCCATTAAATGAAGTGCCTGGCAAGCTTTATGACGAAGGTCTGAAGCATATTGACGTGCGCCCTCTAACTCAAGCAAGTCAACATAAGTGCCTTTGCCGAGTTTTTGATCCGTCCCCGTCGCTTTTCCTAGAAGTGTTTCGTCTGCGATGACGTCAAGAATGTCATCGCATACTTGATATAAAAGCCCTAGAGTATCTGCAAAATTATTTAGGCGTTGAAATGTCTCTGGGGTTATCGGAGAGGGTGAGCATAGCGCTCCCATCAAGATGCTGGCTTTTATTAAGGCGCCCGTTTTCAGTTGATGTAGTTTTTCTAATTGTCGTTGGTTGTATTTTGCTGAATTTTTGATATCCATAATTTGTCCGCCAACCATGCCTTCCGCGCCAGTTGCTTTACATAGCGCATGAATTAGGGCAAGGCGGACGCTGTGAGAAAGTGGAGCGTTTTGTATATCACTTAAAATCTCCAGAGATAGTGTTAATAATGTGTCTCCCGCTAGAATTGCAACATCTTCACCAAAAACTTTATGACAACTCAGTTTTCCGCGTCGATAATCGGAGTTATCCATAGCGGGAAGGTCATCGTGCACTAATGAGAAGCAATGAACCATTTCTACTGCGCATGCTGCTGGGTTAAGTGATTCAAGGGTGGCGCCAAACATTTCTCCGGTAAAATAAACTAAGGCTGGGCGTAAGCGCTTTCCGCCATTGAAGATGGTGTAGTGTAGTGCATTGTTGAGCTGTGAGTAATCTGTGTCTTCTTTGGGCAGATAGTGTAAAATAACTTGATCGATGTGTTGCTGCACTTTTTCTAGTGTCACGAGGGTTTTCATGCTATTCCGTCTCTTTTAGATTCATTTTGTATATCGATGTTTAGGCTAGAAATTTTTTGCTCAGCAGAGAGCAGTGTTTTTTGACACTCACGTATAAGCGCAGTTCCTTTCTCGAATAGCTCAAGAGATTGTTCTAGTTCTAAGTTTTTTTGCTCGAGGCTTGAGACTATTTTTTCTATTTCCGATATTTTTTGCTCAAAATTTTTACTTTTCTTTTCGGCCATGAAAAATATCCTTAATGGGTAATATTTGCTTGACGTGTTGAACGGTAACGAATGTTCATCAGGGTGTCAAAAAGTATTTATAAAAAAATATTCAAATGAGTGTTGACATGAACCTGTATGCATGTAGAATACCGGTCCTGCCATGAGCGGGCCCGTTTTTAGGAATGGGAAGATCTTTAATAATATGATAGTAGATAGATGTGGGCACTTAGAGAGACCTTTGAGATC